>DAOTTL010000264.1:0-4333 GCA_034438135.1 Ktedonobacteraceae bacterium | reverse complement strand
TTCGAACACACATCCTGCTGTATATCTTAATGCAGCGTGGTGTAAATCCGGTTGGCATATGGATGTATTTGTGGGATATATACATATGCATGAGTTAGTGAAATAGAAACGCTTTATACGGATGTATGGCTGGTATTTTCAAAAATCATTCAGGATTATAGCCTCCTGGATAGAATAGAAGGGAGAGAAAGTATTCATGCTTCTATTTCTGCATAGAGATTTAACCCTTTCTCAACCCGTGTGAGCATCTACTGAGTACTGTCTTTCCGGTATCATAACCGTGGAATGTTCTAAGTGAGAATATTCAACTGAGGGTTATATAGAGGAGCTTGTTATGCAAATACCTCTGGTTGATTTACAGGCACAGTACGCGACTATTAAGTCAGAGATTCTTCATGCAATTGAGGACGTACTGAGCGGGATGCAGTTGTTTCTAGGCCCCCAGACACGGATGTTTGAGGATGAATTCGCTGCCTTTTGTGGAACACGTTTAGGTGTTGGTGTGTCGTCGGGGACTGAGGCTCTGGCGCTGGCTCTACGAGCTTGCAAGGTGGGACCCGGCGATGAAGTTATTACTGTCGCGAACAGTTTTATCGCAACGATCGAGGCTATCGCTCTGGTGGGTGCACGTCCGGTTCTGGTTGATATCGAACCCGATACTTATATGATGGACTGGCGTCAGTTGGAGGAGGTTGTGACGGAGCGCACGAGGGCGATAATTCCAGTTCACCTCTATGGACACCCGGTTGAGATGCGCCCGGTGTTAGAATTTGCCCGCAAACATGCATTGCGAGTGATCGAGGATGCTTCTCAGGCCCATGGAACTCTCTACGAGGGAGAATCGGTGGGTAGCTTTGGCGACATTGGCTGTTTTAGTCTCTATTGTAGCAAAAACCTGGGTGCTTATGGTGAAGCTGGCATCTGTGTAACGAACGATGCGGAACTGGCCGAATCTATGCGTATGTGGCGCGACCATGGTTCGAATGTTCGCTACCACCATGAATTTTTGGGCACCAATGGGCGTATTGATGAAATTCAGTCAGCTATTCTGCGTGTAAAATTGCGTTATCTAGATCAATGGAATCAGGCGCGACGCGCACATGCTCAGATATATACGGAACAACTCCACGAGGTGGTGAAAAAAACACCCGCCTCTCAACCCTGGGGCACTCACACATATTATGCGTATGTAATTGAGGTGGAGGAACGTGATCAGTTCCGCAAGGCGCTGACGGATGCCGGAGTGGCTAGCGGTGTGCATTATCCTATTCCGTTGCATTTACAGGCAGCCTGCGCTGAATATGGATATCACCGTGGCTCATTTCCTGTTACAGAGCGAGTGGCGGACCATATCGTTTCGCTCCCAATGTATCCAGAATTGACTCGTGAACAACTGGATCAGGTAATTGTCGGTGTGAAAAATGCGTTAGTAGTTGAAAAAATCCATTCCTAATGAGGTAATTATGCAGCTAGATGATTTACGTTTTGGTGTGATTGGTTGGGGGTATTGGGGACCAAAGATTGCACGCAACTTGGACTCTTTGTCTCATGCAAGTGTGACAATGGTTGCTGATATGGATGAAGGTCGTCTACACTCTCTGGCAACTGATCAGCCGTGGGTCCGCACGACAACCCGTCCTGAAGATATTTTCACCTCGGATGTCGATGGTGTAGTCATTGCTGCCCCCGTGCGAGCACACTATCAACTGGCCAGGGAGGCGCTTCTACACGATAAACATGTTCTGGTCGAAAAACCGTTGACTGCCAACGTTGAGGAGGCCGAGGAACTGGTTGCCCTGGCACGCCAACGGAAGCGTATCCTGATGGTTGGCCACACATTTGAATATAACCCTGCTGTAAATGAACTCAAGAAGCTGATTGAAAATGGGGACCTGGGTCGCATCTATTGTATCGAGGCTGAACGAGTTAATCTGGGGCTATTCCGTCGCGATATCAATGTGATCTGGGATCTGGCACCACATGATATCTCTATCTTACTCTACCTGCTTGGAAAGAGGCCGGAGAATATTAAGGTTCAGGCCCATGCGCATGTCCAGCCTCAGATCCAGGATGTGGCGCATCTCGATCTGGGTTTTGCTGATGGAATGAACGCCCATATTCACGTGAGCTGGTTACATCCTTGTAAAATTCGTAGGGTGACCTTGATTGGCGATCAGCGCATGGTTGTCTACGATGATACCAATCCCGCCGAGATGATTAAGGTCTACAATAAGGGTGCAGATGTTCATGCTGACCCTGTTGTTTCATATCGTTACGGTGCAATTACAATTCCACACATTTACTGGGAGGAGCCTCTGCACCTGGAGTGCAAGGATTTTGCTCAGGCAATTCGTACCGGTCAACCTCCACGTGCCAGTGGCGAGGTTGGTCTGGAGGTGGTACGAGTTCTGGCCAGTGTTCAGAGTGTTTTGGACTCTCAAGAGGCCCGGCGTGCCGCTATCTCGGCATAACAGCCTTGCAGGAAAACTAGCTGAAATTGCCAGCAGCGAAGCTGCTGGCAATTTCAGCTATTTTTCCTTTCTTGAAGAGCAGGGGTGGCTTTGCGAGCCACAGGAAGATGGAGGGATAACTCACCCCTCATCATCTTCTCTCCGTTATCTCTGAGAGATTATGCGTTGTGATATATGGCTGGCTGGAATTCTGGCTCCATAGAGAAATCGGCAGACAGGTCCAAATGTCTGGCCAGCCAGTGCGCCCGCGAAGTGTAGATTGGGTAGCGAGGACTCAAACCAGGAGTTGAGTATGGGATACCCATCGCTTGTCTGGATCTGCTGGCTCAGGTTAGTATCCAGGAAAGGCAGTCGGCTGAGATTGGGTTGATAGCCGGTTCCCAGAAGTAAGAAATCGACCTCTCGCTCGCTCCCGTCGCTGAGCTTCAAGTGTAGATGTTCCCCATGGGTCCTGGCTTGCTCAATCCAGGTCTCGGATGTCAGAAGGACTTTTCCCTCAACCTTGACACGTAGCCACTTTGCACCTGCGGGTCGTACAGAGCGTCGGTGCAATGGCTGTCTGATGCCCTCGGGTAGGAGACGAAAGAGGTGTGGAAAAGCCACGATCCAGTTGACTCCTGGCGGTCCTACGTCTCCAGGTGGATAGAAGAGATGGCGAGCTGGACCTGTACGCTCATAGAGCACTCGTGAGTGCCAGATGAATGGTTTCCGCGCAATGACTTCGACCTCTGCACCGGCTTCATGAAGTAATGCGGCATATTCCAGGGCACTCTGTCCATTGCCAATTATTGCTACGCGCTGGTTAAGAAACTGCTCGAAGGAGCCGATATGTTGAGTATGCCTGACCAGGCTTGAGGGGAGACCGCGGGCGTACTCTGGTATCTGAGTAAATTCCGCGATGCCACTGGCAACAATCACCCGTGATGCACATATTTCCCGTCCATCTGTCAGAGTGAGCCTGAAGCTCTGGTGATCGCGGGCGAGCGATCGGACAAGCGTGGGATCGATTTCTGGAACCATATGCTCTTGAAACCATAGTGCATAGTCCAGAAAGAAATCGAGAGGGATCGGTTCCAGCTTAACCTTACCTGTTGCACGGAGATAACTCTCTAGACTGTACTCACCTGTAGGATCAAAGAGGCTGGAAGCGCTCCAGACTGATTTAAGACAGAGACCTGGTGGCATGTTTTTCCAGAATCCCATGGACTTGCCAAAGGTCAAGGTTGGTACACCTTTGTTCCTGAGATAGGCTGATACTGCCAGACCATAGGGTCCCGCACCAATTATGGCTGTAGGGGTGGTGGACTTCACTCTCTTCTACTCCTTCCACTAACAATCACCTCGTACCATGGGAAGTTATTCTTTGCAGTGATCGTGTGCTGCAATTTCTCTCCAGTTTACCACGAATGCCCTCTACTGCAATACTCCATGAGAATGGTGAGGCCGGGCTATTTAATTCTCCGAAAGCCATTGGCTTTCGGCCCCACCAACACAACACCTCATTTTGATATGAGTCATTCCGATTTTCCAAAATCAGGAGAAAAAGCTTTTTATGAGTCATCCCAAACTTTTCTGCGGCTTGTAAAGCCGCCCCACCCCCGAGAAAAGGGAGAAATGGCTGAGTTTGCAAGCCGCTTTGCAGCTTGCAAACTCAGCCATTTCTCCCTTTTCAATCTGGCGGCGCAGCCGCCAGATTAAGCGTTTGCTCATTTTGTCAAAATGAGGGATGACTCATACCCCGCCTCCTTTTCCTAAGACTTTGTTGGCGAATACGATTTGTGGACGAATATCCTGCCCGCCCATGCGTTTGTTAGGGATGTCGGGTGCTGCGCCACGCGCAGCGCCCGACATCCCTCTGTTCT
>DAOTTL010000263.1:0-1828 GCA_034438135.1 Ktedonobacteraceae bacterium | reverse complement strand
ACTCTCTTCTTCTTTAAATAAGGGAAATATGGGCTTTGCCCATACAAATTTCTGCTACACGGCGACATTGGTTGAACGGCTATAGGGTTTTTCAGGGTCGAGTAGCACGTTGACACAAGCGGGCAGACCGGAGGCAAAAGCGCGTTCGAGCGCTGGCCTGATCCCTTCAGGATGTTCGACCAGTTCACCGTACCCACCCAGGGCTGCAACGACCTGATCATAACGCGTGCCAGGAGTGAGTTCGGCTGCTGTGGTATGGCCAACAATCATTTTCTGTGGATGCTTGATCTGTCCCCAGGCACCATCGTTGCCAATAATCGAGACAATCGGCAACTTCTGACGCGCCATGGCTTCAAAGTCCATCCCGTTGAGACCAAAGGCCCCATCTCCATGGACGATCAATACCCGTTTACCAGGACGAGCCAGTTGTGCTCCAATGGCAAAACCAGTGCCGGTACCCAGACAGCCCATTGGACCCGGATCTAGCCAGTAGCCGGGCTTGCTGACATTGATGACACGTCCAGCATAGCTGACAATGTCACCTCCATCCCCTACGACCGTTGTATCTTCGTCGATGAAGTCACGGATTTCGCGGCAGAAACGCAGCGGATGAATAGGTGTCGCGTCAGAGTTAAGGGCTGCGCTGTCACGCTCCTGACTCTTCTGCTCCTGCTCATGAATATACTTCAACCACTGGCCTGCGGATAACTGACGTATACCCTCAGCCATATAGTCCATACTCAATCCAACATCACCTACCAGGGCCGCTGCCATGCCGCGGTTCACGCCAACATCTTCGGCTGCAATATCCAACCAGATGAGATTGGCCTGAGCAGGAATAAGCGGCGGTTGACCGTGGCCAAGCCGGAAGTCCATACGCGTACCGACAGCGATAATTGTGTCGGCCCCTTCCAGAGCTTTACGGCGCGAGCTACTGAAAAACAACGGATGGGTCGGCGGTAAACAGCCTCGTCCACCCCCGTTCAGATAGACAGGCGCATTCAGACGTTCGGCCAGTCTGCGCAATGGCTCAGAGGCATCACACCACCAGACAGCGGTTCCCGCCATGATTACCGGGCGCTGTGCTTTTTCCAGCAGAGCCACCGCTCGGGCCACCATCTGCGGATCAGGGGCGTTTCTACCTTGATAGCGATAGTTCTCTGGCTCACCTGGATCAAGCAATGTATCTGTGTCCGCAAAATTCGAGAGAATATCCATCGGCATCTCTAAGAAAGTTGGACCAGGTTTTCCACTCAACATCTGACGAAAAGCCATAGCTGTATATTCACCCAGACGTGATGTCTCATGTACTGAACGCGCCCATTTGGTAATTGGACGCAACAGATCAAGCTGTCCCATTTCCTGCAATGCACCCCGATCCCAGAGACCCTGAGGAGCCGCCCCTCCGATGACCAGGATAGGACTATTTGCCAGATAAGCATTGGCAACACCCGTCACGCCATCCGTTACGCCGGGTCCAGCGGTTACAAGTGCCACCCCCGGCTTGCGCGTACTCTTAGCCCAACCCTCAGCCGCGTGAACTGCTGACTGCTCATGTCGCGTATCAATCACACGAATGCCCTCACGCAGACAACCATCATAAATACCAGCAATATGGCCGCCACTCAGCGTAAATACTACTTCCACTCCTTCGCGCTTCAGGGCTTTTGCGACCAGCCAACCTCCATGTAATAAGCTCATAGGACGCATGGCCTCCTTCTTCGTTGAATGTCCTCCAGAGGAGTCTTTTGTTATCTTCCTTCTCTAATCCTACAGAAGTTTTCAATAAAAAGAAAGAGCGTTTGCTCACTTCTCCCCCTATCGCCTG
>DAOTTL010000262.1:0-11918 GCA_034438135.1 Ktedonobacteraceae bacterium | reverse complement strand
ATAGTCTTGCCGTTCACGGGGTTCCCAGTCATAGCGAGGGAAAAGATGAGCATGAAGATAGTGATCGTAATTGCCCAGAATCTCATAATTCATGCGAAGGGGGCGACAGACGCGCATAATGGCCTCCCCAAGCAGACTCATGTCTTGGAGATACACACTCCGTTGTGCAAAGGGCAAATCGCTCAAGTGCTCTGCTTTGGGAGAAGCGAGCAGTAAGCAGTAACCTGGAAGAAATTGACTGTCGCCAATCACTGCGAAGCCGCTGCGCATACGAGTAAGCACCGTTGGGTTCTCTCCACGCTCTGCTGAGCCAATACGGTCTTGTTTCCACTCATCCATAGAATAAGGGCTTCCTTTCGTTGCGTGTTTTGATTGTGGGCACGAAGCACCATGCTTATTTTAGCACTTTTCTATCCTTTACACAGGAGGTCTATTGAACCTGCACCAGGGACAGTGAGAAGTCATGTTCCTGAAGAGAGACTAATCCGTGTGAGGATACTGTAAGTGCAAGATCATTCCTGCTTTCGCTGAACCACAAAGCCTGAAGAGGGACTAATCCCTGTAAGTGGCCTGGCAGAGTAAAACCGTCTCTTTACAGCTTGACCTGAAGAGGGACTTATCTGTGTGAGGATACTGTAAGTTAGCGCGGGCACCGTGGCTGCTGGCCTGACTGCGGCACCTGAAGAGGGTTGAGAATACTGGAAGTAGTGATTCCTGGCCCGGATATCTGGCCCTGGGTAGAAACGTTACCCCATCCCCGACGTGCGTACTCGGTTGAGGAAGGTGAGAAGCACTGTACACATCTCTCATCGAGTGCTTCTCACCCTTCCTCAAGGTATTTCGCAGACTCTTAGCGTGTGGCCCGTTTTTCTTCAAACACGAAGATGTTGCCGTCATCGAAGGGCAAAAAAATGTGTCCGTACGATGGATCAACTGTCATGGTATGCGACCGGCGCGTCCTGACAACGAGAGCCAACACTCTGCCCTGTGCACTGGTCGAAACGAGCCGGGGAATCTGCAAATCTGAGCCATAAGAGGCGAAGAAAAAATGCGCTCCAAGATGTGCTACTTCATCGACATTTGAGACATTGGTGTGAGCAACAATCGCGCCAGAGTTGAGATTGATTGTGTTTTTACGTCATCACCGACATGCACTCTTTGACGAAGCGTTCCAGCAGGAATTGGCAAGCCTGTATCAGAAGGCGGAACGTGGACAGCCCCCAATTGCCCCAGCAATGCTGGCCCTGGTGCTGATCCTGGAGGCATACACTGGCGTCTCAGATGATGAGGTCATTGAGGCGACGCTCATGGATCGGCGTGCCCGCTATCTGGGACTGTGCAAGAATCTCTTTGACCTGCGTCGTTGCGCCGTCGTCCACCATCTGCACGTCTTTGCTCGTTCCCCGCATCTTCAAGCCACCCTTCAGGATGCCGCTTACTATCTTGGTCGACATGCTGAAAACACATGCTCATGTTGACGTCCTTCGCGCCACCTAAGGAGGCAGAATGAGACGCTCCAATGTGTTTGGTTACGAGCGGTGTGTGAGGCGAAATACTCTCTGGCGCAACGCTTTCTTTGCTGTTGTATCGTCGCTCAAGATGCCTCCTCTTGTAGAGAAGCGGACTGCCTCGAAACCGTCTTTGAGCATTCGCGCTTCATACTCATGAATGGCTTGCAAGAGGGATCTCTCTCCATGGGCAATGGAGATCAATGTTTGACAGAGCAGACACGCGTCGACTAACGCCATATTCGCACCAGAGCCACCTGCAGGGCTCATGGCATGGATGGCATCCCCTAAGAGCGTGACAGGGAGGGGCACTCTGCCAGGGTTCACAGGGTATCGAAACACGAACGGCAATCGGAAAAATCTCTGCGGGATCACTCACGGCAATCAACGTTCCCAGGTTGGGATGCCAGCTTTTTATCTGTTTCAAAACCAGTTGATGGAGCGCAGTGCCATCCATGCAAAACAGCTCATCGTCGGAAGCGGCGAACTGCGCACGGGGAGCATTCAGGGACCACATGAGATAATTGCCACTGGCGTGAAATTGCACATCAGGAGCAAGCTGAGATGCGGCCTCAACGGGCGGGTGAAGAAATTCAATCAAGCCAAGAGCCATACTGAGCCGCAAGCTAACAGCCACAGTAAAGCCGTCATGAAGAAAATTGGGGATCAAAGGCTGAATAGCTTCCGTCAGGAGGACTTTCCCATAGATACAGCGGGTACCAGTATCAACGATGGCGGCTTCGGGAAGAAACTGCTGGCGAAGGCGCGAATTGACGCCATCCGCAGCCACCAGCACATCCCCACGAGCAACCGTCCCATCGGCGAAGACGGCTCGCACACTCCCGTCCGTCTGCTGCTCATAATGACTGAACTCCTTCCCGAACGAGACAATCCCATCAAGACCAGCGAGAAGGATCTCGCGGAGTGTCAGCCGATCGACGCCAGCATTAAATGGTGCCGGGCTGGTGGTATCCACCTTCGGCGAACCAATCACCCTCAGTTTTCTGAGGTGCTTGTTCATCACCGTGATCTGGTGACTCGGCGGCGAGGCTGTCGCGGTAAACAACTCGAATAAATGAGATGGCAGGCAGGCACGCAGCCCATTCGCTCCACGAGCGTCAATATGAAGACGGTAGCCCTGTTTCCTGATGACCGGTGTGGCATCGCGTTCATAGACGGTGACACTGACGCCTGCTTGCCGTAGCCCCTGAGCCAGACAGAGGCCACCGAGACCTCCTCCTACAATAAGGACATGAAATGATGCTCCTGACACAACGTTTCTTTCCTTTCAATTGAGTGTGGTCCAGATAGGTTCATAATTTTCCTCTTCTCATCTAGCTAAGAATGTGGACGTTTTGTCGTGTCATTTATCCAATCTAAGCCTCTTTCTTCATTACTTGACCGACGCTCTAGCCTCTCCTAAGGTTGCATATGCCTCTCCCTTCATAGCCCATAACCATGCGAGGATAAGATCCGCCGTCGTATCCGGCGCGATTTGCTGAGTCTCCTCAATCAAGGAGATCGTGATTTGAGGCTGATGCTCGTAAATAGGAATGAGTGCCATACGGCCAAGAATAACAGCCTTGAGAACAGTGTTTCCTTGGCTAGCATCGAATGCCCCCTGATACTATTTATGAGCAGAACTATTGTCGCCAGCATTAAAAAGGAGATCACCAAGAAGCAAGGCCGTTTCACCAGCAATTGTACAAAGTTGAGAGTGCTTTCTATGCCTTTCAGGGAGTTGCGTGACAATGCATAAATGCCCAGACATCACCTGAAATATCTCTTGCCATGTACTCCCATCTGATTGAACAAACGCACAGCGGCGCTCCTTTGTGCTTCTCTCAAGCTACGCTGTAGTCGTCTCATCAATCAGAGAAGAGGAATGCACAGCGCTTGAAAGTCGCTCTAGGGTTTCCAGGTCAAGATAGACATCACTTGAAAAAAATGTTAGACCACTGGCCTCTAGAAGCTTTTGGATAAGATTACGGCGGGAGTGTTGCACACATGACTCTCCTGTACTTTGTTCACTGTCTCCTGGTATACTCTCCACAGGATAGGCAGATGGGGCGACCGCCAGCAGTGTTCGCTGCTCCAGGTGCGTCGATAAAGCCGTGATGTCAGGTGAAACTGTGAACCCTTGCGCTTCCCAGGCGGCTTTGACATCCTCATAACGCTTCAGCGCTTCCCACCGTTTGCCATGCCGAGCAAGCAACTCCAGTCATTGGCGCAGGGATTCTTCATCAGATGGATTAGTCAGGACGATTGCTCGATACTGCTCTCCTGCTTGCCAGAGTTTGCCCTGTACGCCGTAGGCTTCAGCGAGCCACAATCGACATTGTCTGAGCATATCTTCGCTTTTTGTACGCAGCCCATAGACCCAGATCCCACTTTCTCCCTCACACACCTCACCTCGTTAGAAAAAAAAGACGCAATTTTAGCTCCTTTACAGTGAACAAAGTCCTCTTCTGGCTGATGGTCGGTACATTATTCGCTGGTCTTCCTGATGCCTGATAGAACCATCAACCAGAAGAGCAAAGCTCTTTCTTGCCTGGTTAGTCGCCAGGACGGAGAATGGCAAGAGGGGTAAGGGAAAGTGCAGCCAGGAATATGGCAACAAAATGACTCATCAGTTTTCCTCCTTTCCTAGAAGAATAAGGTAAGCGTACCTGGATTTGCTGCAAAAGGCACTCTTGACAGACCGAAGGTTTTTCTTCTCTCAATGGCCCTTGAATTGCTTCCCTCCATCAGTACCATGACAGTTTTTAGCGCTCGGAGACCCAGAAAAAGGGCAGGAAGGAATAAGATAGCGTAGCGTTCTTCAAGAAGCACTCGACTTGTTTCGACCAGTGAATCGGCGTTTGAGAAGTAGGTTGAGGTGTTTTCTAGTTCCTGGTGAACTGTGTGTGTCATGTGATGGTTCCTTCCAGATGTTTTGGGCAAGGGTGTTAACTGGCATGTAACAGGACATAGGCATCGTATCTCAATATTCTGAACACATCGAACCCATGTGGACGAAGCTTCAATCGAATATTGTCGATGTGCTTGTCAAGATTGAGACGAGCGTGAGTGTCGCTTACTTGATACTGAAAGACCGCTGTGTAGAACTCCCTGTCTGTGACAGGTCGGTTCTCCAATAGCAGCAAGAGCAAGCGATATTCCGTTGGCGTAAAGCGGATAATGTCGCGCTCAATACGAATGGTGCGTTCGTGGTCAAACCTTTCGATAGGATAGCGACCTACGGGGTGAGATTCTTGCATAGGCGTGTGTTTCTTTTGGGCGCTTCAGGGTGAAGCTCTCTAGTCATAATGCTACAAGGCCATCGTGTCATACCGGGCAATCCACTCAATCCTATTTGCTTCACACGACGCAAGTATGTGTCTTGCATCGCTTCTTGCTAACCAGCAAAAGGTGCTTAAAACGCTTTTGAAGGATCAAAAGTGGTGGCGTTAGCTCTTCTTTTTCAAATGCCAGCAGTCGAGTTCTGCCGAGCGAAAAAATGCTAAGTTGCTGCATTCTCTCGCTCCTTCTCCAATCTCATTTTGAATTTTTCCACTGTAAAAAGCATGCCATACAATTATCTTTTTTGGAATATCGTTTCTCACAAAAAAAGTATCATTTCGTATTAGGTCTGCCTTAAAAAAGTATCATTATCAAAAAAAGTATCATCACCTCTCAAATGTTATACTATTCAGAAATACTTATTCGGAGGGAGCCACATGGAACTCTTACAAATAGCCAGAAAGGCCAGAGGATGGTCCCAGGCTGAATTAGCCGAGCGGGTCGGCGTCACGACCTTGACAGTTGGTCGATGGGAGCGTGGCGATGCATTTCCGTCTGATCGCAATGTAGAAGTCTTGTGTAGAGTACTGGGGAAAGACGCAAGAGCGTTGGGATTGTCTCAACACGCAGAAGTACCTCTCAAGGAGCCATCACCTCCTCTTGTTACTACTGCCCAGAAAGAGCACCCAAGCACGTACCTGGTCCAGGATCGCGACAACTTGTCGGAAATGGAACGATTGGAGCTACAAGACGACCTGCTGACGCGAAAAATGGGAGGCGTGCTTCCTGAGCAGGAAGATCTGACGCGTTTCCAGCATATTCTGGATGTGGGATGTGGAACCGGTGGCTGGCTGATGGAGGTCGCGCAGACCTACCCGGACATTCCGCTCCTGGTGGGAGTCGATATCAGCGGAAGCATGCTGGCATACGCACGGGCGAAGGCCAATGCACTGGGCCTGAGTGACCGCGTTCAGTTTCAGTCTATGGACGCTCTGCGTCTGCTGGAATTTCCTGACGAGTATTTCGATCTGGTCAATCAGAGGTTGGGTATGAGCTATTTGCGTACCTGGGACTGGCCAACATTACTTCAGCAATATAAACGTGTCACCCGTCGAAGTGGCATTGTCAGAGTCACTGAGGCAACTCTCGTGTACAGGAGCAGTAGCCCAGCATTGATGATGATGACTGGATTCTTTACAAAAGCACTCTATCAGGCGGGTCATTTTTTTGCCATCGAACCGACAGGTATTACTGCCCATATGCCACAGATCTTGGGGCGCACCTTCTTGAATGTACAAAAACGTGTCATCCCAATGATGCATATCCGACGAGAAGCAGAAGGAAAAAAGTTTATAGAAGATATGCGTCTGGGCTATAAAACTGCGTCTCCATTTCTGAAGAAATGGATAAACATATCGTCTTATGACTACGAAACGCTCTATCAAGAGATGCTGAAAGAGATGGATGAAGAAGATTTTTACGCCTTAGGAGCATTTGAGACAGTCTGGGCAAAGGCTCCATAGCCTGTGGTTGAAGATCACCGTAGAGGTGCCTCGAAAGGTGTGATCTTGAAGACACTTCAATATCTCCTATCCTCTGAGTGACATGCTCTGGTCGCCCTAAAAGCGTCAGGGCAACAACGAACGGGGGCATCTTCGTTGTCTCATCCTTCTTCCTAACAGCTTTGGCCAGTTCCTTCGTTGCCTTTTCCAACTTCTTCGTTGTTGCCTCTTTCTTCTTAACAAGTATCTGGATGCTGTTATGTTTTTCTCCGTTATCGCTGCATAATGAGGCGAAGAAGCAACTGTTTCTTCCCTCTCTTCCCCACAAAAACCTTCCCTTGCTGCCACTAGAGCTTTTGCCGTTCCTTTGCTACCATTGGGAGTACCAGTGGAGCCATGCTTTGATGGTTTTTGGAAAAAGGAGAAAATCACATGACGATAGTGCTCGCAACCTGTGCGCAGTTCCTCGCAGGAGACCATCCTCTTGCCCCCGATGATCGTCTGCTGCTCGATGAACTCAGCGTACGTGGACAGCACGCACGGATGGCCGCGTGGGATGACCCAACGATCGACTGGACCAGCGTTGATCTCGTCGTCATCCGTTCGACCTGGGATTATGTCCAACACCCTGAAGCGTTTCGGCTCTGGATCTGGTACGTGAAGCAGGTCACCCATCTGTATAATCAGTGGACCGTCGTTCAGTGGAATCTGGACAAGCGGTATCTCCATGCACTCTCCGACCTGGGTATTCCGATTGTGCCCACCTGTTGGCTGAACCAGGGAGTTCCTGTTGAATTGACTCGCCTGATGGAAGAATATGGGTGGGACTGTGCGGTCATCAAGCCGAGCATTGGCAACAATTCCTGGCAGTGTCTCTCCTTTGATCGGCGCGATCCTGGTCAACTGCTCCTTGCACAGGAGCATCTCCAGCAGATCTTTCGTGGCAGTGACGCGATGCTGCAACCCTATCTTTCCACCCTTGCTACCCATCCCGAACAAAGCTATGTCTTTTTGGGAGGACAATGGTCTCATACCTTTGTCCGACCACCATTCCCTTCCAATCAGCCTTCGCAGCAGGCGGGAACGGTCGTTTCTTCCGAGAGGCTTGATCCCGCGACCATCGGGTTCGCTCAGGAGATTTTCCAGACCATCCAGACCTTGCTCAAGACCACCATCCCTCTCGCCAGGATTGATCTGGTTCAAGACGAGCAGGGTCGTTGCAGGCTGATGGAAGCGGAACTGATCGAGCCAATTCTGCATCTCGAAGCTCCCGGGGCCTGCGCACGCGTCGCTGAGTTACTTGTCAGAGAAGTCGTCAGTTCGACGGATTTCAGTGATGTTTCACCCAGATGAGGATGCTGAGAGCAGAGAGCTATGAGTGTGCAAGAGGAAGCATTGGTTCTCCCTCGCAATTCACGATGCTGCTGCCGCGAATGACCCCTCGCAATGTGTCGCTCCTTCGATGAAGATGCAGGAGATCCTTTTTTGAAGCAGGATGAACCCTCACTCTTTGCTTTGCCGGAACTGTTGCCGAACAATGCTCGACTATTGGTGGATGCAAACACGAGCACGGCTTTCTTGCTGCGTTTCGAGGGTCCCGAGTTCACGTTCTCTTCCCGCTCGTTTCAATTGACCCCTTCAGCGACGCGCGTTTTTTTAGCCCTCTTGCACGCGTATCCACTGTTCTGTTCGTATCATTCTCTCTTTCTCGCCCTCTATCCATTGTCACAGGAACATGAGACAAACCGGACCTGGGACTGTGCTCTGGCACTGCGGCCTATTCGCCGCGCCCTGATCACGCTTTTACCAACCCTTCGCGACCTGGGTCTGCAAGTCGTGGCGTTGCGTGGTCAAGGGTATATTCTGGCGGCGCATATGTCGAGCACACATGCCTGAGGAAGTCATCCGAAATGATGGTCAGAACATCCGCCGTTTTTGCCTGGAAAGTCGGTAGTATTGCTGAGAGCAACCCACGCGGGAAACTGGCTCGTTGAGCCGCCCTGACCAATCTTGTGCGATCGTCGGCCAGGACCCTTCCCAGAGGGGGCAGCAATAGCGCAGAAGGAGGAGATGTATGCCCTTTATCTCGGCCTCTCAGGCTCCAGAAGACCTGTTCCATGAAGTAGCTATGCTTTTTCCTCCTATGGGAGAGGAGGACTATCACCTTTTTGTGGCTGATATTCAGCAACGAGGGCTTCTGGAGCCAATCTGGCTCTCGCAAGGAAAAATCATTGATGGTGTTCACCGCTATCGAGCCTGCCAGCAGCTTGGCATCGCACCCATGTACCGCGAATGGGATGGTGTTGGCTCGTTAGTGCAGTTTGTGGTCAGCCGCAATCTCTCTCGTCGCCATCTGACAAGTACCCAGAAAGCGATTATTGCGCTGGAAATTGAGACACAGCTTGCTCTTGAGGCAAAGCACCATATGTCATTGGGTGGTGGTGACCAAAAATCGGGTTTGGAAAAAAGGCCAAACCCGATCATTGCTCCTCTTCATGCGGCGAAAGCAGCAGCAGCAGCAGTTGGAACGAATCCTCATTATGTGACGGATGCGAAAACACTGGTCAGAAAAGCGCCTGAACTCCGAGAAAAACTCAAGTGTGGGGAATTGGGCCTTGCTGAAGCAAAGCTCCTGGCAGATCTTCCAGTGAGCACCCGTGTGGAAGCATTGCAGATGAAGTCTGAAGGGCGGGTCAAAACAGTGAAGGCTGCGGTGTTGCGCCTCAAACAAGGGACGATCGAGGCGCAGGCCCAACGTCTCCCAAACAAGCCATCCATCACCTTGTCCTCCTGGGAGCACTGGCTCCCGGAGCAGCCACCCTGCGATTTGCTGCTCACAGACCCACCCTATTCCACCGATGTGGACGATATCGAAGCGTTTGTCCAATCCTGGCTCCCCTTTGCGCTTTCTAAAGTCAAGCCAACTGGTCGAGCCTATGTCTGTGTTGGAGCTTACCCTCACGAGATGCGTGCGTATCTGAATGTGCAGACCTGTTTGCCCCTCAGGCAGATCCTGGTATGGGAATATAAAAACACTCTGGGGCCAGCGCCGTCGCACCTGTATAAGCAGAATTGGCAGGCCATTCTCTATTTCTCTGGACCGGACGCACCGCCCTTGGAGTGTCCACTGCTCACCGAACAGTTCAGTGTGCAGGAGATGAATGCACCAGATGGTCGTCTGGGCAATCGCTACCATGCCTGGCAAAAGCCGGACGCGCTCGCCGAGCAACTGATTCGCCACAGTACGAACGCTGGTGCTATCGTGCTGGATTGTTTTAGTGGAACAGGAACGTTTGTGCTGGCAGCCCAACGCCTGGGACGCCTCGGTCTGGGGTGTGACGTGTCGGAACACATGCTCGCCATTGCAGAGCAACGGGGGTGTACCATTGCACGGTAACGTCCAGGGGGATCTTTCACAGAGTTCCGCTGATTTTGTGCGCGTGGTGTGGCCGGTCATCAAACAGCATTGCCCGGAACTGCACGAAAGTGTGCTACGCCTGGTAGAGGGGCATACACATACGACGATTGCGTATGAACTGGATGTATGCGCTGGAATTGACGCCTATCAACGAACGGCGTTCGGCCTGCGTGGCATTTCCTCGCGTGTGCAGTGGGGGACCAATTACCAGACCTTCACGGTACGGCTCTCGCGACCCAACGGCGCAGCCACGGAATATATCAAACGTCTGACCACCCTCAAGAGACGCGCTGAGGGCTTTTTGTATCCCTACTGGACGGTGCAGGCCTATCTGAACAGGCCTGGTGGCACATTGCTCTCGGTAGCTGTGGCGAAGACGATCGAACTCTATCTGTATATTGAGCAGCGTGATGTGTGCGGACGACCCTGCGACGAACGCCTGGCAGCCAATGGAGGAGAGCGTTTCCTCTTTGTGGACTGGAACGAGTATGCTCTGACGAGGAATTACCTGTTCGTCTATCCTGGCCTTGCGCTGCCGTCGTCATCTCTCTCAGAGCAGTGATGGGTCAGATGCCCCTCCTGTTTCAGTATACTGGGGACACCGAGACCTTTCTGGGGAGGCGGTGAGGTGTCCTTGAGCCAGCGTCCACGGTCGTATGAGAATACCCCGATGCACGTGCAACCTCCGTATCTGTCGCGTCTGTGCTCAGGCGTTGGAACACGGCCAGGATGCGTTCTCGGGTGTCCGTATGTGCGTCCCCGCGTCGAGTTCTCCCGAGGATTGCTGGTCAGGTGCACGCTGCACATTCGCTGTACTGTGTCCGTGCACAGTGAAGATTTACTCATATATTGGCAAAATTGGTACAGATTACCCAGACTTTTGAGTAATCTGCAATGAAGACCATGTTCTTTCGACTCACTGCCACGATATGCTACACAATGCAGAATCGCTGCCAAAAAATGGCTCTTAGTGAGATGCAAGCCAGTCATCTGCCCGAGTTGGAGTCGTTTGTCACTGGAGTCGAGATCGACAAAGCTGCCGTGCTGGCAGGACTGACCTTGCCTTGGAGTAATGACCTTTTAGAAGGGCATGTAAATCGGCTGAAACTCCTGAAAAGGAACATGGACGGTCGCGCCAGGCTCCCTCTGCTTCGATCACGTGTGCTGCATGTGGCCGAGAAAGAGCCTTCTCGCGTGGCTATCCCAATGCCTCTGAGGTTGTTTCTTTGACACGGGGAGCCTCCCTCCTCGCCCCTTTGCATCAAGCCAGATTCTCTGACTATAATCAGAGAATGAGAAGTCATTGCTTGAGCGCACGTTCGGAGGTTTTCATGGAGATGTCACAGGTTGAACAGATCCGAAGCTTCAATCGCACGATGACTGAGCGCATGGGTGTGTTAAACGACCACTTCCCGGGTCGAAACCATCCTCCTGGCGAAGCACGGCTGTTGTGGGAAATCGGGGCAGAGGGGACTGAGGTCCGAGAATTGAGACATCAGCTTGGGTTCGATTCCGCCTACGTCAGCCGCTTGCTGCGTTCGCTTGAGGGGCAAGGCTTGATTGTCGTTGGGACGAGTAGCCACGATGGAAGAGTTCGCCAGGTCCAACTCACCGAGGCTGGCCTTCGTGAGCGAGCTGAGCTGGATCATCGAGCCGATGCCTTTGCCCGTTCGCTCCTGGAGCCGCTGGAAGAGGGCCAGCGCGTGAAGCTCGTGGTTGCGATGGCACAGGTCGAGCGACTTCTGATCGCATCATTGGTCACCATCACCCTCGCAGATCCAACCAGTCAGGATGCCCGATGGTGCATTGAGCACTATTTCACCGAACTGGGCAAGCGCTTTGAGACGGGTTTCGATCCAACGCTCGGCATTTCGGCGCATGCGCACGAACTGGTGCCCCCAGCGGGTCTGTTGCTTGTTGCCCGTCTGCGAGAGGAGCCGGTGGGTTCTGGTGCCGTAAAGTTTCACGAGAACACAGTTGGGGAGGCCACGTGCATGTGGGTAGCCCCACATGCACGTGGCCTTGGGCTGGGACGGCGTCTGCTAGAGGCTTTGGAGCACGAGGCCCGAGAAGCGGGAATGACGGTCCTTCACCTGGAAACAAACCGCACCCTCATGGAAGCCATCGAGCTGTACCGACACTCTGGATACCAGGAGGTAGAAGCTTTCAACGACGAGCCCTATGCCCATCACTGGTTTGAAAAGCGCC
>DAOTTL010000261.1:0-7018 GCA_034438135.1 Ktedonobacteraceae bacterium | reverse complement strand
GGAGAACTGAGCCACATGTGGCTCAGTTCTCCTCTCTCATTGGCACATGGATCGGCAGTCCCTCCAGCTCCATGATTTTCAGGGCATTCGTTGTGGGACAGGGACCAGGACGCAAGATGTAGTCGAAGGTCATCTGTCCATTGATCACCTCTTCCCTGAAATGATAGTTCTTGATCTGAGGAAGGCTTTGCGCCAGATTGACCAGTTCCAGGTCGTGAGTTGAGAGCAGGCCCAGGCAATTGTTTTCTGCGAGTGTTTGAATATAGGCTTCACTTCCGATACGTCGCTCCCGATTATTGGTACCACGAAAGATCTCATCGATTAAGAAAAAGAGCGCTCTCTGCTCGTCGGGCTTTGCCAATTCGTCGAGGAGCATGCGTAGCCGACGTACTTCGGCATAGAAATAGGAGTAGCCCTCTGTCACAGAGTCGCTGATTTTGATGCAGGTAAAGAGCCTGAAAAGCTTCGTCGTAAAGGTTCTGGCATGGACTGGTGCACCTGCGTAAGCCAGGCAAAGGTTTGCTCCTACAGAGCGCAGAAAAGTGCTCTTTCCGGCCATATTTGAGCCGGTGAGGATAAAGATCTGACCCGTATTCTGCATCGAGAAATCGTTGACAACCGCCTTCTCCTCTGCCAGGAGTGGATGACCAAGTTCCTCAGCACAGATTGGCTGGTCGGGGTCCATTTCCGCGTGGATAGTGGGCAGGGCATAGGCGGGATTGAGATAGGCAAAGGTTGCCAGTGAGTTGAGCGTTTCCAGTTCAAACCATGTCTCCAGCCAGACTGGCAGATGTTCGGCTGCCGCATCCTTATAGCGGTGGAAGCGTTCTACCAGGTAGAAATCCCAGGGAAAGAGCAGGTTTACAATGAGCCAGGCCAGCCCATTTTTCTCCAGTGTTGCCCCGGTGGCGATACGCTGAACTTTCCTGAGGAGAGTAGAAGGACTGGTCGAAGGGTCGGCAAAATATGGCTGACAGAGTTTGCGCAGGTGTTGTTTGTCTCCATAGCGGTACGTTTCCAGATAGCTGAAAATTGCATTCAGTTGTGTAAAGGCATCGCGGAGATAATAGGCATGTTCAAACAAATTGCCCCGTTTCTCCTTGGTCATGGCGAGAAAAATAATTTCAGCAATCAGTATAAGCACCCAGAATGCTGGCAACAGGCTGAACAAATTCAGGATAAGTAGAACCAGGAGCGAGAGCGTAAGCAGGTGAGAGAGGATAATTAATGGGACCAGATGGGTGACTTTCTGCTGTTCATTGAGCCATGCAAGCAGGCGTTTTCCCTCAATTTGACTGGCGACGTTTCGTGCGGCCAGGGTAGCTTTCATCGTGAGTCTGGTGCGGAACGCTGACATAGGAACCAGTTCCTGGATAAGGGCCTGACGGGCCAGAATAGTTTCTCTCTCGGGATAGATTGTGAGCAGCCATTCGCGCAACCGCTGTGTGCCCTCGGTTGAAACAGCCGTGTTGAGCAGACGGTGGAGTGAGTGTTTGCCAGTGATATCCAGATCGATCTCAAAGGGATGGTTTAATTGCTGCTCCGGCGTATAGGCATCGGGAATGCCATTCCAGTCTCGTTGAATACGGGCAATCTCAGTGGTTTTCAGATGCAGCCAGAGCTTATGGCGTGTCAGGCTATGGTCGATCCGTTGTTGATGGGAGGCGACGATCCCAAAGATTGTCATTGATAGGACGAAGCATAGAATCCCTATCCACCAGGCCAGGAGAATACCGACACAGAGACCTATGAAAAGACCGCTAAAGAAAAGTCCCACGCGCAGCCACCCATACCTGTTGCTCTGTTGATCTAACCTCTCAATATGTCTTTGGAGGCGTTGGATTTGCCGTTCAATGGCATGTTGCCGTTCAGATTGTATAATCACAAATACTTTTTCTCTTTTTCTTGATTGAATGCTTGCATTCTAGCACATCTCATATTCTTTTGCCAGAGAACCGCTCTACAGGCGGCTTTACGCCATTTTTTTGAGCGTGTGAAACAGAGAAACAGGCAAGCAGTGGCATCAGACCGCCCTGTCCGTCGGGTAAAAGTGGATTACTCACATAGTAGATGTAGGTATATCGTCCCCGAAGTGCTTCGTGTAGATCCGTTTCAAAGGCAACATCGATACTATGAGAGATCGTCCCGGGTCCTTGCATCTGAATACCAAGAGCGCTCTATGTGTGCATGTTAGTTCTGGATGTTTCGTTAGATGAGCAATTTCTCGATCAACTTGCATAGATAGTGTTGTAGGGAGTGATGATTTATTAAAAAAGAGTGATTTATGAGAGAAAAACGGAGGACACATAGACAACTATTGCGCTTTCAGCTTTCACGAGGTAGAATTACAGCAGGTTCCACCTGTTCGGTGAAGTGGATAGAATAGTAGGGCGGTCTGTTGACATAGCCCCCCGACCCTTACTAAAGTCTACGTCCACCAGCCCCCCCAAGAAAGGTTGCAGAATAAGTAGCATGACCATTACTACTCGGCCTCGCACCATTGGCGAGTTACGTGAAAGTGAATATAAAGTTCTCTCTGTCAAAGAAGAGATGCGCAAGAACCTCATTCAAAAGATTAGAGAAGGAGAAAACCTGTTTCCTGGTATTGTGGGTTATGAAGATACGGTGATCCCACAGATCGAAAACGCCATTTTATCTGGTCAGGATATCATTTTCCTGGGCGAACGCGGTCAGGCTAAGACGCGTATGGCCCGTAGCCTGGCGAATTTACTTGACGAGTTTGTGCCAGTTATTGCAGGCTGCGAAATTAACGATAACCCATATGATCCCGTCTGTAAAGCTTGTCTCGAAAAGGTGGAAGCGCATGGCAGTGATGTGGAGATCGACTGGCTCCCGCGTGACCGTCGTTATGGTGAGAAGCTTGCTACACCTGATATTACCATCTCGGACCTGATTGGCGAGGTTGATCCCATACGCGTGGCGGAAGGTCGTTATCTTTCGGATGAACTGACCATTCACTACGGCATGATACCGCGTACCAATCGCGGTATTTTCTGTATTAACGAACTTCCTGACCTTGCCGAGCGCATTCAGGTTGGTCTGTTAAATATCATGGAAGAGCGCGATGTACAGATTCGCGGTTACAAGATTCGTCTACCTCTGGATGTCTATGTTGTAGCCAGCGCTAACCCTGAAGACTATACCAACCGTGGACGCATTATTACGCCCTTGAAGGACCGAGTGGGTTCGGAGATCCGCACCCATTATCCGCACGCTCTGGAGCACGAGATTCAAATTATGGATGCCGAGAGCAACCATTTTAATAGCGATGGCCTGGAAGTATTCTTTCCACAGTTTATGAAAGAGGTCATTGCCCAGGTGACGCATCTGGCAAGGCGCAGTAACGATGTCAGTCAGCGCTCCGGCGTGAGCGTACGCGTCTCAATCTCGAACTACGAGAACGTCTTAAGCAACGCCTCACGGCGTGCTTTACGCTTGAAAGAGCGCCAGGCTGCACCTCGCGTCAGCGACCTGCCTGCCATCATGGCCTCAACCTGCGGAAAAATCGAATTGGATACTGTAGGCGATATCAAAGAAGAGCGCATTGTACAGAAATTGATCAATACAGCCATCACCGAGGTCTTTGGCGAATACTTCCAGACACGCGACTTCGATCAGTTAATCGCAGGTTTTGAGCGAGGATTGAACGTCCAGGTGGGCGACGACGTCGCTGCTATGGAATATGTCAACCAACTCTCCCGCGTGGGTGGATTGAACAAAGCTGTTGACAAACTAGACGCCCGTAAGGGTGGTCCAGCGGGTCTGGCCTCGGCTGTCGAATTTATTCTTGAAGGCTTACATCTCAATCGACGTCTTAATAAGGATGAGGTCAACGGAAAAGTTCGCTATCGGCGCTAAGGAGCCGCATATGTTTAATCGCTTTTCGAAAAATCGTTACGGCTACTCGCGCTGGGACGGGACACAACGTATTGAGGGCATGGATGCCGACGACATTCTCAATGCGCTCTCCGATGACTACATGGAGGACGGCAATCTGCAACAAGCGATGCGCCGTCTCATGCAAGAGGGGGTGCGCTCAGAGGATGGACGCCGAACAATGGGCCTGCGTGAGTTGATGGAGCGTATGCGCAATCAGCGCCAACAACAACTGAGCCGTTACAATATGGCCTCCGGCGTGATGGATGATCTACGCGAGAAGCTTGAGGAGATCAAAAATCTTGAGCGCGAGGGAATTCAGCAGCGGCTTGACAATGCTGACTCTTCTCAGCAGTCACCTTCTGATACCTCTGGTGCCCAGGGAGATCAGCCGCAAGATTCCTCCACTCAAGACTCCTCTCAGCAAGAGAGCGGTCGTCAGCCAGGTCAGCCAGGCGAGTCAGGTCAGGGTCAGGGTGGCGATCTGACACCTGAGCAGAAGCAGCGTATGCTGGAGATGATCGCGAAACGCAAGCAAGATTTCCTGGATCAACTGCCTGGGGATGTGCCAGGTCAGATCAAGCAACTCTCCGAGTATGACTTTATGGACGACGCGGCTCGTGAAAAGTTCCAGGAGCTTCTCTCCGGGTTGCAGCAGCAAATGATGCAACAGTTTTTCCAGGGTATGCAGCAATCCCTGCAAAACATGACCCCGGAAGATATCGCGAAGTTGCGCGAGATGATTCGTGACCTCAACAAAATGTTGCATGACCGTCAGGAGGGAAACGAGCCTGATTTTGACTCATTTATGCAGAAGCACGGCGAGTATTTTCCCGGCGTGAATTCACTGGATGATCTCATCGAGCAGATGCGTCAGCAACAGCAGGCCATGCAGGGCATTATGGATAACCTCTCATCGGAGCAGCGTCAGGAATTGTCTGACCTGATGGAGCAGCTCATGGGAGATGACCGTATTCGCGTCGATATGATGGAACTGGCCCAGAACCTGGAAGCGGTTGCCCCCATGGAGAATTTCCGCACACGTTTTCCGTTTCGGGGCGATGAGTCCCTGCCGCTCAACGAGGCCATGCGTATGATGGGTCGTCTCCAGCAGATGGAGGGCCTGGAAGATCAGATGCAAGAGGCCCGGCGCATGGACAACCTGGAGGCTATTGACAGCGAGAAGGTTAAAAGTCTGCTTGGCGATGAGGAGTATCAGTCCGTTGAACAACTTAAAGAACTGATGCGTACTCTGGAAGAGGCCGGGTATATTCAGAAACGTAACAATCGCTGGGAACTGACCGCTCGTGGCATGCGCAAGATAGGTCAGAAGGCTCTCCAGGATATCTTTAATAAGCTCAAGCGCGATAGTTTTGGCCGCCATATCAGCCAGTTTCGCGGAACAGGCGGCGAGCGCACCGATGAGAGCAAAGCCTATCAGTTTGGTGATCCCTTCCTGCTTGATCTGGAAAGAACGTTGATGAATGCAGTTCATAGGCGCGGCGTGGGAACGCCGGTCGGACTCCAGAAAGAGGACTTTGAGGTCTACCGAACTGAACTGACAACCCAGTCCTCGACCGTGCTTCTCATCGATATGAGCATGAGTATGGTCTACAACGGCTGTCAGCAGGCGGCTAAAAAGGTCGCGGTCGCCCTGGAGAGTTTGATCCGTTCGCAGTTTCCGCGCGACAACCTTTATGTTGTTGGCTTCTCATTTGTTGCCCGCGAATACAAATCGCAGGAATTGATCGAGATGAGCGGTTACGATAACGAGACAGGAACGAATCTGGCTCATGGTTTAATGCTCTCGCGCCAATTGCTGGCGCGTCAGCACGGCGTGAATAAACAGATTATCCTGATCACCGATGGAGGACCAACCGTCTGGTACGAGGATGGCGGCTGGAAGTTTAGCTATCCACCAAACGCTTTTGCTGAACAGCAGGCCTTGCTGGAAGCTCAGCGTTGCACGCGAGATGGCATTACTATCAACACTTTCATGTTAGAGAACGATCATTGGATGATGGCCTTTGTCAATCAGCTCTCGTCCATCAACCATGGTCGAACTTTCTATGCTGACAAGAATAACCTGGGAGAGTATCTCCTGGTTGATTACCTGAATAGTAAACGAAAGTTCATCGCGTAACTATTCATCCTGCCGTCTGCGGCAAGGTAAAAGAGAAAATGCAGGCAGAACGGGCGAAAATCCGCCTGCGCTGCCTGCATTTTCTCTCCCAGTGCCGGAGATGGAGCGAAATTGTATCTGTGTCACTATAAATTTGTATGTGCCGGGTTGTGATTTATTTTATGGAAGAGAAGAAACAACAGAGTTCGTTTGCAGGAACTGACAACGAGGTTCTCCCCACTGGTCAGTTAGTTGCCGCCTTGGCCGAGGAGCAGTCTCTGCATGTATTGCGAGAACTGGTTGGAGAGCAGGCAACAGATGCATTGCTCCAGGTGCGCCAGGAGCTTCTGGACTGGAATACACGTGTCAACCTGACTGCCATTACTGCTCCTGACGAGGTACTGCTCAAGCACTTTCTCGACTCACTCTCGTTATTGGAGGTCTATTCAGCCGAGCGAGCACGAGTTCTGGATATCGGTGCCGGCGCAGGCTTTCCGGGTTTACCGCTCAAGATTGCCCGTCCGCAGTGGCAGATAGTGCTTTTAGAGGCCACTGGTAAAAAAGTGCAGTTTCAGCGTCATATCATAGACTTGCTTGGTCTGCAAGACATCGAACCGATACATGGACGCGCGGAAGAACTGGCGCATCGACCAGAGTACCGGGCCAGTTTTGATCTTGTAACAGCGCGTGCTGTCGCTGCATTGCCCACTTTATTGGAATATGCGGCCCCCTACTGCCGGGTTGGCGGTCGGATTCTTCTTCCCAAAAAGGGTGAATTGACAGAAGAGTTGGCGCAGGGGAAGAGAGCTGCGCATGCGCTGGGACTTGCATTCAGAGCAGATCTTCCGGTAACATTGCCGGGTCTCAACGACGGCCGGCGTATCCTGATCTGGGAGCAGGTCAGAACCTGTCCCATCCAATATCCGCGTCCAGGACACATCCTCGCCAGGAAGCCACTGGGATAAGTATCACAGAGGAGAACAAAGTGGACTGAAGGGC
>DAOTTL010000260.1:0-6412 GCA_034438135.1 Ktedonobacteraceae bacterium | reverse complement strand
GGGCGGGGTGGCCTTGCCAGGACGATGCAGCAGATTGGCAAAAAACCTCTACTTGTGAGAAAGTCACCCCTCCTTGAATGCTGGCAGCGAAGCTGCCAGCAAACTCATCCATTTATCCTGAAGCTGTGGCGGCGTTACTGATTTGGGTTGCCGGGTTCCTCAAGAAACGAAGGAGGTTCTAGAGGAGGTTCAGGAGCAACAGTTAAAGGTGCATTGTTGGTTGTCAGCTTATGCGAGGGAGCCTGCACGCCTGTCTCTTTGAGAATAGCTTGCAACTGATTTCCATCAATTGTTTCCTGACGACGCAACTCTTGAGCTATGCGATCGAGCGTTGGACGATGCGTCTCTATCAAATTGAGCGTCCTGGTATAGGCAGCACGTACAATGCGATCAACCTCATCATCGATCAGTTCAGCAGTCTCTTCACTATAATCAGTGGGAGCACCGGTATCGCCACCAGTGCTAAAGGGACTCTGGCGTTCGCTAAAAGAGATCGTACCCAAACGTTCGCTCATACCCCAGCGAGTCACCATCTGGCGTGCCAGCATAGTCACTCGTTGAAGATCGTTTTCAGCTCCTGTTGTAATGTGCCCAATAGCTACCTGTTCAGCGGATCGTCCGCCCAGGGCATAGACAAGCTGGGCCAACAGGTACTCCTGCGAGTAGTTATAACGATCATCGATTGGCGTAGCCATTGTGACGCCAAGCGCCTGACCGCGCGGAACTATCGTCACTTTGGTGATCGGATCACCATATTCAGAAAGAAGACCCGCAAGGGCGTGTCCCCCCTCGTGATAAGCGACGATATTTAAATCTTCCTCGCTTAAGACCAATGGACGTTCAGCGCCCAGCAGAATTTTATCCAGGGCTTCCAGGAAACATTGCTGGTTCACACTATCCATATTGCGTCTGGCCGCCAGTAAAGCAGCCTCGTTTACAAGATTTGCCAGATCTGCGCCAACCATCCCAGGCGTCGAGCGTGCCAGAGCCGTCAGATCAACATCCGGGCCAAGCGGCACCTCTCTTGTGTGAATTTTAAGAGTAGCAAGACGGCCACTCCAGTCAGGACGATCCACCGTCACACGGCGATCGAAACGGCCAGGACGCAGTAGAGCCTGATCAAGACCATCAGGTCGGTTTGTTGCAGCGATGACTACGACGGCCTGACGATTATCAAAACCATCCATCTCAACGAGCAACTGGTTAAGGGTCTGCTCACGCTCATCATTTGTATTGATACTGGAACCGCGCTGACGTCCCACAGCATCAATTTCATCGATAAAGATGATACTTGGGGCAGACTTCTTTGCCTGATCAAACAGGTCACGCACACGGCTCGCACCGACGCCTACCAGAACTTCCACAAACTCTGAGCCAGACATAGAGAAGAAAGGTACGCCGGCCTCACCAGCCACAGCCCTGGCCAGCAAAGTCTTACCGGTTCCTGGAGGTCCCACCAGCAGAACACCTCGTGGAATCTTCCCACCAAGGCGCTGAAACTTGTGCGGCGTCTTCAAAAACTCTACAACCTCTTGCAACTCATATTTCGACTCATCCACACCTGCCACATCGGCAAATGTTGTACTGGGGCGATCTTCGAGAATGACTTTTGCACGACTTTTGCCGAAACTAAAGATGCCTTGCTGACCCTGAGTAGCCCGCCGAGTCAAGAAGAAGAAAATAGCAATCAGGAAAACCCATGGGAAAAGCGTAATCAGGATATTCACCCAGAAGCTATTGTCGGCTGGTTGCTGGCTGATAATGGTTGCCTTGTTGCCATTATCTTGAGCACAAGAAGGTGTACTACTCATCAGGGCCGAGACCAGATCTGGATCACCGTTGGGGAGTTGGAGCACATGAAACTGTGTCTGACCCAGATAGGCACCGCAAAAAAAGCCAGTAATATCGGTACTCCCAATAATAGTGACAGATTTGACATTATGAGCATTGATTTGTTGGTAAAATTGACTATACTGTAGTTCCGCTCTTGGTGAAGTAGTCGTACTACTTGAGTTAAAAAACTGGAACAGGTAGACGCCTAACATCAAAAGCACAATTACTAACAGCCAGCGATTCAGAGAGGACGAACTTCGCTGTGGACCCTGACCATTATTCTCCGGGTTAGGACGCATTGGATTCTGCGGACGTGGCCCGCCAGGCGTCCTATTATTATTATTCTGAAGCCAGAGTGTCCTTCTGGCTGGCTCGTTTTCCATAGAAAATGCCCCTTGCTTTCTGAACGCACCTCTGCAGCGGAATTTCTCAAGTGCTTTATGTAGTGCTGCTACTTTTCTATACGTTGAGAACCACCAACAGGTAGTAATATCTTTTATTATATCCTATAGAACCCATCCTATGCACGTGTAATTTGCTCTTTGCCCAGGGGTTTTTCGATTCTCGCGATCTGCCTTCTCCTCAGGAAAATACAAAGCAAGAGGAATGGATGAGTTTACAGGCAGCCTGGCCGCCTGTAAACTCATCCATTCCTCTTGCTTTTAGAAGAAAAAGAGCAAGAGAAGTGATAAAATAGTCATCTAAGGATACTAACATAATCTCATCTCGTTCTCACTCATAACTAACTCATACTAAAGGAGCCTTTTTACATATGCAAACATCGAATCAGCAGCCTTCTGAGTCTGATGGACAACCAGAGAGAGAAGCTCATCATGAGAGTGAAAAAACGGGTGAATCGGCCCTCTATGAGTTCTCTATAAATGCTGAGATACCAGAACAAAAGATCGAAACTGTTTCTCACGAAGAGATTATCATCCCTTCAGAGTCACCATTGTCTCCAGTATATGAAGTGCAGCCAGGGGTAGCCTATCCACCACCACCTTCATTCTATCAAAATATGCCAGACCCCCCCCGTCAACAGCCAATCTCTCCCAGAACTGCGGTCGCAGTCTCGGAGCATGCCTTACCCCTTGCCAGGACAGGCAATCCCCCTCGACCGCTCTACCAGACATATCCAGGAATGACACAGCCAGGTGCAATCCCTCCAACGAAGAACAAATCGCGAAAAAATTTTTGGATCATCTTCTCCGTAATTGCAACTATCATACTGATCGCCTGTGGCCTTTTCTCCTGGGTCGCCTATAGTTTCACCACTCGCGTGCTCTCACCCCTTGTACAGGGAGAGACAGAGTCCCTGAACGTTGTTACTACTTACTATGACGACATCGAGAGTCAGCAGTACAGCGCAGCTTATAGCTATATTCAAGGGAATGGTATGACTGAGAGCGCCTTCACTCAGCAAGCGACACAACGTGATAATCAGTTCGGTATAGTGACCTCTTTTCAAATTGGGACACCTTCGTTGATTGAAACCGCGGGTAGTTCTGCCTATACAGTGCCTGTAATGGTCACAAGAAATCCAAATTACTCTTATACAGCCCATCTTGATCTACACAAAATAGGAAGTAACTGGAAAATTACCTATCTGGACCTCATTTGACAGATGCTCCGAGCAAGCTCATAAATAAAAATAGATCAGCGGCCTGAAACATCGGTTCTTTCATAGGTGTTTCAGGCCGCTGATCAACAAAGAGTCGGGCAAGGGTGAACTTGCTTTTTAGCATTTAAGAATAACATACTCCGCATATGCAGAGATTCTTTTTTTAGAAATATTCAAAATAACGGATATAGCATACAAGATTGACAAACGATCTTAAGGGATTGCAGCGCCTGAAACCGTACTATTCACAGGTACAGGGATCTCACGACCGACACAGGCTCGCAGATCTTCACGATAAAAGCGCCAGGTGCTACCTACTTTATGTCCAGTTAACTGCCCTGACCACATCAGCCGATAGAGCGTGGAACGGCTGACTCGCAAATAGCCCATCGCCTCCTTGAATGTTAAAAGGACATCATCCTGAATAAGTTGCATTGCCATGTTGTTCTCTCCTCGAGCTTTTGATAAGTGCGCTCAATAATTGCGACAAGCGATTCATCCTGTATCGGTACCTCTACTTGTCTCATTGCATGTTATAGTAACCAATATTGATACACATTTCGGTAGAGTTTGAGTTATGATTTGGTTAAATTTTCTGCCTGACAGGTAGGATAATCATTACCAACTGCTTGCTAAAAGCGTATCAAGAGCCGTAATATCACAAAAGACGGGGAAAATAGTCATGCCAGTAGCCTCACGCAGAAAGCAGAGTGCGCGATTATCCGTAGGATTAGCCATGGCCACAGTAAGTCGATTATGATCACGTCCTACGGGTGCGCAACGCAGTTCCAAAGCCAGTTTATAGGGAACAAGTTGTTTCAGACGCGTGGGCAGACGACTGGGAATCTGCATAAAAGGGATACTTCCAGTGGAAGAGCCTGGTGAACGAACAGAGCGACCAGTTACCCGTTTGCGAGAACTTGATTGGTCCTGTTTTAGCTTTAATTGCGGCACAACTGCTGGTCGAAAGGTGATTCTTTCTTGTATACGTCCTGCATGGAAAAACAATGTTTCCAGGGTCGTTGCTGGTTGAGGAGACGAACCCATACCCAGAACAATCTCGGTCTCGTGGGCCAGAGGTGGAACAATCGTTTCGGCCTGAAGCAAATTGATATGAAGAACAATACGCCTGGCTATGCCTTGCATGCCCTCCTGATCCACCTGAGGAAAAAGAAGTGCGGCACCAGTACCTCCTGAGTCAGTTAGAATCAGATCGTGCAGACGCAAGGCCCGACGAATATTGTGCAGAATTTGCTCTAATAGACCTGGTAGAGCATGATAGCACAGTTTTTTATAGAGAGCAGACGATGTAGGAGGGAGAGAAATATGTTCAAATTGGCTGATATGCAGCAAAAGAATACTATAGGGAGTTACACGTGGAAAAACGTCGAGAAGCGTCGTTTGTAAGCTCGTCCTGAGTGTTTGAGATACCGGGACAAACGAAGGTTGCGCCATAGCTTCCTCTCCTTCGCCTGACAGCAATGGTGAAAGCGCTAGGCAGGTACAGTATTCAGGGAGTTGATTTGCCTGTCCGGTGGACGATAGATATGGTCTCTCTTTCATACTTCTTTTCATCCACCTGCATTTTCAAAAAAACCAATAAAAACCGATTTCTCGAATTATACTCTCTTGATCCTGGAAAGGCCTGGAAGAGAGCGTTGAGGTATGGTTAAGAAAGGAGAGGACAGGTTAAGAAAGGAAAGGACCTGTATTGTCACACAAATAGCCTTTCCCTTCACTTTTGTTAAGGGTAACCTCAAGATTCGATTGTCACCGGAGTGGTGAAAGTATACCCCACACCGGGTACAGTCATAATATATTGGGGGCTATTGGCGTCCGGCTCAACCTTCTGACGAAGATGGCGAATATGCGTTTTCACCAGACCTGAATCGCCTGCTTCATCATATCCCCAGACGCGCTCAATAATCATATCGGTGGTAAGAACCTGTCCTGTATGGGTGATCAACAGATGCAACAGGCGACTCTCAGTTGGTGTCAAACGAACTTTTGTGCCGTCGCGTGTAACTTCATGGCGCATGGCATCTAGCGTGACCGGTCCAACGGTTACTGCTGACGAATTTGCCGACCCTTTGACATTGGAAGAACGACGCATGACGGCTTTGATACGAGCCAGGAGCTGCCGTGGACTAAATGGCTTGCGTAAATAATCATCTGCCCCCATCTCCAGACCACGTATCTCATCATCTTCACGATCGTGTGCGGTAAGTATCAGAACCATTGAGTTGGTTTCACTACGCATCTGGCGACAAACCTCGAAGCCATCGAGTTTTGGCATCTGCACATCCAGGATTACCAGATCCGGCAATGTCTCTCTCCACCGCTTAATAGCTTGCTCACCGTCAAACGCTCGCACCACATCATATCCATGTCCTTTGAGCCAGTAACTAAGCATATCAACCATATCGCGGTCATCATCCGCTACCATGATTTTCATCTGAACCTCCGTCTGCGGGTACCCCTGCCTATCTGCATGGAAAGGAAGTCACTATTCCTTCCTCTCTTTAGAGCTAGAGATGTATCTTTTGCTCGTTCCTGATTGGTCATTTCCTCTAACGAAGAAATATCTTGTGAGATACCTGACCTTACAAGAGAATTCTATTGTGAGAAACGCTACTTGTAAAGGGCAGTAACATCATGGTACAATTTGGGCTATAGAAAGTCATCGTTTTGGGACTTTTGATCGATCCACTAGTATCAATGTCTCATAGCCTGCAATGGCTCCTCTCTTTCTCTCACTCTTACGATAAGACGACTGAACTATCGTCTTTTATCGCCTCATGCACCAGTTACAGAGAAGAATAGCTGTCTGGATAGCTTTCCGGTCTCTGTCAAAATCTCAGGGCGATTTCATTCTCCGAAAGCCTCTGGCTTTCGGAGAATGAAATCGCCCTGAGATCTTCCCTTAACCTCTTGACTTTAAGGGTACTTGAAATTGTA
>DAOTTL010000259.1:0-9508 GCA_034438135.1 Ktedonobacteraceae bacterium | reverse complement strand
AGATCCGCCGCTCCCTCGCTGAAAAATGCGTCGGGAATGGCTTCGGGTGCAAGAAAGGCACAGGCAGTTAGCAACTCTACAGCCCGTGGGTCGTCCCGTTCGATCTGTTCGAAGATGAGTGTAAAGGTTCTGATAACCGATTCAGGGTGATCGGCGTGAGGTTCACGCTCACCGAGCAAACGGAACTGCGATGATCGATAGAGTTGTACATAGTCAGAAAGGCCGCAACGTGTGGCTTCGATATAGGACCCTGCCTGATCAAGTGCCAGAGGTAATCCATCCATAGCGATGAGGATCTCTCTGGTGGCATTATCCTCAATGAGAGGAAGCTGATCAGAGGCGATCGAGGTGAGCACCATGGCTCGTCGCAATAAGAAATGCCTCCCTTCTTCCAGCGTCATGAGCCCCAGACTCAGTGCCCGGGTGGTAACTCCCAGAGACTGCCTGCGCGATGTGAAGAGCAAAAATCCGTCCCGTGTGGCAGGCAAAAAATCTTTCATCAGCGCTATATCCTCAATATTATCGAAGATGAGCAACCATTGACTATGGCTATTGAGCCATTGAATGACGGCGGCCACTACGCGTCCCTGATCTTTTTCGCGCCATTCGGGTAGATTGAGCAGATCAGCTATGGCAATAAAGCTCGTAACCAGACTTTCACGGCTCTGTGCTCTCAGCCAGAAGACGGCTGTGTAGTCGTTGACATAACGATAGGCATATTCAATAGCGCATTGAGTCTTCCCAATGCCTGCCAGTCCACTCAGAGCACATGAATGGCTTGGAGTAGAGCTGTGCTCGTTATGAAGAGCATCATGCAACTCGCTCAGAATATGGTCACGACCTGTGAAGAAGGGATTGCGCTGGTAGGGAATGTTCCAATGAGGTGAGAGTGCCGTCAAACTAGCATCCAGCAGTTGTCGCGTCTCTTGCTCATCCAATTCCAGACAACGCGCCAGCTCTAGAACCATGCCGCGAGTTTCTGGCAAATAAGTACCCAGTTCCCACGAAGAGATAGTGTTATAGTGCACACCGAGCAGGTTCGCTAATTTCTTCTGCGTCAATCGTTTGCGCTTACGGGCAAGTTTGAGGGCATCTCCAAAACTGGAGAGGGGGCTTCTGTTATTCATGCATACTCCAAATCTTTATAATATATAACTGCTTTCTGAAAAAGAAAAATAGATTATTTAAACATTTTTCTTTTTCAGAAAATATATATCACTATGCATCTATCCAGAAAACTGATCAGGACAATTATACACGATAAAGAAAATGCTGAAGGCAGCAGAAATTGTGAAGGAATTCACAGCTAAACTGTGAATTCCTTCATGTAAAATTAGGGTGGGGACATTTGTTCAAACTGATAGATGCTATTAAGAAATAACCTTCTGACCAAAAAGGGCAACTACTATAAACAGGAGATGAAATATTGAGTTTAAAAATCGTTATCGCGGAAACTCAAGAGGTTCTGCGCCTTGGATTGCGCTCTATTCTGGCTGCTGATGTGCGTGTCTCCGAGGTCTATGAAGTAATGGATGAGAGAGAACTGCAACGTTCAGTCTTGCGTTATGCTCCTGATCTGATTGTCGTTAATCAAGATCTGGTGGTAGATATCTCTATCTTGCACACAGAACGCTTTGTGATTATTGCTAATGAACTCGATCTCGCAAAATTAAAGGCAGCCTTTGAGTATGGTGCTGCTGGCTATCTCTCTGTCAATGTCTCTGCCGCTCTGCTCTGCAATCTACTCTGTAGCAATCCTCCCGCGTTTTTAATTGAGCCAGCACTGGTACCTTTGGTGATGGAGCATGTGTTTAACCAGAAGCACTCGCCTTTACTCGATGAGACTCTGCTAACTCCACGTGAAAAGGAAATTGTACTGCTATTACGTGAGGGCATAGATCGCTCAAGTATTGCCAGTCAACTCTGCATTACTGAGGCAACGCTTAAAACTCATCTCAAGAATATTGCCAGGAAACACACTACTACTCTGCCATCCACTGTTTCACGCAGACAAAAAATGGATGTGTTGATAGGTCGGAGCTAGCAACTGAAACGTGTGCCTGTCCTTTGACGCTTCCAGGTGACTGGATTGCGAAAATGAAAAAAGAGATGATTACCATTTTGGAAAGCAGCCCGATAGCGGGATGTATTCCACTTTCACTGGTGTCGGGGATCTCTGCTGGCTTCTCTACCACAGAATTGACCTTCTGAGCAAGCTCCTGAATGGCAGCCTCCCAGGAAAGGGCAATATCATGCCATGCTTGATCGGCGCGAATGGAACTGGGGGCGAGCGTAAAAAAACCGTTATCGGATCGCTGCCAATTGAAGGTATTCCCTTGATCGGTAAAGCGCAGGATAATTTCGCCAGTCAGGGTACACTTCACTTCATCGCCCTGGATAGTGTTCGCACGCATGCGGAGGACGATCAGACAGCCGAGCGCAGTTTGCAAAGGAGTATCGATGGAGACAAAGAGCCATTGATTTTCAAGCGGCAGATGGGTCACGGAATAATGCAAGAAGCCATCGGCAGCCACGACGCCGGGTCCATTGGGATTGGGGATCACCTTCCAGATCCCATCGAGTTGCTGACCTGGATAGAGGGGATAGTTAAAATCCCATCTTTTTCTACCTGAACAATATCTGCGGCGTTTTGCATGATTTTTCTTCTCCTCCGAACCGCAGAGATCCACTGCTCACTGAACAGGGCAAGAAGCCTTCCTTCCCTGAAGCGATGCCCTATTGCTACATAGACGTACCAGTACCTGATGAGCTATTATACAACAGAAGACCTGGCGGAGAAAGAAGGTTTCGCTGAGGTTTTAACTACTTGTTCCCAGCCCACCCATAGGAATAGGGGCATAACTGAGTCCAGGTGCTGGCTACGCAATTACAGGTTTATCTGATATAGGTTCAGGCAGCGCTCGGACATTTGCAGCAAAGAGAAAGTTCCCGAAGAACAATATCAAACGACGATTGAGCCTGCTTATTTCTCTAGAACGCTGGTTCAATGAGAGCGCATTTTCTGAGAGAAAAGTGCAGGTCTACAACATTCTGGGAGGCCAAGGATGACATCATTTCCATTCGGCACATCAAGTGGAACTAGTACCTGTTTGCCAATCATAACTAAAGCATGAGAGAGGCGATATTTGGGGGTAATGAATTAACTGACCCGGAACGTACGTGAAGAGCCTGCAATATGGAGACGGGAAGGTATTTATGTCGCTTTCGGCAAGGGTGCATTGAGATAGCGTTGTATGGTCGGTGCGATTAGCTCGACTATCTGTGGGGGGGGAGATTGACCAGCGCACCGATTTGCCAGATGTATCGAGCCATCGCAAGCCCGATGAATTGCGAGGCGATCAGACCAACTCTCAGCTGTTTCTCTTCATCGGACAAGTTCGCTGCGACCGCTTTCAAGATATGGTCGGCAAAGACCTCTCGCAAGCGCTGCATAGCAATCGGTTCGTGCGCGGCAGTCAGAATAATGGATCGCAAGGTTTCCGCCGCCTCCGGTTGCTCCTACATGCTGAGCATCGCCTCAACAAGCGATCTGCCACGGTGCCGCATCGGTGCCGAACTAGCCAGGGTAATACCTTCCAAAAAACCAACCGGGAGCACTAATGTGGCTTCGAGAAGTCCCCGCTTATCCGCAAAATAGTAATGAAGCAATGCCGGATCAACCCCAGCAGACACAGCGACAGCACGCAGCGATGTACCCGCATATCCGTTGTGGGCAAAGGAGAAAAGTGCCGCCCGTACAATGCGCTCCGCAATCACCCCACGCTCCTCACGTGGACCACGTTGAATTGCATCTTTCATGCTCTAATTCCTCCATCTTTCATGCTCTATTGAAAAGAGATGTATAGGAAGAGCCTGAGGTAATGTACTCAGGCTCTTTCCTTCCTATATACAAGAACCGTGCTGAAATGTCTTCTGCCGTGCGAGCAGTCATCGAAATCCGTCGTGTAGTCCCCCCTGATGCATGGAGGAAGGACGCTACGGCGATGATGCCCTCGACGGCTCCCTCAGTGCGCTCAGGTGGGCTTCGGGATGATGGGAAGCACCACATGGGAGGGATGATCGGTGTCGTGATAGATCAGGTCACAGCCTGCCTTGTGGCCGTAGTAATGGTGAAAGAGACCGTCGGCGATCATCGAGTCCCCGTTGGCGAGTTCGAGCCGGATGCGGTTCCCCCGGTGGAACAGGTACGATGTTGGCCAGATCTCTATGTCATAACGGATGATCTTCCCAGGCTCGATTGACTGGGGGTTCAGGTGCGTGTGATACGGTCGCTCAGGCGTGCTGCGGTCGGGATCAAGCGCACGATGAGACGCCTTCAGCCAGCCACGCGTCACCATCATCGAGGGGACTGGCACATCCCTGGCGACCACGTCCATGATGATCTCTTTGACCTTTATTTGTGAACCTCCATTCTCACTCGTTGAACGGTATTGTGCCTGCGCCTGCGTCCCGAGGAATGATCTCGCCCGGAAGCGGACATCAGTGTTACCATCATTGGCGAGAGCAAAAAGCCACTGTTGGTGGCAGAGATGCCCAGCACCCCCTGAGCAAACAGCGGGAGAAAGAAGATGCTGCCAAACATGGCCGCAGTGGTGAGCATCGTAATCACAATCGAGATCGTGAAGATGCTGTTTTTGAACAGACTGGGATTGATAATGGGCTCAAGATCGTGTTTCTCCAGGTAGGCCTCATACACAAAGAAGAGCACCAGCAATACCAATGACCCGGCAATCATGCCAATCACCTGGGGCGAATTCCAGGCATACTGATTGCCCCCCAGGTAAACCCGAGCAACAGCGGAACCACTGCGACGGCCAGAAGCAGTGCGCCCAGGTAATCGATGCGTGCCTTTGTGCCAGTCCCACGCAGACTCGGCATTAAGAAGATCAGCACGAGCATCGCGCTGATGCCGATAGGCAGGTTGACATAGAAGACCCAGCGCCAACTCAGATGATCGGTCAGGGTGCCGCCCACCGCCGGGCCAAGCACGGAGGCAAGACCGAAGATGCCACTGGTCAGGCCCTGCCATTTGCCCTGCTCGCGAGGCGTAAAGAGATCGCCGATGATGGTCATCGCGATGGGCATCAACGCGGCAGCTCCCAAACCCTGGAAAGCACGGAACGCAGTTAACTGGTTCATATCCTGTGACAGGCCACTGGCCGCCGAACCAATCAGGAAGAGCACAATACCGATCAGGAAAATGATCTTTCGCCCGAACAGGTCGGAGAGTTTCCCGTAAATCGGGATCATCACGGTGGAGGTGAGCAGGTAGGCAGTAGTGACCCAGGTGTAGCGATCCAGGCCATTGAATTCCCCAATAATACGCGGCAAGGCCGTTGAAACAATCGTCTGGTCCAACGAGGCCAGGAGCATCCCCAGCAACACACCGATCATGGTCAGTAGCGTCTCGCGTTTGCTGTAACGCGGCTGCTCCTCACTCTCTGTGGCGTGGCTCGTCTTGAGACACAGTTGACATCATACGTCCCTTCTTACTCGAAAGCGAAGCTACTTTTTTACGGCTGTTCCATCGAAAAAAATGTTTCCCATCAGCTTGACACTATCCTCAGTCAAGAAACCATCGGTGAAGACCATGCGTTCGAGGACATGGGTAGAGCACAGACTGAGAAAGACCGCGAGCATCACCTTGCTGGGAAGCGCGTTCCCCTGGGTTTTGCCCTTCTTCCAGCACAGCGGTGATCTTCTCGATCACCTGTTTCCAGAGTCCCTGTAGCTGACCCTGGTTCTGTGTGAGTATGCGCCGCAAGTCTACCCCATTGCACGTGTCGGAAAGAAGTTGAGGGTGGTCGCGATTCATGCTCGTAAACAAACTCTGGAGTGCCATTTCCAGTTTGGCGCGAACAGGTATCTGGGCCGCGAAGATCACATCGATATCATGCAGAGAACGGTCCATTTCACACGCAATCAACGCGACGATCAGTGCCTCTTTGTTGGTAAAATGCGCGTAAAAGGTTCCCTTGGCGATGCCAACACGCGCTGCAATCTCATCTATTGAGGCGTCATAGTAGCCCTTTTCTATAAAAATCTCTTCCGCAGCTTGCAGAATCAGGGTTTCGCGTTCCTGCCGCTGTCTTTCTTTGAGCGACAGATGAGGCTCAACTATCTGCATTGCATTCTCTCCTTTTGTCGAGAAACGGATAAATCCACGATTTCATCGTCGTTTTTAACCATTAGACCTATATATCGACTTATTAATCACTTATTGACTTAATAGTCATAATTTACATGAACGTATTCTGTTTGTCAAATAGGGTCCCTGATTGGGCAGGGTTATTTCATTCTTATGAGTTATCCCTCATTTTGCCAAAATGAGCAAACGCTCTTGCTGGCGGCGCAGCCGCCAGCATTTCTGAGAGGAATGACTGAGTTTGTAAGCCGCTTTGCGGCTTACAAACTCAGTCATTCCTCCTTTTTTTTCGGGGGAGGGGCGGCTTTCTTACAAGGAGAGGTTTCTTCTCGCTTTTCCTTCTGTCGCCAGAGGCGACAGAGGACAAAAAGAGCAACTGGTGTGGAGTGTAGCGCATTCGCGCCACACTCCACACCAGTTGCTCTTGTTTACATGGGGTGGGGTGGCCTGCCAGGCTGACGCAGCAGATCGGCAAGCAACCTCTACGTGTAAGGGAGTGGCCTGCAAGTCAGGCCGGAAGGGAAGAAAGAACGGTCCTTGAGAATCTCAAGTGAGTAAATTCAAGCTCAGCTTAAGCGCATTATCGACGCGCAGCAGTTCATCGGCGCTAATAGTGCCGCGTTTACGAATGAGACGAGATTTTTCAATCGTCATGACCTGTTCGCACTTCACATCAGTATAGTCGGTGAGTCCATTGATGGATGACGGGGCGATGCGTACATGTAAGGGTAATTCACGTTCTGTACGACTCATTGAGGCGACAATTGTCAGGGGATAGGTGGATGAAGCGTTGCCTCGATCATTTTGAATGATCAGAGCCGGGCGTGTGCCTTGCTGTTCTGCTCCCCGGCCAGGAGACCAGTTCACATCCCAGATCTCACCGCGGCGAGGGCTGGGTGGAAAAGGGTATTGGAGATCACTCGACTGGGGGCTGGGCGTTGGTGCCTTAGCCTCACTACTCATTCTTTATTACACCTTAATGCTACATTCTTTCTGCCTGGAAGTTAGATACTCTTTATTCTTAGCTGAATGATGTTCAGGCTACCATACCTTCCTGACCGGCAACAAAAAAGAAGCGAGCATCGTCGAGAGTGTCTGGGAGGGAACCAAGGTAGGCGTAGGCTTCGTCGAGTGTTTCATTGGATGAGGAGATTTCGCGTTCGCGTTTCTGAAGAATGGCTAATCGTAGCTGTTCGTAATTGTCCTGGCTCATCAGTTCCATAATAGTTTCGACTACATCGCCGAGGGAGGATTCAAGCTCCACTGCCAGTGCTTTGAGTTCTTTGTGCTGTGTGGACGGGATTTGTATCGATTTGCGAACCAGACTGTCGGCCCGATAAAAATCCGGTTGTACAACGGCCATAAAAATGCCTCCTGTTTCTAACGCGACGGCTTTTATCTCTTTTAATTGTAAATGGTTCGGACCGAAAAGTCAAATAAAAAGCGCACCAAATACTACCAAACGGCCCCCGGTAAACTACGTACTTAGCATAAAGTTAGAAATGGAAACAACGAGATTACGCGAGCTTTGCGGTCCGCCTAATCTCGTCAGGAAGCTTTTAAGACCTCCCAGGATCAAACAGGTCCCTATAGCAAGGATGTTTTGGTAGTATCTATGCGCTACAATACAGTATACCGGTCAATCCAAATATCTTACTTCTCTTCTCTTACGAATCATCTCTGCTTTTGCAAAAGCAGAGATGGCTTATATCTGGGGTGGGAGTTGTCACATGTGGGATAATAGTCTCGGTTCCCCACGAGAAAGAAAATCCATCTAACAATTGGGAAAATCACATGAAAAGTCAACGGGGCAAACTTCTCTGGACCTATTGAAAGAGAGGGACGCAACCAGAAGGGCTCTAACCGTGGAGCCGAGATAGAGGATAGGACAACTATGGCGCTAACGATCGGTATTATTGGTCTTCCCCAGAGTGGGAAAACAACTCTTTTTAACGCCCTGACACGGGCGGGTGCTCCAATTAGCGGTTATGCAACCAGTACTGTACAGGCTAATGTGGCCATGGTTCAGGTACCAGATGAGCGGTTGCAGCCTCTGGCGGATATCTTTCATCCAAAAAAGCTTACGCCAACGACGGTGGAGTTTGTGGATGTGGCTGGTGTGGGTCAGAATGCCACAACAGATAGTGAGAGGCGTCAGGGGTTGAGCGCGGAATTTCTGGGACATATTCGCAATGCCGATGCACTGGCTATTGTTCTGCGAACATTTGAGAATAGTAATGTCCCCCATGTGGCTACTACGATCGATCCCAATCGAGACCTGGATAGTCTGAACGCTGAACTATCTGTGACCGACCTGACGAGCGTTGAGCGGCGCATTGAGCGTTCGAAGAAGGCTGCCAAGGCTGGCGATAAAAAGTATTTGCAGGAATTGGAGACGTTGGTCCGTTTGCAGGAGGCTCTTAATGAGCTTCAGTTGGCAAGTCAGGTCGAGCTGGCCCCTCAGGAGCAGGCAGTACTTGGTGAGCTTTTTCTGCTAACCGTGAAGCCGCGAATGTATGTGCTGAATGTCAGTGAGGATGCTCTGAGTACAGCAAATGAGCTGCTTGCTCAGATTGCTGCGGGTGAGACTCTTGAAATGGCCGCACTTTCTGACGAATTGCAAGGTGTTGCAAAGGTTGCCCAACGTGCCAGGTCGGAGGGTTCAGAGGTTGTTGCCGTCTCTGCTCGTCTGGAGGCTGAACTGGTCGAACTTCCCCCTGAGGACGCGGCGGAATATCTGGAATCGCTTGGTCTGCCTAAATTGGGTGCAGATCGCGTTATCCAGGTGGGCTATCGCTTGCTCAATCTGATCACATTTCTGACCGCTGGCGAGGATGAAGTACGTGCCTGGACTGTGACGAAGGGGGCTAAGGCTCCAGAGGCTGCGGGCAAGATTCATTCTGATATTGAACGCGGTTTTATTCGGGCTGAGGTGACTGGCTTTACTGATTTTATGGAGTGTGGCGGCTCTTTCGCGGCTGCTGCTCGAAAGGGCTTGCAACGTTTGGAGGGCAAGGAGTATGTGATTAAGGATGGGGATATTGCTCATTTTCGTTTTAATGTGGGCAAGTAGTTTGTTGGTTCTCACTCTTTCTTTTTCTTGTCCTCTTCCTCGCCTTTTCTCCTTTCTATGAATCATCCCGGGTAACTACTCAGGTGCCCTCTGCTTGCCGCCTGCGGCGGCGAATAAAAAAGGGATGGCGAGCAAAACGGGCGGGGTACCTCGCCCGTTTTGCTCGACATCCCTTTTTTAGTCGCCGCCGCAGGCGGCAAGCAGAGGGCACCTGAGTAGTTACCCGGGATGATTCATAGAAAGGAGAAAAGGCGAGGAAGAGGACAAGA
>DAOTTL010000258.1:0-15845 GCA_034438135.1 Ktedonobacteraceae bacterium | reverse complement strand
GGACGGCATCTGCTGATGTCGTCTTCGAGCCTGATGGAGATTCTGCCACGAGGGGTGCTCATTGTCGCCACTGTGCATTTTAATGTGTTCTTCGCAAGCTTGTTCATCGCTTTTGAGAATGCCCTGACCCTGGATGTGATCCACATTGCTGGACTCAATATGTTAACAAACCTTCTTGCAGGACTGTTCACCTTCCAGAATGTGAGCTTGCTGTCCTTTCTCTTGATCCTCATCCTCGGCATCATGATGATTATGTTGCTTATCCAGATGATCACGCGTCTTGGGCTGGTCGCGATCAGCCTGGCACTCACCCCGTTGGGGCTTGGATGCTTTTTTCTTCCACAAACGATGCGTTGGGGGCGGCTCTGGCTCGTGACCCTCTCATCCTCAGTCATGGTGCAATTTCTTCAGGTTGTGGCACTCGGCCTGGGGGGAGTCTTCGTCACCGCTATTGCCGCGACATCTCTCGTTCACCTGGATCAGAACCTCGCCATTGCCTTCCTGGCCATTGGGACGCTGGGCCTTGTACTCAAAATCCCAGGGATGCTGCAAACCTGGGCACTCCATCCTATGATGGATACCTCTGGCTCAGGTGGTGGGTCCGGTTCCAATGCTGAGACCACGTCCTCAACTTCTGGCATGCCCAGTTTCGGTGGCGGAGGAGGCGGTGGTGGTGGTGGCGTTACGACGGTGACTGAGGCGGGTGGTGGTGGTGGGATGATGGAGGGATCGATGGTTGCAGGAGAGAGCGGAACGCTCCTGCTTATGTTCTAGCACGAAAAGGAGATGAAACCAGATGACGACACAACCTGTTGTCCTAAAGATCGTAGCGGGAAGCTGTGCTCTTTTTCTGCTCGGGTTTGCGCTCTTGCTTGGGCTGGTGACGATGACTGCTGGTGCCGCTGATGCTAGCCAAACGTCTGGCTGTCCTGCTTCACTGCCAACGCCTGCTGTCAGTTCTTCTCCTGACGCAACGGCTAAGGCGACTGCACCCACAAGCACTGACGAAAGCATCTGTTATCCAGGGAGTCACTCCGGCGCACAGGTCGTGAGTTGGGCCAAAAAGATGGCTGATGCGCTGTATGTGAATCCTGCCTGCGGCAGCAAACGAGGCGGGAATTGTAATGACACATATTATACTGGCGCGTTTCCTCACGAGGTGATCGCCTACGGTCAACACTGGTGTCAGGCTCATAGGGATTGTGCTGACTGGGCTGATGGCTCCTATCAATGTGTGAGCTTTGTGCGCGGCGCGTACTCGCAAGTGTATCCCATGACGCTCAGCAATGATGCGTTCGCTCTCTGGGCGACCTACCAGAATCTTCCTGGTTGGCAGGAGATCCCTGCTGCGGCAACCGCAGATCCGGCACAGCGTTTTTTACCTGAACCGGGAGACATCATGGTCTTCAAAGATCTGGGTGTTGGGCATGTTTCTATTGTCACCTCTGTGCAGCCGCCAGTGGGTCAGAAGAGTGGGTGGGTCGCGTTTGCCAACGCCAATAGCAGTAGCGCGTATGACCGCATGCCGCTGTTGCCGAATCTGCTGGTAGACACCAGTGAGTGGGCACCCAGCGGAGGGAACTATGTTGTGTGGGGCTATATCCGGCCAAAGCTGTCGGTGAATGGAAGCGTGGTGCGCGTCAATCAGATCGATCAGGCGCAGTACGCCTCGACCAGTGAGTGGCGTACCTGGGCCTATTCCGCCTGCTCGGCAGCGGCGATGACTGAAGTCCTCAATGCGTATGGTTTTCAGGTACGCATCCATGATGTTCTGGTGGTCGAGAGTGCGCGGGGAGATATCGATCCAACGTTGGGGCTGACCCATGATGGTGGTATTGCAGATACGCTGGCGCAGTTTGGACTCACGACGACCTGGGGAGAGCACTGGAGCCTGGAACAGCTTCTTGGAACAGCGAATAGCGGGAAGCCAGTGATTGTTGGTTGGCCTCCTGATCGCTATGTAGGTGGGCATATTGTGGTGGTCACAGGTGGTGACCTGGCGGCGGGAACGGTGACCATTGCGGATAGCTCGTTGTGGAATCGCCGCGTTGTGAGTGCCTCCCAATTTTTGCAGTGGTGGGCAGGCTTTGCCGCTGTGGCTGCTCCTCCGATACATTAACTGTTGTCCTGTTTTCTGCTCGTCCTCTCAAGAGGACGCCTGATCGATTGAGGAAGGAGGAGAGGTATGTTCCCGTTTCATGTGCTGCCTTTCTGGCTTGGCTCGCTGTTCCTGCGGCTGATTCAGCCGGCTGATCCCAATGCCAGCAGCATTGGCACGTTTTTTGATCGCCTAACCACCGATCTCACGGTGTTCGCCCTGTCTATGGCTGGTTTTTTCTTTTCGCTCTCGGCACTTTTTTATATGGCATCGGGGGCCACGGGCAATGAACGCACCCGGACACACGCTGTGAGTTCGCTCTACGCAGCTCTGGTTGGGTTGGCCCTGGCGTTGCTTGCAGGATCAATAGCGGCTCTGGTCAATAGTGCGGTCACCGGGTAATCACAAAGCAAAGAAAGGGATTCTCTCCATGTCCACGTCAATGCCACCGGCTGCCCGGCGCACGCATCTAGTCCCGACGCATGTGCGCACGCCGGAGACGCTGATCACGCTGGCGGGCGTCTCGCTCTCAGTTCGGCAGTTTTTGCTCATCCTGGTCGGGATCGCTCTGAGCTATCGTGTCTGGCTCTTGCTCAGCGTGCTTGCGCTCTTGCCCGCCGGGCAAGTCCTGCGATGGATCATCACGGTGGTGCCTCTGTGTGTGGCCGTGGCGTTTGCCTTTGTCACGCTGGCTACTCGGACACTGGAGGTCTGGTGTGTGGTCGCGCTGCGCTATACCTTGCGTTCGCACCGCTTTGTCTGGCAGTCGGTGCGGTTTTGTGATCCCGGTCTGGGCGGGATGGATCAGGAGGAACGTGATGGCGAAACCATCGACGACACCGCGACTGCCTAGTGTGCAGCAGTCCTATGTGCGAGCGCGAGAAATCATGGGCGAGGTGCTCTGTCTCTTTGCGCCACTTTCCCCGACAAAGCGGTCGTACTGTACGGTGCTGGCTGTTTCGACGCTCAACTTTGTGTTGAAGGCGGAGGAAGAGCAGGATGCATTGGTCGAACGCTATCGCAGTTTGCTCAAAGCGCTCAGTTTCCCGCTCCAGATTGTTGTGCGTAATCAGCCTCTCGATCTGCGCCCGTACCTGGCACGTGTGCAGGCCCAGATTCCAATGGAGGGCTCATTGGTTCAGCCTCTGGAAGGAGCCGCGACGAGCGAGCAGGTGTGGGCCAGTCTGGCAGAGGGGTTGGGGACATTGCTGCAACAGATTGGCAGCAGACGAACCCTGATGGAGCGTCAATGTTATCTGGTCATTCCCGCCCCAGATCTCGCCACCTCCTCTCAGCGTTTCTTTTTCCGCCGGAAGCGCAAGCATGTCCGTAACCAGGAGCTGGTCAGTCGTGCCCTGCAAGAACTCACCATTCGGGTGGAAATGGTGCAGACCCAACTGCTCGGGTTAGGGCTGCGCTCTCAGCGTGTGGTTGGAGAGGATCTCGCCCGTGTCTATCAGAGCTTTCTCTCACCTACACGCGCGTTGCAGTATCCATTGCACCGTTCCCAACTGGCGTCGGTCGGGCACCTTCCTCGGGTACAGCGGCAAACTCCTGTGCGCTCCACGACCCTGGCTGTTCCAGAAACATCTATCGAGACCGCGACCGTTTCCTCTGTGCAGAACGTTCGTCCCACGCGCCGCCGTCAGCAGCGTGCAGCTACCTCTCAGGGCAGAGCATTGCCACCGCCCGATTTTTTACGCCTGGCTGATCTTCTGGCACCAGCGAGTCTGACAGAAGACATGGACGCCCTGCGTATCGATGACGACTTTGTGCGCACGCTGGTTATCACGGCGTTTCCACATGAAGTGTCAACGGGCGGCTGGCTGGCCCCGCTGTTCATGCTTGATGAGATTATGGATGTGTGTCTGCATCTACATCCCCAGAATCAGGCAGCCTCGATGCGCTTTCTCAAGCGGCGACGGGTCGGCTTTGCCTCTGCTCGCACCTTTCATCGTCAGCAGGGCCGCCTTGATGATCCGAACATGACTGAGGCGCAAAACGATGTCTCACGTTTACTGGGTGGCCTTGCTGGTGGGAGTGAGCGTCTGTTTGAAGTCAGCTTCTTACTCGTCTTACGCGCTCCCACTAAAACGGCGCTCGATGAGCGCAGTGAGCGCATGATGGCCTTTCTCCAGACGATTTTTCTGGCTGCGGTGGCTCATCCGGCAACCTTTGAGCATGCGCAGGCGTTTCGCTCGTTGCTCCCAGAAGCCCGTGACGAGTTGGGCCGCACCATCACCCTTGATGCCTCCAGTATCGCGACGACGTTCCCCTTTCTCTCCAATGCTCTGACCATGCCCAATGGCACGTTTCTTGGGCTGACCGGAACGGGAGAGCCAGTGTTGCTTGATCCCTGGGATGCCGGTCTGGAAAATCCTCATGCGTTTATTGGAGGGGTAACCGGCTCAGGCAAATCGTACATTGGCAAGCTATGGATTGAACGTGGACTCCTGCTCAATGGGCTCAAGGGTGAACGGGCATCGGTGATCGATCCTGATGGCGAATATGTCCGTCAGGCTGAGAAGCTGGGTGGGACTATTGTGAGCCTGGCCGCAGGCAGCGCGCATCACTTGAATCCCTTTGATCTGGTCCCACCGGGCTGCCATGTTGAGACCTATCTGGACAATGTGAAACGGATAGATCGTCTGGCCGAGAAGATTCAAGATCTCCATAGTCTGCTTGATCTCATGCTGGCCGATCATGACACCGTTCTGAGTACCCGCGAAAAGTCCTTGCTTGATCGCGCACTTTATGAGGTCTATCGTCGTGTCGGGATTAGTTCCAACCCCCAGACCCATTATCATCAGCCTCCCTTGCTACGCGACCTCGCCGAGGTCTTGAAGAGCGGCGTGTGTGGCCATGATGAATTTGATCTGGCGCTTCGACTCTCGCGCTACATCGATGGGAGCCTGGCCGGTGTGTTTGCTGAGCAGACCAACGTGCAACTCGATTCCCACCATCTGGTCTGGGATATCCGTGATATGCGGGGCGATCTGCGCCCGATTGGCATCTTTCTCATTGCCGATTGCATCTGGACGCAGGCCATCTATCAGAGTAATGTGCGTCGGGCACTCTACATCGATGAAGCCGCAACCTTGATTGAGCACGTGGAAGGGGGCAAGTTCCTGGCCAATCTGTCCCGACGTGCGCGCAAACGCTACTTGCGCCTGATCATCATGACGCAGAATCCTGAAGCATTTGTGCTGGATGAATGGGGCAGCGTGGTGGCCGCGAACGCCGCCATCAAAATCCTCAAAAAGCAAGATCGCACGAGTGTCAAAGCGGTCGCGACCAGGTTTGGCTTAACGCGTGGCGAAGAACAGCGCCTGCTGACGTTCGGCGTTCAGGAGGCACTCCTTTTAGCGGGTGATCGACGTGTGCTTCTCACCGTCCAGGCGAGTGCTGAGGAACATGAGATCATCACGACGAATCCCGTCGAACTGGCGGCTCAGGCTCTTGCCAGAGAACAGGTGGGACAGGTGGAAAGAACCGATGACACCCTTCCTCAGGAGGTGCTCACATGAATGCGCTGTCTCTGGTACGAGAAATCCGTCCAGCACGCGCATCCGGGGCACGCGATTTGCCTGCGCTGGAAACGGCCCTGTCTTCTCTCGCGCTTGATCCGCAGTCGCCGATTGCGCTTGAACTGGCGGCAACCTCCACCACGCGTCAGTTTCTCTTGCGTGCCAGAGAAACGGTGGCTCTGCATCATCTGGAACAGCAGGTGCAGGCTCGCTACCCCCAGGCGGTCATCACGGCTGTCTCCACAGATCCTCTGACCCGTGCACCTGGCGAGGAATGTTCGGTGGTGGAACTGCGTCCAGGAGCTGCTTCGTATCTGCCATTGCGTTCCTGGCGACCACGAGATCTGCTGGAAGAGGGGACCGATCCGCTGCTCGGTCTTCTGGCAGCGTTCGGGTCCCTGCCTGTGGGGATGCGCGTCGTTGCACAACTGGCGCTATTACCGGCGTCTCCTACCTGGTCCGCACACAGTCGTCGGTATGCGGTCGAGCATCCTTTGGAGAAGGAACGCGCACAGACCATGCGCAGGGGGATTCAAGAACGCAGCCTTAAAGATGTGCTGGTGTTGCTTCCCGTTGTCGTCGTGGCCGTGCTCTTCTCTCTGTTTCATCGGCTGATTCCGAGCTGGCTCATCCAGGCGGGTGTAGGACTCCTACGAGGCCAAACCCCTCATCTGACTGCACAGCAGAGCGTCACGGTCGTGGTTGGCGGTAGTGTGTTGCTTCTCGTGCTCCTGGCCGGTGCGTTCGTGACGATGGTGGTTGCGGGTCGTTTTGGGGCGTCTCCTCTGTATGATCAGCGCCTCGTCAATGAGAAAACGGCGCGTCCAGCGTATAAGGTGCGTCTGCGCGTATTTGCGCTGGCTCCGGGTCTGCCTCCTGTAGCTGCCGTGTGCCGGAAACGTTTCCGATGGAGGCGTTTGCGAGCTGCGCTGCGTTTGCGGAGGATGGTTCTGCGTCGGGTTTGGCGTTGTGTTGGACGTCCGTTGCTCACCGAGTTCCTGGATGCGCCGAATGCGCGCTTTCGGCGGATGCTCCTGCGGACTGCGCTACGTTTGCTATGCGGGGGCTTGCAAAAGAGCATGCTGAGCCAGTGGGAGCGTCTGAAGGGACGCTGGAAAGAGGGCCAGAGAGAGAACAAGAACGACCGCGCACAGAGAGACACCTCTCGTGATCGACGACGGATACGAGAAGATGTGCTGCGGATGGTCACCGCATCGTATCGTCAATATCATCTGGCCTCTGGTGGCTATTTTCTCCCGCGCCGTCTCTCCGTTCGACGTACCAGTACCCTGCTCGCACCTTCTGTCCGACAGTGGATGAGACGGCGAACCGGCTGGGCATTTGACCTCGCCAGTTCGAGTCATTATCTGAGCGTGGCGGATCTGGCCGCGCTCTGGCATTTGCCCCAGGCTCAGGATCTGCCCGAACTCTCCTATATAGATCAGCACACGATGCGGACACTGCTGGCTCCCGCGCTACTCTCGCAGGTTCCAGGCTATCGGTTGGGCGTGTCCATGCACGCGGGCCAGACGCTGCCTGTGTTGTTTCCCTTCGCCTGCTTGCGCCAAAACGTTCTGGCAGCGGCGAGCACGGGCAAAGGAAAAAGCAGCCTCTTCTCCCATCTGCTCCGCGCGTATGCCCTCGCACGCGTGCTCAAACAGACCGATGTTCCTGAGGGGGTCGTGCTGATCGATCCTCATGGTGATCTGGCACACCAGGGAGCAGGGTCGCTTCCTCCTGAACTTGCCGATGCGATTCTACTGATCGATCTGGCAGACAGGGAGTTTCCAATCGCGTTTAATCCCCTGGATATGAGCGGCGGCAGAGATCGTGACAAAGTGATCGACAATCTGATTCTGGTCATCGAGGCCCTCTGGCCAACCAGTTATGGTCCACGCACCGAGAGCTTTCTGGAGTATTCCTGCAAAACACTTGCTGAGGCCAATAGTACGCTGATCGCAGATGATGCCTTGCATGGTCCAGACCTCCAATATACCTTGCTCGATGTGATTCCGTTATTCCGTCAGACCAGTTTTCGCAATGCCGTCCTGGAACTGGTGAGTGATGCGCATCTCCTCTCCTGGTGGCATCAGTACTACGAACGGTTGGATGAACGTCAGCAGGCAGATTTTACTTCATCGCTGATTACGAAAATCGCGAAATTCTCCAGCACGAAAATCATCTCACGCATTTTGGGCCAGCCGCGTTCCTCGATCGATCTGAGCGAGATTATTCGTCAGAACAAGATTGTGCTGTTTTCCTGTGCGTCTGGCGAAATCGGGGCGGATATGGCGGCGCTCTTTGGCTCGCTGTTCGTGGGCTTTTTTCAATCGGCGTTGCAAGAACAGGCCCGGTTGCATCCAGCAGAGCGTCATCGGTTTTTCGTGCTCATCGACGAGTTTCAGGCCCTCTCTGGCGTGAACTATCAGGTGATGCTTGCCGAGCTGCGCAAATACGGCGGTAGTTTTGCCCTGGCCACGCAATCGCTGGCCTATCTGGACCGTTTTGAACGGACGTTGCGTGCGACCGTCCTGGCCAACGTGGAACACATTTTTGCCTTCGCGATGGCCGATGAGGATGCACGTTTGCTGCGACTGCCTGGCATCGAGCCTGATGATGTGACGCAACTTCCCAGCTACGCCTGCTATGTGCGTTTGACGCTCAATGGCGCGCGGTTCCCAGTCTTCTCGTTACATCTGGATGCCCCGGAGCCGGGTGATCCTGCCGTGCGTCAGCGTATTGTCGACCGCTGCCGAGGGAGGTATGGGCGTCCGGTGGGCGATGTCGAGCAGATCTTGCAGGACTGCCAGACGCGCCGAGATGGTGGGATGCCTCTGCCTGGTTCTGGACCATGGGCAAGGATTGGCGTCCAGACTGTCGGTGAGGTGGCTGAGCGGATACGCAAGCGCAAACGCGGAAGTGGGGCAGCGAAAAAAGGCAGCGGAGAGGCGTCTGAGCGGGAGGAAGGTGGCGTGCCGCCAGAGCATCTGCTCTACGACGATCTTCCGAACGGAGAAGCGGGGATATGAAGAATATGGGAACGCGTCCACCTCAGGGACTTGTCCTGGCGCGCGGTTCGGAACGCGTGCTGCGCTGGTTAGAACGCTATCCGTTGCAACGGGCACAGGATCTCATTCTCGCGCTTGCCCCCTGGGAGTCTCGCACCATCGTCTATGAACGCCTGGCGGCACTGGAGCAGCAACGGCTGATCGAGGTGCTCCACCCCGGCATGGCGCAGGGTAAACGGATCTATCATCTCAGTCCAGCAGGCGTGTATGTGTGCGATCACCTGCTCTCTCAGGTGTCCCCCGAAAACATCGCAAAATGCCAACGCTGGGATCAGCCTGGACGAGCGCAGGTCATCCGTGATGAACGCGAAAAATTGCTGCGGCTGCTCCCACGCTTCCCAGTGTGGTGTGTCGTGCAAGATCTGATCAACGGCCTGGTGCTGCATGCGTCGTCTGTGCTGACCAATCAGGGCCATCGAGCGAGCATGGTGCAATGGAGCTGGCTGCGCGATTACACCCACGGGTTCACTGGCGTGCATGAGAAGCGTTTCCGGGTGCGCGTTGATGGCGTGCTGACGTTCTGTCTGCGCTTTCCCGCCCTTTCCATGTCCGATCCAGATCTCCGGTCTTTGGAAGAGCACTGGTACACGTTTCTGCTGGTGCATTGTCCGCTCGATGCGGTCCAACTGCTGCGCTCTCGGCTGGATCGGGTGCTGCGCTGGCGTGAGTCGGCGGAACGAACGGCCATCTATAGCCAGATGCCCCCATTGCTGGTGCTCGCGACGTCCGAGCGCCAGGCTGAATGGTGGCATCAAGCCGCGTTACAGGTGGCAAGCCGTCTTCATGTCGATCGTCCGTTCGGCGCACTGGCCTGTCTTCCCAGCACACCAGGAGATCTGGATAATGGGTGGCGTCTGGCCTGGCACCGACTGGGGACAAAGGAGCACTGTCATCTTCAGGAGGTCCTTCGGCCCCTGGCCGCGCCTGCCGTGCCAGAGTTCCTGGCAGAGCGTGGCATGGCGAGTGACCATCCTCCGCCTGGGACGACCATACCCGCGCAGGGCAGACCGGTGACGCTGCCGCCACACCTGCCGAGGCAGATGTATGCGCTGGCCGGACCTTCCACGTCCGATCGGAATGCGCCAGCCAGGATCAAACGGCCACGTCTCTGGTCGAGTGAGTATCGTCTGGCCAGCGTGCGGCTCACGCCGCGTCATTGGGAGATTCTGCATCTGCTCTTTGCACACCCATTGCTTTCACGAGAGGATCTTGTGCCGCTGCTGGTGCTGAGCCGTACAAGTGTGAACCTCTTGCTGGCTGACCTGAAACGAGCAGGGTATCTGCGAGCGGTTGCCACTCCGGTTGGTGAGCGCTGGCAACTGGCTGAGGCCGGTTTGGTGCTCCTGGCCCATCTCGTGCTGTGTCATGTCCATCGTCTGGTGCACGTTCCCGTGGTGGAAAAGGCACCGCTGGAACAACGTGGTGCGCCTGGCCTGCTGCACCAAATCCACCATACCGCCGGGGTGTATGGGTTCTTTACGCTCTTACATGAGGTGCTGGCAACGCTTCCCGATGCCGCTGTTCGTTGGTGGGAGACAGGCGTCATCAGCGAGCGACACTTTCGCTATGCCGAAAAGACGTATCGATTTCGCCCGGATGCACAGGCCGCCGTGCAGGTCGGGGAACACTCTGTGCGCTTCTGGCTCGAATGGGATCGTGGCACGATGAGCCTGCGGGATCTGCGTGTGAAATTTACGACGTATGCGATGTATCTGCTCTCACGTGAGTGGGCCAGGAGTTCTCCGTCCCTGCCAGCACTCTTGTGTGTGGCCCCGGAGATGGCTCAGGAACGCCGCCTGGCTGAAGCAGCCAGCCAGTGTTTGGTCCAGGTGCCAGCTGCTTTTCGCATGTATACGACCACGACGAACCTGCTCATGAGGCAGAGCATCCTTGCCCCCATCTGGCAGCAGGTGGTCTTGTGCGACCAACAGATGCCCCATGCTTCCCTCACTGCTGGTCGGCGCGTGGCCGTGTTTGTGGCACAGGAGGGTGTCGCTGAGGCATCACCCAGGAAGGAACTGCATGTCATATGACAAGCAATGAGTGCTGCCTGCTTGTCGTGCGCAACGCCAGAAGCGTTGCAGTGAGCCGTCAGGAGTTTTTGCGTAGGAAAAAGGGGAAAGAAGATGAAAAGAGTATTCTCGGCTGGCTTGCATCATGTGCGGATTGAAAACGTTCCTCGGCCAGGGCCGCCTGGACCTGGTGAAGTCATCGTTCGTGTTGAGTTGGCTGCGCTGTGTGGTACGAATGTGGTGCCTGCTTCATGCCATAGCGGTGTTTCCGGCGGTGTCCCCTGGACATGGTCCTGGGCCAGGAAATGGGAGGGACTGTCGTTGAAATCGGCCCGGCAGTCAGGAATGTCACGATCGGTCAGCGGATCATTCCAGGATGGTGGTGTGGCGAATGTCAGCACTGTCTATGGAGAGAAGAACACCTTTGTCAGCAGCGTGTCTCTCTCTCTGATCTCTTTGGTAATGCTGGCCTGCCGGAGCTGATCTGTTTGCCAGCCACGCTGTGCTGGCCAGTGCCTGATGCATGTCGGCTGGAATGAGCGGTGCTAACCCACCCACTTACGGTGGCATTGCATGCTCTGGAACGATCTCATCTGGGCGGCTCTGAGGTTGTCGCCCTGTTTGGGATGCGTCGCATGAGCAGGATGTTCCTCGCTATCTGGGATCTCGTTCTGGGAGAGGAAGAGCGGGAGCCTGTGCCACGGCATAGTGTTGTGATTGACGATGATGCCCGGAGCCTCTCGACTGCTGTGTCCGTGTTGCCGACGTACCGGGTCAATGCGAGTCGAGAGGAGCCAGTGCGGGCGCTTCTGCAAATGACCGGAGGCGCAGGCGTAGATAGTGCCATTGAGACAACTGGAAACCCCACCAGTATCGCTCAGGCACTGGCCTCGGTGAAACTCGGTGGGCTGCTCCTCCAGGTGGGCATTCCGACGGGCCGAGTGCCGGTGCCTCTGGGTGAGATGATCAGGGCGGAAAAAGAGCTCAGAACGAGCAATGACCAGATCCGATTGATGGATGTGCTGCACGCGCTGGATCTCTTGACTTTCACTCCTCTTCCTGACCAGATTGGCTATCAGCTCATTGACCTGGCGACGCTTGTTGAGCGCAGGCTCTCGCCTCTAGCCGAGTATCAGGACTCGTCTGGACTCCTGGTGCGCATGTCGTAGATGCCAGACGTTGCGGTCTGAGAACGCATGCCAGAGAGCAACTCGGTTCGATCCAGAGATGAAGGGCCTCGAAATGGGTATCTCTGCTGGCATCCTGTGCCGACGTGTCTATGCGGCTCGGGATGGTGGTCTGGACATCCTGACTGAGCAAGTCATCCAAAAAGGTGGTCACATGCTCACCTTTTTTTCCGCGCATTCTTGCTACACTTGGTACAGAAGTATGAGCGCAGAGAAGGCAGAGAGACAGGACGAAAAGGAGGAGTCAAACGCATGTCCATTTCTGATGAAGAGCGCGTGCATGCGCCGGGTGCGCTGCGCACCTTGCGTCCTGGACCGTCTGTTCCTGGACATACGCTTCTGCAAGACGAGCAGCGCCACACCTGGATTATTGACCAGAGGCTCATTCTCTGTACCCTCCCTGCGTATCGATGTCTCAAAATCCTGCTTGAACACCCTGATCGCTGTGTGCCATTCGCCCACCTGGAGACCTGTCTGGAAGAACAGGAGTCGCACGTGGCCACGGAACATCTGCGCTATCTGATGAGCAGTTTGCGTGGCAAGATCTGGACGTTGGGAATGGATATTGTCAGCGTGCGCGGAGTGGGGTATCTGTTGCTCTCAAGGACAGAGATCTGAGCGGCACACACTGAAACAGGGACATCTGAGCACAATGTACACACGAGAGACGCTCACACAGGAGAAGAAAGGCAGGGAATCATGCAAAATGCTCAGCGAGAGCATGTCGGCTTTGTTGGCCTGGGTGGTCCAGGGCACCATATGGCTCACCGTTTGCTCCAATTTGCCCGGGAGGAGATTGAGCTACGCGTCTTTGATCAGCAGAGCGAACGCATGGCCCCTCTGCTATTACACGGTGCGTCTCGCGCATCCGCGTTAGATGAGGTTGGCCAGCAAGGTGGCATCGTGTTTGTGCTGACCGCCAACGATCAGGAGGCTTTTCAGATCGCAGTCGGCGAGGATGGCGTCTTGCGACAGCTAGGAACAGGCGGCATTCTTGTGTCGTTCTCCACCGGTTCGCCAGAGGTAGCGACCCAACTCGCCAGGATCGCGAGGCTCCATGGGTGTGCCTATCTGGCAGCCATGGTGTGTGAGCAGCCTGATACCGACGCGTTGTCTCTTGTTCTGGCAGGAGAGGCGGCAGCGAAGAAGCGTATCCGTCCTTTGCTGGCGTGCATGAGCGAATGGGTCTATGATCTGGGAGCGCGGGTAGAAGCGCCAGCCCTCGCCAGAATGACAGCGACGTTTCTGCGTGCCTGTGCCATTGAAGCCATGGGTGAGGCAGCGGCATTGATCGACGGGTATGGCCTGGATCGCAAGCACTTTCTGCGCCTCCTCGCAGCGCCCCCCTTTGCTTCAGGAGCGGTGTATGCGCAGGATGGCTCTTGGATGATCGGTCCGCGAGACTTTTCAGACCCGCAGTTCCCGGTCACACGTGGACTCAACGAAGTCGGCCTCGTCTTGAAAGCGGGACGGATGAAAGGTCTCGCCTTGCCCTGCGCTGATGTTGTCTATGAGCATCTGCTCATCGCGCGTGCTGCGGGACGAGCGGAAGACCACTGGTCTGTTCTTTCGGAGTGCGCCCGTCCAGGGGCATTTGATGGGGTGTCATCAACGTTATCGATGTCAGAGAGCAGGACGTTCCGTCCGCTGCTCCTGGATGTGAACAGGGAAGCAAAGGAGGAGACCAATGCGTTCTAGTCTGGCAGGGTTTTCAAGTGTTTCCACAGCTCATCCCATGCTCACGTACAATCAGTTTGGGGGTACTGGTGCGGTGCGCATGAAAACGCTGGCTCTTCCGAGCCAGTTAAACCTCTCCGATGGTCCATGGACGTATGGAGCGTTTGTTTCCATCGATCCGGGGGAGGGAAATGAGATTGGAGAACAGACCCAGGAATGGGATATGCTGTACTCTGTCCTGGAAGGACAGGGGACGTTCACCATTGATAGCGTGTTGACGCTGGTAAAGACGGGATGTGTGGTTGGGCTCCCGCATGGAACACCACACGTGATTCGCAACGGTTCTGAGCATGCCGCGTTGTCGGTGCTCTCCATCGGACTCCAGACATTCTCACTCTCTGCGCTGACTCCTTTTGCCTATAATCTTGCAGCGCAACTGTGTCCTGGTGAAACATTTGCTCCAATATATGTTGAAAACGAGAGCATTTACACGCAGGTCGCGACACTGAATCTGGCAACGCACTTTCTCGACTCCTTCTGGCGATCCCTTTCCCTGGTCGAGTTGCCACCCGGAGCGTCCATAGATGACTATGCTGAGAGCAGGGCAGACCAGTTATGGGTGCTGAGTGGACAGTGCTCGGCGTTTGTCACGAAACGTTTTCCCCCTGCGTCAGGAGAGGTGAAGGAAGAGCTGCGCATAGATGGAACGGATGACGCGTATCAGTGCCTGATTGTGCCTGCTGGCATTCTCTGTCGCGTTGAAGTGCCTGCGAGCAGCAGTCTTCCTGCTCGTCTCCTCCACCTGACTGTTTTCAACAGAAGGTGGTAGTGCCAGCGGAAGAAGAGCCTGTGTGTTGACACACGTTGATCGGCGCAAAAGCGAGGGGGTGCTCTCAATCGTCCTTTGGGCGCAGTTTCTCCTCAACGCTTGAGGCTTTTTGGGAGCATGCATCTTGCATCACGAGAGAGAGATCACGAAGTGGCGTGGATGCAGGGAGCTGGAGAAACGCATGGTCCTCGGTCCAGGAGACCTCGAAATCTTCCGGCTGCGGGTGCAGAAGGGTATAGTTTTCATAGGCCTGCTGAAGCGACTGCCAGAGCGGAAACGTCCCATGGTGCTGCCCACTCCAACGCTCGCCCTCTTTCTTCAGTTGCAGGATCGTGCGCTGTTGCGCATCACTGATCTGGAGTAGCGGAGCCTGCGGCACAAGGATCTCTGCGATGCGCAAGGCATCGGTGGGCCACCACCATTGCAGAAACCAGCGAAAGGAAGGTTCTCCAAGTGCTCCCATGATCGTTTCCTGTGCACCGATCTCAACACGCTCCCCTGGTGGTTCTGCGAATAACGAACGGGTGTGCTCACGCGATAAGAGGGGCAGCACGGCAGTCTCCGCCTGGCTGCGTAGGGCCATAAAATGCCACGACTGCCCGAGAAAGCGACCCTGTGCCTGTCCCTCCTGCTTCTGTACAAGCAGACCGCTCCCGGCCTGAAGACTTCCCTCAAGTTCAGCAATCAGCCGACCTCCTGGAGCCAGTTGCTGATACCAGGCAGATGAAAGAGCGGAGGTACTCGCCGTGAGGATGATGCGATCATAGGGTTGCCCAGGCACTCCCCAGCGTCCATCGCCTGTTTCCACGCGTACAGGACCCACCAGCTGTTGCAGCGTTCGGGACGCCGCGTCAGTGAGCTGCGGATCAAGGTCGATGGTCGTGACCAGGGTTGGATCGCCTGTCAACAGCGCTACCAGCGCGGCGTTGTAGCCGGTCCCCGTACCGATTTCCAGGACACGGTGCCCGGGGCGAATATCCAATGCTTCGAGCATGGACGCCATGAGCGAGGGGGCAGAACTGGAAGATAGAGGTATGTGCTGCTGATCCACACTGGTCACCAGCGCACTATCTTGATAGACAAGATCAAGCCAGGTGTCCTGGTCAAAGGTATCCCTGGTCTTGAACAGCCATTGTCCTCCACTGCGTTCATAGATATGGGGAAGAAACGCTTCGCGGGGGATCGCGGCAAAGGCCTGGGCGATGGCCGTAGAGCGAAGCGTGCCGCTGTGGCGCAGGGATGTCACAAGGCGTTCGCGGTGCTGCTCACTCTGAGCAAAGGGTGCATTGTTTATCACAGACCATACTCCTGTGGCCTGGCGAGGAGGTTGGCCATGGCCTCTGCCATTGGCAAGCCCGTCGGGGGTTCAAGCCAATAGAACTGCCCATTGGGATTTTGTTCCAGAAACACATACTCTCCTTCAGGTGTCAGAAGCAAGTCCATTGAG
>DAOTTL010000257.1:0-14100 GCA_034438135.1 Ktedonobacteraceae bacterium | reverse complement strand
GCGCCACAAAACACACCAGCTACTCTTTTTTAAATAGTGTGGGGTGGCCTGCCAGGCCGATGCAGCAGATCGGCAAAATACCTCTACTTGTAAAGGGGTGGAGAGGGGGCGTGTCAAACTTCGTTTGACAGAACAATAATTCAGGAAAACAAGATGGACGGTGGCAGCGCGACCGCGTTGCCACCGTCCATCCACAAAGGGTGGGCGGGTGGAAAAAGAAGCAACTTTTGCGATGACCTGGGAAATCAGGACCTTTTATTGTTTTCTCTCTCTTTTCATTTTAGAATACTCATTTTGCTATTGAGAAGTCGGGAGATGCGCTCAGACGGCCTGAGGTCAGGGACGATCCCTCTGCGACCTTCGCCTTTTTGCTGGTTTATATAAAATGATACGTTTAAAAACGTTAGCCTCTGCGTCACGAAGCATTGTGCTCTGACCATTTTTGTACTATAGTACGTCCTTGAAAGTACTTCCTTGTTGAATGATCACAAGTTTGCGCTAGAGAGTGCCATATGCTTGAACTGTTACAGATGTGGGCCCTGATGGAGGTTTTAGGTGTTATCTTCCTTCCGCTCACAATAACTGTCTTTCACAATCTCCCTGATCGTGGATGGGCCTTTAGCAAAGCGGTTGGCCTCGCTATACTGGCTTTTTGCGTCTGGTTGCCACTGATGTGCTTGCAATTTTTGCCATTCAGCCAGATCTTTATTTTATGTGTGCTGTTGATCCTGGTGGCCTTGAATGTGTTCGGTTTTCTCCGGGTTCGTCAAACTGTACTAAAGGTGTTATGCACGCATAGAGTTTATATTGTCTGTGTCGAGTTGATCTTCCTCGGCATGGTCTTTCTACTCGGTCTATTGCGCTCCTATTCGCCTGAGATCCGCAATTTTGAGATGTTTATGGATGAGGGGTTTCTCGCAGCGATTATGCGCAGTCCACACCTCCCTCCAAACGATATGTGGTATGCTGGTCAGCCCATTAACTATTATTACTATGCTCACTATACAATTGCGATGCTGGCTAAACTGCTTGGTCAATCTCCCTCGATTGCTTTCAATACGGGCATCAGCCTCTTTTTTGGGCTAACGGCTGTGAGCCTTTTCGGGGTCACTTGTAATGTAGTGGCCTGGGCAGCGTATCGGCACAGACAATCTTCGCCTTTGGCCGAATTGCCATCCGCCGATCGGGTATGGACTTCGATGAAGGTTGCTCTACCCTATGGTGTTTTGACTATCCTGCTTGGTCTGGTGCTCGGCAATCTGGCCGCGACACAGACCTGGTGGATCAATCATGGCGATCTACCCTCCTACTATTGGTTTAACGCCTCGCGGGTGATTGTCAATACCATTAACGAATTCCCCGCCTTTAGCTTTCTCCTTTCCTGTTTTCACGCCCATGTCCTGGCCCTGGCTTTTACGATCGTGGGGATTGCCCTGGCCTTTAATCTCTTCCTGGAAGATCATGGGCAAGGCTTGAATGCCTTCGGGCGTGGCTGGCGTCTCCCTCTCACTCTCGGAGTGACGGCTCTGATGATTGGTAGCCTGTACGCTATGAATGGCTGGGACTACCCTACTTACCTGGCTCTTTGTCTGGTCTGCCTGGTCTTGCAACAATGGATGGCTCATCAACAAAGCTTGAACTGGGAAATGATACTCGACGCGTTCATTGCCTGTGCCGCTCTCGGTCTGCTTTCATTTCTCTTATTCATGCCTTTCTATCTAAACTTTGTCTCACCGGCCCAGGGACTTGGCATACTCAACCCCAATGACCGCACTCCGATAGTGGATGAGGTTTTGATTTACGGTGTTTTTGCCTTTATCTTTCTCTCTTTCCTATTTATCAACTTCTTCCGTTCGCGCTATCCCACTGCTGTTTCTGGGGTTCTTGCGGTCGGCACTCCTGCTATGCAGAAGGACCCGGAGATGTTTTCTGATCCTCAGAAGGTTTCTCCTGCGAATTTCTCGGCTTCTGCCTCTGTGACCCAGGCCCGCCAGGGAGAGTCGAAACTGACCAATGTGAGCACGCTACAGGAGACGAGCGAGGTGGATGAGGATGAACTGGCGTTGAAAATTGAATCGCTTGATGATCCACCAGTTGACGGATCTCTACCAGATCACGAATTGGTAGATGACCAACCGGATTTTTTCAGGAATGCAGGACTGAATTGGCGTAACGGACGAGTTATTGGTTTGCTGGCTATTCTGGTTGCAGGTTTGCTGCTGCTGGTATTCATGAAAAATAGTCTGACCTTTGTGATTACGGGTTCGCTAGCAGCAATTGGAGCGCTCTTACTGCTCTATCATCTAAGAGAGCGAGAGCGTTCGTTTGTTCTACTACTCGGTGCTACGGCCTGTGCACTGGTGGCATTCTGTGAGGTGATCTTCTTACGCGATGTCTTTGTGGACCAGGTGCCGCGTATGAATACGGTCTTTAAGTTCTATTTCCAGGCCTGGGCACTGCTCTCGATTGTTGGAGGAGCTGGTGTATATTTCGTCCTGACGAGCCTGCGCCCTTCGCTCAAACTCTCGCTGGATTCTCGGCGCATGTATGCTGCCAGCCGTATCCTCTGGAGCATTGCACTCTTAGTACTTTTACTCATGGGCGCAGTCTACCCGTTAACGGCTGTCTCTCAACGCACCGATGCATTTGCGCAACGCACGAATAGTCTGGACGGCCTGGACTATATGCAGTCCTACGATCCCGCTGACTACGCAGCTATTCGCTGGCTAAACAGCACCATCAGCGGCGATCCTGTCATAGTTGAGGCAACCGGTCCCGAATATTCGGACTATGGACGCGTCTCGATTTTTACTGGACTCCCTACTATCATGGGCTGGGAAGGTCACGAGTGGCAATGGCGAGTGAACTGGGTTAACCGTGGAAATAACTCGGCGGACTTTTTCAACCGTGTGACAGATATCACCCAGATCTATCGCTCTATCTCCCCTCAAGTAGTGCTGAGTACAATGGCGCGTTACCATGCGCAGTATCTCTACGTGGGTCCATTGGAGCAAGTGACCTATTTCGGTGCTGATTTGCAACGATTCGGTGGTTTTATGCATATCGTTTACCAGGAAAAGGGCGTCACTATTTATAAAGTGCTATAGTACATCAGAGCAGACAGCGCTTTTCTGCGGATATAATGCTGATAGACAGCGCGTGTCAGCTGAGATGCTTTCGCAAGATGAGTCTGGCAAGCAAACCTGTACATAGAGGAGTTTATTCTTTGAAAAGTTATGATACCAAACCGGGCGAAACGGTCTCAGACGAAACTGAACACCTTCCCTTGGAACCAGTGAACGCTGAGGTTCCACCGGCGGAGACTGAAACGGCTGCTGAACCTGAGGAAGAAGTACTCCCATCTGCTCAAGAAAACGTAAAGGCAATTGATGCAGAGCCTGTTCTGGCTGATGAGGTTATTGAGGAGGAGCAGGTTCGGCTGCCTGAGTTGGAAGAAGAGGACGACGCTGAAGACGAGAAGGAGTATAGGAAGGGCTGGTTCAGAGATTTCCGCCCGCCCACTCGTACCCAATTACTGGCCTGGACTCCTTTCTGGGCTGTTATTCTGTTAGGGGCTCTACTGCGCTTTTGGGGACTGGGCGATAAGCCACTGCACCATGACGAAAGCCTGCATGCCTATTTCTCTCTGGGTCTGCTCCATAATCTCCAGAACTGGGGTTGGTGTGTTGGACTGAACAATCCTCCGGCTGGCTATAGCTGTTATCACTACGATCCACTCCTCCACGGTCCATTCCAGTTCCATGCCATTGCACTGGTCTACCAGATCAGTCAGTGGTTGGGAGCACCCGATAATGGGGTCAACACAACAACGGTACGTATTGCTGCCGCGCTCCTGGGAACGTTATTGATTGGTCTGCCCTATTTTGTGCGCGACTATCTGGGTCGGCTGGGGGCCTGGCTGGCATGTCTGCTACTGGCTGTCTCCCCCAGTATGGTCTATTTCTCTCGCTTTGCACGCGAAGATATCTATATGGCCTGCTTTACGCTTCTGATGGTAGTGTCCATAGGACGTTACATGCGCGATCGGAAGATGCGCTGGCTCCTGCTGGGCGCTGCTGGGTTCGCCCTTTCCTATGCGACTAGCGAGGCAACGTTTCTGACGATTGCGGTCTTTGGAAGCTTCCTGGGAGCGCTGGTTGTGTGGGAGATTGGTTCGAAGTTTCGCTGGCAAGCTCCTGGCGCGGAACAAGAAAGAGAGCCGGCACGCTATCTGCCACGTACCTTTGCCTCACTGGCAGTCCTGGTCTATTTCTTGCTCCTGGCGGTTGTGGCCAAGATCTTTTTCGCAAAACTGGATGAACTCTCGACCTATATTATCGCCAATACAAATGTGGCCAATCTTGACCTGCAAAATCTCGAAGCATTTACGGTTGGACTTATTCCCTGGTTGGGGATCCTGTTAGGCATCTTCGTCTTTAGCATTCTCTTGCGTGAGATCTATGGCAGGCTCCCAAAGCCGGGTCGCCGTGGACTGGCGCGTTTCGTCGATCGCCGCCAACCGGTACTCGATGCGATCCTGACGATGCCCTGGACCCACTGGTTTTTCGGATTGATCCTTGCCTGGACGATCTTTATGGTGCTGTTCACGGTTGTATTCACAAATATCTGGCATGGCATCGGCGATGGCATCTGGATGGGTCTGTATTACTGGCTGGAACAGCAGAATGTAGCACGTGGAGGACAGCCCTGGTACTATTACATTCTGCTCATCCCGCTGTATGAACAGATTGGTGTGGTCTTCGCCCTGATAGGTATTGGACGCTCACTGCGCAGACCAAATCGCTTCCGCCTCTTTATGATCTACTGGTTCCTGGGCGATTTCTTTCTCTATTCCTGGGCCGGAGAAAAAATGCCCTGGCTGATGATCTTTATGACGATGCCGATGCTGATCCTGGCTGCGATTGGCCTGGAACCCTGCCTGTTGATCAGTATACGCTTTGTCAAAGAGCGCTTCCTGACCAGGTCGGTTCAAGCGAACGAGGCGGATCGCCAGCAAGAGAACCCATCCGAGAAATTCATACCCTGGTCTCGCTCACGCGTTAGCCGGGGACAGGCCGCATGGGGGCTGTTTGGCGTGGTGATGGCTGTACTACTCTTGCTGCCAACGCTCCACAATATGTACGAGGTCTCGTATGTCGATGCCGCCGATGGCCCTCAGGAGATGATGGTCTATGTCCAGACAACTCCCGATGTAAATACGGTTATGAATCAGATTGACCAGTTGGATAAGCTGCGCTTTGGTGGTAAGCATCAGATGCGTATCGCGGTAACGTCCGATGCCACCTGGCCTTTTGCCTGGTACTTGCGCGACTACCCTAATCTCTGTTTCAATTTCGATCAGGGTGCCTGTCCCACCTGGGTAGGCAATGTACCTGTGATCATTACAGGAGGCGACAATCCTTATGGGGATATTTCGAAGTACGCTTCAAACAATGGGAGCTATCTCTACCACCAGTATCATATGAGAAGCTGGTGGGATGAAGGCTATAAACTCCCAGCATGCCAGGTCCCTCAACAGAAATCTCTTACCTGTTCCGATCCCAACCTTGGCAGCGGCGTTGGTCCCCTCCTCTGGCTTAGCTATGGCGATAATCCGCCGCCAAACGCAAAGTTTAATCTGGGTCTGGCGGCCCAGCGGGTCTGGAACTGGTGGTGGCATCGCCAATCCTTCGGGAGTACAGATGGAGCCTACGATATGGTTCTCTTTATCCAAAAAGGTTTAGGGGTCAATCCCTAATTCTTTCTGCAACGGCTCGCAACGCCGCCCCTTCCCTCCGAAAAAAGAGAAAGAAGTGATGAGCTTTGGGTGGCATTGCCACCCAAAGCTCATCACTTCTTTCTCCCAAGTTGATGAGCTTGCCGGCAAGCTCATCAACTTCTCCTGCGTTTGTAAACTAAAAATCTATGTGGAAAGAGATTCCTCGCATCGAGTAAACCTTCTCTTTGTGAGATAAGTTCAAAGTCCTCGCGGTTCCAGTTGGGAAAAAACGTATCTCCATCTACATCCAGATCAATCTCGGTAATCGTGAGCAGATCAGCAATTTCCAGAAATAGACTGTAAATACTCGCCCCGCCAATCACAAAGAGATCTCCCAGATCCTGCGCCTCCTCCACGCTGTGGATGATCTCAACACCTGGCAGAGATAGGATGGAAGAACGGGTCAACACTATATTGCGCCTTCCGGGCAGAGGATGACCAACCTCAGCAAATGTTTTGGTGCCCATAACTACAGTCTGACCAGCAGTCAAGCGCTCGAAATGTCGCATATCGTCAGGCAGATCCCAGGGTACTTTCCCATCTTTCCCAATCACCTGCCGATTGGCATAGGCTGTTACCAGATTAATCACGATTGTTAGCTCCCATGAACCAGCACGATCTTACCCGTTACCTCGTGGTCCTCCAGCTTGCGATGAGCCTCTCCTGCCTGTTCAATCGGTAAAACCTCTGAGATCAGGGGCACTATCGTTTTTTGAGCAACCATATCTAATACCTGCCTCTCGTTCTCTGGCAAGGTGTGCATAATACCTCCACCCAGGATATTGACACGTTTTAGACGCCACATCTGTGTATCAACAGTCACCTTTTGTCCCCCCAGGTTACCGATCAGAACAACGCGACCTTCCAGAGCACAGGCCTGAATGCTCTCCTGAAGCGTCGCACCCACCAGTTCCAGAACGAGATTGACTCCCCCAATATCGCTTGCGACCTGTCCAACGCTCTGCTCTTTGTAGTTCACAATCATATCGACTCCCAGACCACGCAGTTCGTCCACTTTGGACTGACTGCCGGTGGTTGCAAGTACCCAGGCTCCTCGCTGTTTGGCCAGTTGGATGGCAATCGAGCCAACCCCACTGGTACCAGCCCAGATCAATACTCGCTCTCCTGCGCGTAGCTGTCCAAGATCAAAAAGTCCCGTCCAGGCGGTTGATGAGGTTAAACCGGCCGCTACAGCCTGCTCAAAGCTTACGCCCTCTGGAATACGCACGAGGTCGCGTGCCAAAACGGCAATCTGGCTCGCATAACCACCGGAGGCTCCGGGTCGCGTGGTCATTACCCGCTCACCTGCCCGAAATCCCTGGCTATCTGCTAAAACCATACCCGCCGCCTCCAAACCCGGGGTAAACGGCAGATGCGGCACTGGACGACTCCCGGAACGCTGAAAAAGATCCAGACGGTTGACGGTTGTAGCTTTTACTTCAACCAGAACCTCTGCCGGACCCGCTATGGGTTCCGCGACCTCAACAGTTTGCAACACTTCTGGGCCGCCGTAACGACTAAACTGTACTGCTTTCATATCTATTTTCCCATCTACAATATGTAATACACTGATTTGCTTCCTTGTTAATATATTCATTGTATACGGTGAAACTTGCAATTGCCAGATCACTCATGCCCCTATCTCAGGGTTATTCCATCAGGGCTTTTGCAAAAGTCACTCTTCTCCCCACCCACCCACCCTTTTTCGATGGATGGAGGCAGCGCGACCGCGCTGCCTCCATCCATCTTGTTCCCGTGGGGAGGGGTCTGGCCACTGTTGTGCAGTGACTTTTGAGTAACCCTGACTATTCTATTAGCTACATTGAGAAATTATCGCTGTTGAGATATACTACGAGGCAGATAAGCAAAAGAACGCGGTATAACAAAGGGTCTGGTAAAGACCAACTTTTTTCTAGAGCGCAAGAGCACAGTCCAATGCAATGCAAAAATACGTTAACTCAGCAATGTCCAGAATACCGAGATAAAACTACTTATCATGTACCAGGTATGGTGACAGAGATCTTATTTGAAGGAGTGTGTCCATGACAACGGACAAAAAAATTGCCGACAGGAACAGTAATTCTCTATCGCATTTAAGCCAGACAAAAGACCTTACACGTTGCTCCACTGGTATACCCGGTCTGGACGAAGTGCTAAGCGGAGGACTCGTTCCTAATCGGGCCTACCTCGTACGAGGTGGACCAGGCTGTGGCAAAACAACCCTCGGTTTCCATTTTCTAAGCGAAGGAGCGAAGAATGGAGACGAGTGTCTTTTTATTACCCTGGGCGAGCCTGAAGGAGAACTAAGGGCTAACGCAGCGGCGCAGCAATTTGATCTCACCGATATTCACTTTCTCGACCTCTCTCCCAATGCTGACTTCTTTACCCAGATGCAGAGCTACGATATTTTCTCTCCGGCAGAGGTCGAACGTGAACCCATTACACAGCAAATCCTGGATCAGATCAGCGAGATCCAACCCAAACGCGTCTTTCTGGATGCCATGACACAATTTCGCTTTCTGGCCAGCGATGATTTTCAGTTCCGCAAACAGGTCCTTTCCTTTCTCCGCTTCCTCGTCGAGCAAGGCTCTACGGTCCTCTTTACCTCCGAAGGGAGCCTGAGCAACCCTGACGATGATTTGCAATTTATGAGTGACGGCGTTATCCATCTCCAATCTACATCTCAGGGACGCAGCATAAATGTGAGCAAGTTTCGCGGCTCCGATTTTCGTAGTGGCTCTCATGTCATACGTCTGACCAACCATGGTATGGATATCTTTCCCAGACTCTTACCAGAAATGCATACGCAACCCTTCACGCAAGAAATTATCTCATCCGGCATCCCTGAAATGGATGAACTCCTGCACGGCGGTTTCGAGCGCGGCACGATTACACTGCTAACAGGCCCAACTGGCGTCGGAAAAACAACCCTCGGTCTGCAATTTATGAAAGAGGCGGCAGGTCGGGGAGAGCGCTCAGTTGTCTATACATTTGAGGAAGCTCAGGAAACACTGCTTCGTCGCTGTGATGCAGTAAATATTCCAGCACGTACCATGATTGAGCGCGGAACGCTCGCGGTAGTGCCAATTGAACCATTACACTTCTCACCAGATGAATTTGCACGTATCGTTCGCAAGGAGGTCGAAGAGCGTCAGGCGCAAATTGTCATGATCGATAGCATTGCGGGCTATCGGGTGTCACTGCGAGGAGAAGATATCGTGACACATCTGCATGCGCTGTGCAAATATCTGCAAAACATGGGTGTAGCGGTCCTGCTCATCAACGAAATAGCGTCTATTACCGGCGATTTTCAGGTCAGCGACCTCAATATTAGTTATCTCTCAGATAATATTGTCTTTCTACGCTACCTCGAACTACGAGGCGAGATCCACAAAACGATAGGGGTGCTGAAGAAACGTCTTTCCAATTTTGAGCGTACTCTCCGTGAGATAGAGGTAAGTCGGTATGGTAATAAAGTTGGCAAACCTCTGACCGGTCTCCAGGGTATTCTCACAGGGCGAATCTATTCCCTGGACGACCCCACAAAGGAGTAATCATCTATGTCTGTCCCAACATTGCCCATTCTGTTGATCAACCGCAATGCCCGCAATCTTCAACTGCTAAGTGACTATCTTGGGAAAGAAGGCTATCAGACGGTTAATGTCAGTACCTATGAAGAGTTTGACGAACTGCTCGCTCAACATCCCGCTCTGGCAGGAGCACTGGTGGATATCACTGGCTTTGACGGACAGATCTGGAAACGCTGCGAGCAATTGCGTTCCTGGAAGATCCCTTTCCTTATCGTCTCTCCCAAACAAAGTGCTGCCATTCAACAGGCAAGTCTTACTCATGGAGCTAGAGGAGTGATGATTAAGCCTCTAGTTATCAAAGAGTTTATCAGTATCATTCAGGGAATGCTTGACGAATAGGAAATCATGAGTCGCCTTTTGCTTTTTCTAGAGAATAAAATGAACCGAGCGCTATTAGCTGAATGGCTGGGACAGCGCTATGAGGTCATTTGGCCCGATCAGGATATCTCTCTTGCTACTGCCTTCGATTTATGCTTGCTCGACGGACCAACATTGGATCACCACTGGCAAGAGATTCAGGACCGAAAGGCTGAGGACGAGCCAACGTTTCTACCCTTTATTCTGATTACTTCGCAGCGCGAGACTGATCTCATCACGCGCCATCTGTGGAAAACAGTAGATGAGCTTATTCGCGCTCCGATTGAGAAACTGGAACTCCAGGCCAGAGTTGAGGTCTTATTGCGCACACGCCGCCTTTCGCTAGAACTGCGGCTGCGTAACCAGGATTTACAATCGTTTTTTCATGCTATGACACACGATCTGCGAGCACCCCTACGCGCAATCAAGGGCTTTAGCAACCTGCTGAGACAGGATCATGCCACGACCTTGAGTTCTCAGGGAGACCGGGATCTGGCACATATTCAGCAGGCATCCGAGCAGATGCAGGAGTTGTTAGAAGGACTCTTCTCATTCGCACGCATTGAATATACAGAGAAGCAGCTTCGGCCCATCCAACTTGGACAGGTCATTGAGCAGTGCCTCTTTCAACAGGCAGAAGAGATCTCTTACAGAGAGGCGATTATCTCCAAAAGTGAGTCGTTTCCAGCGGTACAGGGCCATAAAACCCTGCTGGTTATCGCTATCTCCAATCTTTTATCAAATGCACTCAAATTTGTCGCTCCAGGCACCACTCCTGTTATACATATTTCAATACACTCACAGAAAGGACTGTATCGTCTGGAGATCGCTGATAACGGCATTGGGATTCCACTTCCCGATCAATCCCGACTCTTCTCGCCTTTTGTGCAATTGCATGGAACAGAAGTATACGATGGGATCGGTTTAGGATTGGCAACTGTACGCAAGATAGTGGAGATATTAGGTGGACGCATCGGTGTTATTTCCCAACCAGGTCAGGGAAGCGTGTTCTGGCTAGAACTTTATCCCGCAGAGAAGGAGCATTATGCGATTTCTGTTGATTGACGATAATCCGTTCGATCGAGAACTGATCAGGCGCGATCTGATGCACCTCTTCCCAGATGCAACATATGTGGAAATTATTGATCGTGGAACGTTTGAAGAGGCACTGCACACACTTAACTATACTATCGTCTTTACCGATTACCAGCTAAAATGGACAAATGGCCTTGAGGTTCTCAAAACGATTCGCCAGCTTTCCTCTGACATTCCCGTAATTATGGTTACTGATACAGGCAGCGAAGAGATTGCAACTGAAGCGATGAAAAATGGACTCAATGATTACCTCTTAAAAACACACCTGGCACGACTGCCTATCTCAGTCGAAGAATGTTTCAGGAAGCAGACATTGCAAAAAGAACGACATCAACTTGAGTCTCAACTCCAGAAGGCTCAGAAAATGGAGAGCCTTGGCCTGCTAGTCAGCGGCATCGCGCACGATTTTAATAATCTGCTGACCGCCATTATGGGCTATGCACAACTCGGTATGTATAACCTCTCACCACAACACCCTCTCTACGAACACTTTCAACATATCCAGAATCGTTCAGACCAGGGCGCACGCATGACACGTCAGCTACTCTCCTTTGCTCGCGGCACGCATCTTGATCCTACACAGATATTTTTCGATGAACTCTTCAAATCATTGCAAGATTTCCTGCAAAAATTGCTCGGTCCCACGATAGATTTACATATCCAATGTGATACCGGTTTGCAGATGGTATATGCAGACCGAACTCAGATCGAGCAGGTACTGGTGAACCTGTGTCTTAATGCTCGTGATGCTATGCCGAATGGAGGAACGCTCTCTATCCAGGGACAGAACGTCGAGTTAGATGCATCATCCTTACAGACTGATATGCCCCCCGGCTCCTATATTCTTCTGACGATTGCCGATACCGGTGTCGGTATGGATGAGCAGGTTCAGACGCGACTCTTTGAACCCTTCTTTACGACTAAAGAAGTGGGACAGGGAACCGGTCTGGGACTCGCAGTCGTCTATGGTATTATGAAACAGCACCACGGCTCTATCCAGGTTCAAAGCTCGCCAGACTTAGGAACAACGTTTTCACTCTACTTTCCCTCTACAAACGGCAAGCCAGAGGAGAAATCTGAAACCCTTCCTCTTCAAAAAATGATAGAGGGCGGATCAGAAACTATTCTGGTCGTCGAGGATGATCCCGATGTTCAATTGCTCACCAGTGAGTTTCTACACGATTGTGGTTATAAGATCATACTGGCAAGCGATGGGGAAGAGGGAATGCGCATTTTCGAAGAAAATATAGCTACGATTTCTCTGGTGATTGCAGATGTTATGATGCCTAAAATGAGAGGAAAATTACTGCAAGAGTCTATTCTTCAGCATGGCTCAACGGTGAAGGTGCTGATTGTAAGTGGTTATCAGGAGATGGACTTAAAGAGGCGCGAACTCCTCGACCCGCAGAGTCATTTTCTCCAAAAACCTTTTGATCTTGATAAACTTGCCATGAAAGTACGCGAACTCATTGGCAATAAGATCAACCAGTGACGGTTTCCTGAAAACATGAAAGAGAGATACAAGGGCATATGAGCAATATTCCCGTTATAGTGGGCCATCAGGACACTCTTCTCAACCTCTATCTATCTGATCGCGGCTGTGACCGCGATTTCTTTGTACGCAGTGATACTGGCCATCTCGATCTGCCCCGAGCGCAGGAAGGTGGAATTGCAGGCGGTTTCTTTGCGGCGTTTGTGCCCCGAGATCCCGCGCTTCCCTGCGAACCTGACGATGGACTCATTCTTACGGAGAGTAGCTACAGAGTGCGCCTGGCCGATGCTCTGGAACCTTCTTATGCTCTACGCACTTCTCTGGCTCTGGTTGCGTTGCTGCTGAGACTGGAGAAACAATCCCAGGGTCAACTTCACGTTGTTCATACACTAGCAGAGCTGGAGCAATGTCTGCATACAGGGGTGCACGCAGCCATTTTGCACTTCGAGGGAGCCGAGGCAATTGATCCCGATTTTAATGCACTCGAAGTCTTCTATCAGGCGGGTCTGCGCTCCCTTGGCCCGGTCTGGAGTCGTCCCAACATCTTCGCTCATGGCGTTCCCTTTGCATTTCCCAGAACACCCGATACCGGACCCGGCCTGACCGACCTGGGCAAGGAACTGATCAAACGCTGCAACGAGCTGGGCATTCTGATCGATCTCTCTCATCTCAATGAGCAGGGGTTCTGGGATGTAGCCCGCATCTCAACAGTTCCACTGGTAGCCACTCACTCGAATGTTCATGCCCTCTGTCCCAGCACACGCAATCTAACAGACAGACAATTGGACGCCATACACGAGTCCGGTGGTCTGGTCGGTCTCAATTTCGCAGTCAACGACCTGCGCGAGGATGGAGACCGCAACGCAGATACACCTCTAGAGCTACTCGTACGCCACATAGATTATCTTGTGGAACATCTTGGCCTGGATGGGGTCGCACTGGGAACCGATTTCGATGGAACGACTATCCCGGCTGAGATTGGAGATGCATCTGGCATGGCGAAGTTTCTCGCAGTCCTGCGCGACCACGGCTACGATGACTCGTCCCTGCGCAAACTCGGCTATGAGAATTGGCTACGCGTGCTGGCTCTTACCTGGCACTCGAAGGATATGAGCCATCCCTGATCTTTCTGCGGCTTGCAAAGCCGCCCCTCCCCCGAGAAAAGGGAGAAATGGCTGAGTTTGGAAGCAGCTTTGCTGCTTCCAAACTCAGCCATTTCTCCCTGAAAAGCTGGCGCCTGCGCCGCCAGCAAGAGCGTTTGCTCATTTTGCCAAAATGAGGGATGACTCATGTCTGCTCTTTTTGTTCTCTGCCATCTGCGACGACAGAGGGAAAACGGCAAAAAAATCAGGCCCAGTGGACCAGTCCCATATCATGTTTACCAGCCAGGGCCGGGTTTTTAGGCAGAACCCGTACGCCGTAAGCAATACTCCCACTGCCACCAGGCTGCAAGCGCAGCTCATAGCGATAAGAACCGTCATGCTCCTGAAGTACATAACTCATAGGTAGCGTATGCTGAACTTTAACCTGCTCATCGTGCTCATCGCCGTAAACCAGTTCAACATCCAGATCATCAGGTGTCAGGGTTGACACCTTCACCCAGGCGTGTACATTGATCCCTTCGCCCAAACTAAGCTGTCCATCTCTGCGACCATCGACATAGATCTCTAGCTCAGGCCAGGACTGACGGATCTTCGCCTTCCACTTCGCCAGAAAACGAACCCTTTCATAGCGTTTCTGCTCAATCTCTCGTCCTTGAGAGATCTCTGGAATGTAGAAGCGTTCAG
>DAOTTL010000256.1:0-12407 GCA_034438135.1 Ktedonobacteraceae bacterium | reverse complement strand
TCATCTATCTCTGCTGAAGAAGGTGAACGACAGAACTAGCCCATGCGCTCAAGCATATCAATGAAGCGCTGCTCCAGCTCAATTGTACGGGAACCGGGTCCACCAGTGCCGATGGTCACATCGTCGATACGCACCACGGGCGTGATCTCCCTGGATGAGGAGGTCACAAAGGCCTCATCCGCCAGGCGCAACTCCTCTAACAAAATAGGCCGTTCTTCGATGGCAAAACGATCTCGTGCCAGATCCAGAACGACGTTGCGTGTGATCCCTATCAGGACCTCGTCTCGCGGCGTGACCAGCGTATCTCCCCGAAAAAGGAAAAAATTACTGCGTGTTGCCTCCTGCACATGGTTCCGCTCATTGACATACAGAGCATCGTCCGCGCCACGTCGGGTAGCTTCCTTCAGCGCACGCAGAGCAGCGGTATAGCTAGAGGTCTTGGCCTCAGGTGCCTCACGCTGGAGACGCGTCGTGATCAGGAAAACCCCTCTGGCAAAGCGCTCCATATCGCGCTCACCCAGAGGAGTAACCATCACAACTAGCTTCGACGGTCCTATCGCCAGCAGTCCATCTTCGCTCTCGCCGCCGGTCAGCAACAGACGAATGGCGGCATGACTATAGGTGTTACGCTCGATGCTCTCATAGATAACTCCAGCAATTTGCTCACGGCTATAGGGTATTTCCAGGTCGATGATCTCTGCTGAACGATAGATGCGTTCCAGATGTCCTTCCAGATGAAAGGGATGACGATGATAAGTACGCAAAGCCTCAAAAACGCTGTACCCTCGCAAAATGGCTATATCGTTCAGGGATATGCTGGCTTGATGTGGATGTACCCAGGCCCCATCAACATACCACCAGGCAGTTGTATCCATCGCTCACTCTCTTCTTTCTTGCTTCTTATTCCAACTTCTCAGACATTCTTACGTATATATAAGTGACGCTGATGTGATCACTGATGCACCAACTTACTGTCAATGCTTTAACTGTTCTCTTTTGAGGCATATGCCGCTATATATAGCGAGGAGAGAGGTATAGAGACCTTCTAAGACTCCCCACAAAGGAGCTGAGGCTCATACACACTTACTTTCTATCTCTCAGAGAGGACCACTGACAGCAGACTAATAAAGCATAACATACATTCCTAATCACCGGGAAAGAGTTATGCTGGCCAGGACACTTCCGTTCTCGCGCAAGATGGGATTGTCCGAGGAACACCAGATTCTTACTCGTTTGGAGTTGCGAGTTGTGCTCACTGCCCCGGCCTCATAAGGCCAGGCGAAGGAATTTGAGCGTACCTTATTGGTCTACCACCAGAAGACGGCACAAAACTATAGTAAAAGATAAATGAGGTAAAAACATGACACAGACCGATCCTAATGCACCTAAAACAGCTGATATTATCGAAGAGTTGCAGGTCGCAGGCGAACAGTTGCTTGCCAAAGTTAAGGAACTGGTCCGCGAGGGTAGCGTGCGTCGTATTCGCGTCAAGCAAGATGGACATGTAATCCTGGAGATTCCGCTGGCTATTGGATTTATGGGCGTCATTCTGGCCCCAACCATGGCAGCTATTGGCGCGATGGGCGCACTTCTGGCACAATGTTCTATCGAGGTCATCCGGGCTGAGACCCCCAGCACCGATACCCCTCCCCTGCACGAAGAGCCACCCATCACTCCCTTTACGCCTGAGACAGATTTATAGCAATGGGCCTCTTCAGGCCCTTGCCATTTACGACCGGCAAAAGATCAGGGCATCAAGCCCTGGCCCTGATCTTTTGCCCTATCTTAACTCAATGTAGCCTCTAACGCTACAACACCCAGCATCTTCCCTGTGATCTGTTCAAATCCCTTACGCGCTCGCGGAAAAACCTTGATCTCACTCGCTTTGACCGCTACCGTCGTATCACCACTCCCATTGGTATAGGTGAAGAGAAAGTGATCGTGATCGCGCATCAACTCGGCGAACATTACCTGATCGTTTCCCGTAAGCATTGTAGTCACAACACCCGCGGTAGCCCGACCCTTCTGGGGATACTCGGATGGCAGAACTTTTTTGACAACCCCTTGTTGTGTGACAACCAGCAGGTACCAGGACTCAGAAAGCTCGTTCTGGATTACACCATCCAGGTAAGAGGCGCTGACCACTTCGCCCTGAGCACCAAGAGCAATAGCCGCAACACCCTGACCAACACGGCCCTGGGCACGCACGGTCTCATCTCCAAACCGCAAAGTCTGAGCGCTAGCTGTAGTGACCAGGTACTCACCCTGTCCATTAGAAAGCAGAGCGGCCACAACAGCATCCCCACTGGCCAGTTTCATATCTGGTAGTCCGTCCACGTCAGCGCTGCGGTACTCAGTCAGGGCTGATTTCTTAACTTTCCCCAGTTTACTGAAAAGGACGAGATAGCGGTCCGCATCGTAATTCTCGATGGAAAGGACTTTCACGATCGTCTCGTGAGCCTCCAATTTCAGCAAACGGCGCAGCGGCTCCCCCCTGGCAGAGCGGGTACCCTGAGGAATGAGATGGGTAGCGATCTGGAAAATGCGTCCGCTGGAGGCCACGCAGAGCAAATAGTCCTGTGAGGTCGTACTGATGACCTGGCGCAACTGCTCATCTCCTCGCGCCGATACATAGACCGCCTCGCCATTCTTTCCTTTGAGTGCAAATGTCCCTCTGGGAAGCGCTTTAAACGCCCCCTGACGCGTCAGAGCAACAATCAGTGGCTCCCGTTCGTGCAGGCTGGCGACGTGCGTAATCGGGTCCTGAGCGACCCCCTCGACATCAATCACCGTCCGACGCTCATCCCCAAACTGCTTGAGCAATTGCTGCATATCTTTCTTCTGTTGGGCAGTCATTGCCTTTGGATCAGCCAGCAAGCTTTGGAGTTCTGCAATACGGCTCGTCAGTTCAGTTCTCTCGTTCACATACTTACCGGCATCTAAGCGCGTCACCTGTGCCAGCGTCATTGATGCAATTACCTCGGACTGGATTGCGGTAAGAGTGTACTCCTCTTCAATTTTTTTGCGTGCAGCAGAACGATCCTCCGCCTCCTGGAATATTTTCACAATCTGTTCGGCATGACTGGAACCGATGATCAATCCCTCAACAATATGCAGTCGTTCCTCTGCCTTGCGCAGATCGAACGCAGTTCTCCGGGTCAGCACATCTAACTGATGCTTATTCCAGTAGTTGAGCAGTTCAATCATTCCCGCCTGACGAGGCTGACGAGCTGCCTGCATTGACTCGCCGAAGAGAAAGACCATCTGGAAGGATTGCGCGATCTGGAGATCAGTACTTGTATAGAGTTGCGAGAGATTTTGCGCTGCATCGGCATCTTTACGCAGTTCCAGCACAATACGCGTCCCCTTCTCCGTATCGGTCTCGTCCCGCATATCGATCACCCCATCCAGTTTATGGGCATTGATCGCCCTGGCGATCGACTCCTTGACCTTATCGCGTCCAATCGGCGGCAACTGAGTGACAATTAAAGCCCGATTGCGAGGAGTTTCCTCCAGACGGACCTCCGCCCGCACAATAATCCGGCCCTTCCCGGTTGTCAAATAGCTCTGAATGCCATCAATGCCCATCACACGACCACCCTGACTGAAATCTGGTCCCTGAATATAGTGCATCAACTGCGCAACATCCATGTCGGGTCGATCGAGCAACGCAATACAGGCCCGCAGCACCTCGGTCAAATTGTGTGGTGGAATATTCGTCGAAAGACCGACTGCGATCCCACTGGAAGCATTTACGACTGGCGGCAAATGCCCCGGAAGATAGTCCGGCTCCACTACCTTCGGGTCCTGCTTATAGGTTGGATGCAACGATACCGTGTCCCGCTCCATATCCGCCATCATCGCCTCCGCCAATGGCGATAGTCGCATCTCTGTATATCGATATGCGGCAGGCGCATCTCCATCTTCGCTGCCCATATTGCCCTGGCCCTCAATCAGAGGATAGCGCAAAGTGAAGGGCTGAGCCATGCGTACAGCCGCATCATAGACCGAAGTATCGCCATGGGGATGATAATTACCCAGGATCAGCCCTACGACCTCGGCGCTTTTGACCGTTGAACGGTTAGAAAGATAACGAGCCTCACGCATCCCTGCCAGGATACGCCTCTGAACGGGCTTGAGACCATCACGTGCATCGGGTAGAGCACGATCCGTCACCACTGAAAGGCCATAGGTCGCAAATGCCTGCGACATAATGACGGAAAAATCTTCTTCGCGAATTATGCCAGCCTCAGCCGTATTCTCTGTAGTTGTACGAGCCATCGCACCGCTTCCTCTATATCGTTTTTACTAGATATCTAATTCTCGAATCTTACGTGCATGTTCAGCCAGAAAGACACGGCGGGCCTCCGCATTCTTATCCTCCATCAACTGGTCCACCAGCCGAGCCGCCAGAACTCCATCCTCCATTGTCACGCGTTTCAGCGTCCTGCGCAAGGGATCGAAGGTTGTATCGCGCAGTTCCTTGGGGTTCATCTCTCCCAGACCCTTAAAACGCTTGAACTCCAGCTCCTTCGCATCAGGATGACTTTTGACAAATTGCACACGCGCCTCGTCATCTAATAACCAGTTAACCTTGCTCCTGTATTTGACCGAATAGAGTGGCGGGCAGGCAATATAGATATGACCTTGCTCAATCAGATCACTAAATTCCTGATGAAAAAGAGTCAGGAGCAAACACTGAATATGCAGTCCATCGACATCGGCATCGGTCGCAATAATCACGCGGTTGAAGCGCAGGTGAGTGAGGTCGAAAGAATCGCGCGTACCAGTTCCCAGCACATTGATAATAGTTCGAATCTCCTCGTTCTGCACAATGCGGCTCAGATCGGCCTTCGCCACATTCAATGGCTTTCCCTTGAGCTTGAGCACTGCCTGAAACTCAGAAAAACGGCCCTGTCCAGCACTCCCACCGGCTGAATCGCCCTCAACGATAAAGAGTTCGGAACGAGCGGGATCATTAGAGTTGCAGCGCAAAAATTTCTTTGAGAGAGACGCATCGATCAATTCGCCCGTTTTCTTATTTCCCGAACGAGCCAGTTCCTCAACCAGTTGAGCCTCATTGCGGGCCTTCTGCATCTGCTGGATCTTCTTCAGCCATTCTTTCCCGCTACTCTGATTGCGTTCAAACCAATCCTTCAAGCCCTCATCCACAACTGAGCGCACAATACCTTCAACCAGGGCATTGTTCAAGCGGTCCTTTGTCTGACCCTGAAACTGAGGGTTCACCAGCTTGACCGAGATAACGACATTCAAGCCTTGCATAATGATCTCGTTTTTAAAGCCATCCTTCTCGCGATTCTTAATCACACCCATTTTCAGGGCGTAGTCATTGATCACCTTCGTCAGAGCAGCCTTAAAACCGGTCTCATGGACTCCTCCGTCGCGGGTACGCACAGCATTGGCAAAGCTATACATGGTCGCCTTATAGCCAACGGTCGGCTGAAGAGCCACCTCCACCAGAACCTCATCCTTCTCCTTTGTCATACTCAGTACCGATTTGAAGAGTGGAACCGCAGTCATCGTTGAGAGATCACGTACATAGTCAGACAGACCCTCTTTGGAGTAGTAGATGCGCTCAATCTGCTGTTCACCGGCACTATCCCAGGCATCAAGATGAAAATATACATCCTGATTGAGATAGGCCGCAGCCTTTAGACGACTCTGAATGGCCTCCAGAGAATAGTAGGCATCGGGATCGAAGATGCCATCGTCGTAGAGCCAGCGCAGCATAGTTCCATGCAGTTCAGGATCGCACCGCTCGATCGTAGGGGGTAGAGCAGCCCCACGACTGAAAACCTGCTTGAAGAGCTGACCATCCTTCCAGATTGTCAATTCAAGTTTTTCAGATAGCGCATTTATAACCGTCGAACCAACACCGTGCAGGCCGCCAGCAGTCTTATAGACACCCTCTTCAAACTTTCCGCCGGAGTGCGGAACGGTCAGAATAACCGTCGCCGCTGGCAGATAATCCCCCTGATACAGCATCAGGTCAAAGGGCATACCACGAGCCTCGTCACGTACAGTTACCCAGTTCTGACGGTCAAGCGTAACCCAGATATGTTTGCCATAGCCAGCTACAGCCTCATCAACAGCATTATCCAGAGCCTCCCAAATCAGATGGACGAGACCCGATGAGGAGGTTGAACCGATATACATACCCGGACGATGCCGGATAGCTGCGATCCCCTCTAACACCTGGATATCTGAAGCTGAGTACGCTATATTCTTTTTTCCTCGCGCCATTGTTTTTGTCTCATTGAATGAAGATTTCCGTAGTGGTGGCGATTCTACCACATCTTCACCTGGTTTGTCTCCAAACAAGGAGAGTTGAGCGCCTTTGTCGAACTCATCCAGGGTTGGCGTTGTGTCTTTCGGGGGCCGAGCCATTACTGTTCCTCTCTAAGCTTTTCTTGTTTCTCAGCATACACTGAGATTATTCCCTAAGTCAATAGTCTCTTGGTCATAAGTTCTAATTCTTTTTCTGAACGCCGAAAGGGAAATCAGAACATTCTTTCTGTTAGAAAAAGAGAAACACATTATAAATACGCAACCTTTTGCATTAGAAACCGTATATTTATAAGGAGCATTTTGAACTCAAAGTTGTGTCGAATATTGCATGAGAAAGTATGTTTATATGCCACGTCCCTCGAAACGAGTTGCCCCGGACACATTAGGCGGGCGGCTACGAGCCGCCAGGCAGAATCTTCGCCTCTCGCTCTCAGAGGTCGCTGGTGATAGATATAGCACCAGCCTGATTTCTCAAATTGAGCGCAATCGCGTCGATCCTTCTGCCGACAGTTTACATTATCTAGCTAATCGACTGAAATTGCCATTAGATGATCTGTTGCTGCTGGCACGCCAACATCGTGAATCTGAAACCGAGGCCAATCTCTATAAAAATTATGAAGAAAAATATGCTGAGATTAACCAGCTGTTGAACCGGAATCAGGCAGCGACAGCCTTAGAGTGCTTTCGTGAGCTTGATCCAGCGAAGCTCCCACTCTTCCTCCGCTGGCGCACATTGGCACTGCGCGGACAGACCTACTTTGAACAACGCCGCTTCTCAGCCGCACAACGCGATTTCCAATCAGCACTGGTCATTTTGCCAGTCTCTATCCCTGAAGAATATCAGATAGAAATCACTCGTCTGCGGCTTCATCTTGCGGCCTCGACCCGCGAACTCAATCAGTTCGAAAATGCTCTGGAGTATTATCAGCAGGCCCTGGCTGCGATGGATGCTCTGATTCCTTTGCGCTATATCGCTGAAGCACATTGGGGACTGGCCCTGGTCTATTATCGCAAAGCACAGAACGCCCCTTCCCTCATTCAAGGCGAGATGGAAGGACAGGAGAGAACCCGCTCACTCCTCACTGAAGCCTGGAAACATGCTGAGGATGCCTGTACGCTCTACAATTCTATCGCCGATAGCCTGAATGCGGCTCTCCTCCAATGCCAGATGGCTCTGATTGAACAGGCACTGGGACAGGAAGAGCGAGCGCGACAACGCCTGCTCAAGATCTTAAGCGATTGGATGCCAATGCTGGAAGAACATTACCAGACACCAGTTGGCGTTCGTCCCTATCAGCCACGTGAACGTGCCAACGTTGTCTCCGCTGCCGCCTGCTACCTGGCTGATATCGAGAGCCACGCAGGACGTCTCGATGAGGCCTTAAAAGATGTCAGGCTTGCCATCGAGACCAGCGAGCAGAGCTACATGGTTCGCAAAGCCGAGGCCCAGATGATGCTTGGCCAGATCCTCGAAGCCAGAGACAATAGTGGCGCTGAAGCTGAAGCCGCCTTCCGACGTGCCGTTGATCTCTTAAAAAATACTGATCGTATGGTTGCTCGTACAAAGGCACATTATCTCCTGGGACGCTATCTGCTCAGCGTCGGTCAGAAAATAGAAGGACGTCAGCAGATGGAGACGGTACGTGAACTGGCTGGCATTCCCTGGAACTTTAGCGTTATCTTGCCAGCGGAAGAAAAATCTTCGCAAGGTTTCTGATATGCGATACAATAGAGAGAGAAATCGTATCAGAGATACTCACAAAGGAAACGAGCTATGAAATCACTGACTGGCCAGTACGAATGCAATCATAAGTCCGGTGTAGGGCTGGACTACTTTACCGCACGGCTGGACCGTCTGACGCTGCTTACCAATGGTCGTTTTGTACTGATCACCCAGGAGAAAAGCCGCCTGATGCATGCTGCGAAATCGCTGGCCAGTGGACAACAGGCTACCATAGATAGTCCTGAGGATCGCCAGGAAGGCAATTATTCCTCTCAAGGAAATGCGCTCTTCCTGACCTTTGATGATAACGGTCAGGAAGAAGCCGAGGTCCTGCCAAACGGACTACAATTCGGGCAGGATTTCTTTGAAAAGGTCTCTGATTCTACCTTTATACCTCCACAACAGCGCTTGAAGAGTAATATGGAGGATATCGCGAAGGGCTTGAAGATTGCCAGTGCCATCGGCGGTACGATGTTTAAAGCCGCGAAAACGCTCCAGGATACCTTCCAGACATCTCAATCTTCGCCAGAAGATGCACAACAACAGGGTGCTCCCGGCATGGCCCAACAGACTGGCAGGCAGCCAGTATCTCCCGCACCCCAGAATCGTCCAGCGGTACCTGTGACTCCTGTCGCTCAACCGCAAGCGGCGGAGTCTCTTTTCTGTGATCAATGTGGCTCGCCGGTTCGCCCAGGCAAAAAGTTTTGCAGAAAATGTGGCGCTCCCCTGGAGTAATCCAGATGCCGTCACGTCTGGCGACAAACAACCAGGCAAAAGAGGAGCTGGCATATTTGGCGGGCGGATGCTCGCCAAATATGCCAGCTCCTCTTAAATGACAGCCTTTTTTCCTCTATTCACTCCTCACTGTTACCTTCGCCATCAATAGGGCGTCGTATTTAAGCGAATGTATGAACTTTTTTTGCTTGAAGGAGTGACAATAGGTGAAGTATCTCTATCGCGCACTGCCAGCAATAGGTATCTTTTGTCTGGCATTGCTGATCCGGGTTGTCTATAATTTGACCGTTGGAAAGCATTATAGGGTTGCATATGACGCCAGTTATTATTACAAGCTGGCGCTAGCGATAGGAAACCGTGGTTGCTACTGCACAGGCCAGCATGAGGAGACGACACGTGCTCCCCTCTGGCCTTTTTTGATGTCTATTGTTTTCTCTCTTTTTGATACAACGCACAGTATATACGCCCGTCTTTTTTTATCTGTCCTCGACTCAGGGACCTGCCTCTTTGTCTTTTTCCTGGCCAGAGATATTTTTGGAAAAAGGGTCGCCTGGATCACGGGAGTGCTGGCTGCTATCTACCCTGGCCTGTTTATTTATGATGGCTGGCTCTATGCCGAAGCTGTCTATACTTTTTTTCTAGCAGCGTTTGCTTACTCGCTTTACCGCTTCCAGCGCAATCTCCAGGAACCTTCAACGATTCCACTGAGCAGAAAACACAAACTGGGCCGCATCCTCTGGCCCATGGCAGCTGGACTCTCTTTAACGCTGGCCGCTTATGATCGACCAAATGGACCTCTCCTCCTGGGGATGGTGGTTCTCTGGGCCATTATTGTGGTGTGGGCAAAGCTTGTTCCCTGGCGGGCAACGGTACAGGGGGTCCTTATCATTGGCGCACTGACTACTCTCCTCATTGCTCCCTGGACTATACGCAATTATATCACCACACATACCTTCATTCCTGTGGCAACTGGCAGTGGAATTGTGCTCTCAGGTGCGTATAATGATAGCGCTTTAACCGGCGATCAACCTGGGATGTGGACCCCGCCAGGTCTGGTTCAACCTCCTGTCCCCCTCCATGGTCACCAATGCTGTGACTATACAGGGGAGTCCGATAATACGCATTATGCAATCCATTGGATCAAAACACATCTCTCTTCTATGCCTTATCTGCTGGGACTACACTTTGTCAATATGTGGAAACCCTATACCTCCGAAGCTGGACTGCCCTTTATCGAGTTTCCTCATCAATTCTCTTCACAGGTCGTCTGGAATATGATCTGGATTATGACACCGCTTCTCTACCTCCTGGCGGCGGCGAGTCTGCTCCTGACCTGGAAACGCTGGCGAGGAGAACTTTGCGTGCTTTATGTGATTATAGGCGGGATTGTTCTCCAGAACGTGGCCTTCTATGGCAGTTCTCGCTTCAGAGCCCCTATTGAACCGCTACTGGTTGTACTGGCAGGTGGAACTATCTGGTGGCTTACGACCAGACACGAGGGGATGCGAGACCTCTTGAGGAGGCGTGATGGCTCTCATGCTTTACCACCGGAGAACCCTGACTCTCAGACATCTGAGTCGGGTGAGGTTGCGATATCTCCTCGATAGGCATAGCCTCCTTACTTGTGAGCAGGCTCACCCTTTTACGAAGAAGAAGTGAGCGTGTCTGGTGGGACATGCGCCCCACCAGACACGCTCACTTCTTCTTTTCTCTGGGGAATGGAGTCAGCCGGCTATAAAGTCTGATCTTTCATCAACAATTCATAGGCAGCTATTAAACGCTGCATCTGATGAGGATCGCCGCCCAGGTCGGGGTGATACTGCTTTGCCAGCATACGATAACGCCTTTTAATCTGCTCAGGAGTAGCTGTAGGGGGCAAACCCAGCACAGCAAACGCTTGCTGCCTCTGGAGCGCAGGTCGTACAGGATGCATCGCATTCCTCCAGAGAACGCGCATACTCAGACGCAAGGTTTCCCATACAAGGCTGGCTAGATTCTGTTTTGGAGGTCGGCGGGCGCTCATAACTATCTACTCGCTCCTATTGACACACTGAGAGTCTGTTGCCATTGTAACATTTTCTCAGGACAATTCCTCCCCCGAAAAAAGAGCAGAGCTATTTCATTCTCCGAAAGCCAAAGGCTTTCGGAGAATGAAATAGCTCTGAGAAAAGAAAGATTCTATGAATTAGACAAGTATCTTTCCATTTTTCAGGAAAAGAACATCATCAACCCAAACCTCTCCTTGCTGGCGCAAATCACAAACCATATCCCAATGGAGCGACGACTTGTTAAGGCCGCCTGTTTCAGGATAGCTACTACCCAGTGCCAGGTGCACAGTGCCACCCATCTTCTCATCGAAAAGAACGTTTCTGGTCGCGATGGAGACGCCTGGATTATTGCCAAAGGCAAATTCACCCAGATAACGCGCCCCCTCATCAAGCTCAAGCATCTGCTCCAGATATGCCTGACCCTGACGAGCGCTGGCTTCGACAACTTTTCCGTCTCGAAAGACCAGGCGCACGCTCTCTATTGAGCGTCCATCGTGAGATGAGGGCACATCAAAGTGAATGATTCCGTTGGCGCTGTTCTCTACGGGACCCGTAAAGAACTCACCACTCGGAAAGTTGCGTTTGCCGTCGCTATTGATAAAGGTTCGACCATCTATCGAGAGCGTCAGATCTGTCTCAGAGCCCAGGATACGGACCTGTTTATGGCCCACCAGCCAATCAACCAGGCGTTGCTGGTCAACGGAGAGTAAACGCCAGCGAGCACCGGGATCTGCCTCATTCAAGAAACAGACATCAAAGACAAACTCCTCAAAATCGCGGAGCGACATCCCGGCATCCTGTGCATAGGCAAGCGTTGGATAGAGAGTCAGACACCAGCGAAAATCTCGTGCCTGCTCGTGGTTATTTTGTCGCTCACGTACCTTCGCGTAAGCCGAACTGCGCCTCGCCGACTGATGCGGATCAATGTTTACCAGGCCTCTAGTATTTTCGTCGGACTTGATAAACAGTTGGGCGTCAATCTGCGGTGAGATGGCACTAAGTAACTGATATGAGCGCTCCATCTGGGCATGATTGGCCTCTTTGAGAAAGATCTCATCCAGATTCGCTAACTCAATCAGGGGAATCGGGTTCGCTCCCACACGCAAGATCTCACGGTAGACGGCCTCAATCAGAGGTGCAGATAAGGGGGTCGCACGAATAGAAACATTCTCGCCCTCTTTAAGTGTAAGACAGTAGTGGACGAGTGTATGCGCCCATCGTTCAATGCGAATATCATGCATAGTAATTTTTCTTCTAAATGAGATGAGTTCAGCTATCGATTAAAGCACGAGAAGAAAAGCAATAGTCAGTCTTTCCTTAAGAGCCAGGAATAAGGAGGAGTAATCTTCTCTTATCTCCGCATAAAGATGTTGCTTTACAGTATTCTTGCTCGCAAGCTTTCATAGATTGTGTTCTCTACAATGGCTGGAATAGGAGATTTGCCATTAATCTCATAGTATTATGAACGAATAAGATCTGATATCTAAACACCAGGGCTAAATAGCTGTTCCTTTAAGCTAGAATACTCTTGCGGAAGGGTCTATATCTGCTGTTTCTACGAAATATCATAGACAAAGGTTGCAGAATTTCTT
>DAOTTL010000255.1:0-8213 GCA_034438135.1 Ktedonobacteraceae bacterium | reverse complement strand
GCTGCTGGCAATCTCAGCCCTTTCCCCTGTCTTTGGGGTGAGAGGCGGCTTTGCAAGCCGCTGAAGAATCAGACCTGACTCATACATCTCCGCTTTGCGTGATATGATACATTGATAGCAGTAGAATTGTTGACCAGCAAGACGGTGAAGGACCATCCATGGGTAGTGAAAAAATACATTTTTCGGGCATGTGCGGGATTGATATTGGTGGCACATTTACCGATATTGTCTACTATCAACCCCCTCAGTCGGACAAAGACATGGGCGTTCTGCGTATGCACAAAGTACCCAGTACCCCACAGAATCCGGCAGAGGGACTACTCAATGGCCTTGCCACATTGGATGGCGCTTATGACGCTACTATTATCCACGGATCTACGGTGGCAACCAATGCGCTGCTGGAACGCAAAGGCGCACGCGCTGTTCTGATAACAACGGAAGGGTTCGCCGATGTTCTGGAGATTGGCCGCCAGGATCGACCCGCCCTCTACGATATCATGCAACAGCGCCCACCTGTTCTGATTCCTCGCGAGCATCGTCTGACACTGCCAGAAAGACTGGATTATATGGGTGAGGTATTGCACTCGCCCACTCTTGAAGACTATGAGCACTTGCTCCAGCAGGTGGAGGAGATTCAACCAGAGAGCATTGCGCTAACCTTTCTCCATGCCTATCGTAACCCTATCCATGAGCAAGCCCTGGCACAGATGCTGCGCCAACGCTTTCCACAGATCTACCTCTCACTGGCCAGCGAACTTCTACCACAGTTCCGCGAGTATGAACGCACGAGCACAGTCGCAGTCAACGCATATGTACAGCCGGTGATGGCCCGTTACCTGGAAAAGCTACGGACCTCTCTCCAGGGACAATTGCGCATCATGCAATCCTCGGGAGGCAGCATTTCCGCAACAACCGCCACCCGCGAACCCATGCGAACGGTCCTGAGCGGTCCAGCCGGAGGGGTCATTGGTGCATTCTCGGTAGCACAACTGGCCGGTTTTGAGCAGATCATTACTCTGGATATGGGCGGAACCTCCACTGATGTCGCGCTCTGTCCCGGTCAGATTGTTGAAACAACCGAGGCAGTCGTAGCAGGTTGTCCAGTTGGAGTGCCAACGGTAGCCATCTCTACGGTCGGTGCAGGCGGTGGCTCACTTGTGCGTCTGGATGCTGGCCGTGCCCTTGTTGTCGGACCCGACTCTGCGGGGGCTGATCCAGGACCCGCCTGTTACGGTCGCGGAGATCAGCTCACGGTCACGGATGCCAATGTGGTACTGGGACGCATCGAACCTACCTCTTTTCTGGGAGGCACCTTTCCACTCTATCCCGAACGGGCCTATACAGCCATGGAGATGCTGGCCAAAGACATGGGAAGAAGCATCGATGAGGCTGCGCTGGGAGTAATTCGTATCGCCAACGCCAACATGGAACGCGCCATTCGCACGGTCTCGCTGGAAAAAGGCTACGATCCCCGTCTTTTCACACTGCTCCCTTTCGGAGGAGCCGGGGCACTTCACGCTTGCGAACTGGCGGAGACTCTGCGCATCCCAAGAGTCTTTATCCCACGGCACCCTGGAGTACTCTCTGCCCTTGGAATGCTCCTGGCTCCTATCGTCAGAGACTATGTGCAGAATGTGATGCTTGAGGCCACTGAAGATGCTGTCGCACCTTTGACAGATCAATTCACCATTCTGGAGCAGCGAGCCAGAACAGAGATGCAGGCTGAGATCGAGACTCTGGGCCTATCCACAGAGGAAATAACGGCCAATTTGCAGAGATCCTATGATCTCTGCTACGTAGGTCAGGCTTACGAATTAACGATCGTAGAGGCCGAAACAGGGCAGCTAAAAGATACCTGCCAGCGCTTCCATGCACAACACGAGCAGCGCTTCGGACACTCCCATCCCGACCAGTCAGTCAGAGTCGTTGCAATCCGAGTCAAAGCGCATATCCAGCCACCCAGGCCAGTCCTGCCAACTCAGTCACGCGCAGAAACCTCAGCAGAACACGCCTGTGTCAGAGAGCGTTCCATGATCTTCAATGAGGGCAAACTCTCAGCGCGAATCTATGAACGCGAACGACTACGCCATGGCAACCAGATCAGCGGACCCGCCCTGCTCATTCAGATGGACAGTACGATCCTGCTGCCCCCATCCTGGGAGGGAGAGGTCGATGCCTGGGGAAATATTGTACTCACCAGGAAAGTCAGAGCTGAACAACGATCAGGTCCCTTACCCATCGATGCCGTTTCCCTGGAAATATTCAAACATCTCTTCGCCTCAGTTGCCGAAGAGATGGGGGTCACACTTGGACGCACTGGCTATTCACCAAATATTAAGGAGCGCAAAGACTACTCCTGTGCCTGCTTTGATGCTCAGGGACGTTTGATTGCTCAAGCCGCACATATTCCCGTCCATCTTGGCGCAATGCCCGCCTCGGTACAGGCCGCGCTTGAGCGCTTCTCTGAGTTCGCTCCAGGTGACGTCATTCTCCTCAACGACCCCTATCTGGGAGGAACCCATCTCCCCGATATCACCATGATCGCGCCTGTCTTTATTGGCGATGATCCCGATGGCCATCAGGACAAACTCGCTGGCTTTGTTGCCAGTCGCGCCCATCATGCCGACATTGGCGGCATGTCCCCTGGCTCTATGCCGCTGTCACGCGAACTCTATCAGGAAGGCATCATCATCCCTCCACTTAAGATAATCAAAGCAGGCGTACTCAACACAGAGGTACTTGAACTGTTCTATCGCAACGTGCGCACGCCTGAGGAGAGACGCGGCGATATGCAAGCACAACTGGCAACCGCACGGGTAGGCGAGCGCCGTTTGCAAGAAATTATCGCACGCTATGGTTCACTCACAACCCAGGCTCATGCCGAAGCACTCCTCGCCTACTCTGCACGTCTGACTCGTATCGCCCTCTCAGAGTTCGCTTCAACTGAGTCCGAATTCACCGACTATCTGGACGATGACGGCTGGGGCACATATGATCTGCCTATCAAAGTCCATATCAAACTTCAGAACGCTCACATGCGCGTAGATTTCACTGGTAGTTCCCCCCGTAGCGTGGGATGTTTCAATACAGTAAGCGCTGTAGCTCATTCTGCCGTATTATATGTAATACACTGTCTCGTAGGTGAACATGTTCCAGCTAACCAGGGCTGCCTGGAACCAATTGAGATTATCGTACCTGAAAACTCAATCCTTAACCCGCAGGAAATAGTGAATGGACAACGGCAACGCACGACGGCAGCAGTAGCTGGAGGCAATGTAGAAACCTCACAGCGCATTGTGGACGTACTCTTTGGAGCTCTGGCTCCAATTGTCCGTGATCGTGTTCCAGCCGCATCCCAGGGCACAATGAATAACCTGACCTTTGGAGGTTATGATGTGCAACGCGCTCGACCCTTTGCTTACTATGAGACTATAGGTGGTGGCATGGGCGCTCGCCCCGGCTCTGCCGGACTCTCCGGTGTTCATGTACACATGAGCAATACACGCAACACACCCGTAGAGATCTTAGAGATGGAACTACCGGTTCGTGTCAGGCGTTATGCCTTGCGCACCGGATCAGGTGGTGGCGGACGCTATAGAGGAGGAGATGGACTTTGCCGTGAACTGGTCTTCCTGGCTCCAACAACCGTAACCCTGTTGACTGAACGACGCACACGTGCACCATACGGTCTATGGGGCGGAGCCGCCGGAAGTCCAGGAGTAAATAGCCTGGAACGCGAGGGCCACAGCCAGCCATTGCCAGGAAAAGTGACATTCGACACACAAGTGGGAGATATTCTGTCTATCCATACCCCTGGCGGGGGTGGATTTTTGCCAGAGGAGACCAGAAATGGCGATTGAACTGCCTCTGTTCCCTTTAAACGTTGTGCTGTTTCCGGGAGCAGAACTACCTTTATATATTTTCGAACCGCGCTATTGTTTGATGATCAATGAGTGCCACGAGCAACATCGTCCCTTTGGGATTGTCCTGGCACGCTCGGAGAGCAAGCCTCTCCTTGAAGAACCCCATTCTATTGGCACAATGGCTGAGATAGAAGAATTGAGCCATCTGGAGAATGGTCGCATGACCTTGATCGCCAGAGGAAATCAACGCTTCCACATCCTCAGTACACACCGCAAGCGACCTTACCTGTCAGGCATCATAGAAACGTATGACGATGCCATCGAAGACGCGGAACCGCTTGAGGCCGCCAATAGACAGGCACGAGAACTTTTTCATGCCTATGTGGAAACACTTCTGACGGCGGTCGATAGCGAACAGGCAACATTTACCTTACCCGATGGAGCTGAAGATCTTTCGCACTCTATCGCACACCTGATCAATGTGTCAGATGAACAAAAGCAGCACATGCTGGAACTCACCTCAACCACCAGACGCCTGGAGGATGAAATAACTTTTCTTCGTCGTGAATTGCCATTTATGCGCGAAATCCTCAATATGAGCCAGCGCTTCCACACAGACAAAACCGACCATAGTATGCTGAACTGATGCATAGACACTTACAAATCAAAAAAAGAAGAAGGGTCAGATTCTGCTAATGATCTGTTGATCGGCCAGATGTTGCAACGACTCCTGAACGCTGTCCAGAGATCGATGAGTGATCTGGGCCAGATCTTGCACGGTCCGATGTCCGTTGATAAGTAGAAAAATAGTACGATCGTGGCGAGACAGAGATAATATGACTGTTTCTGGAGACCGAACCGTCCATACAGGTATAATGGCAGGATTGATGGAAAGATGCCTCGCATCCATGGGCGGCTCAGAGAATTTTGGCATCTTAGAAAGTTCACTGTTAGTTGAAAGTGAGTATGAACGTCGTGAAGAGACGGGCAGATGCATACCATCGGGTAACGGACGGGTAGTCTTCCGCGATGGTGCCGAAATTTGATTTGACTGACGTAGATGAGAGAAAGTAAAATGAATTGGCCCCCAGCCAAGGAGAAAACGCAAAACGAGTTCGTCAAATGGCTGTTGAACATTTCCCGATTGTACATATACAGCCTGCCCTTGCTCTATTTGCAGGACCATTCCTACTTTCTGAGTGGCCAGATCAGCCCGCTGAATCGTTAGCATACCCGAAAGACGATGGAATCTGAGATAAGCAAGAACCTCGTTTAGCGAGGATGCGAAAAATACATGAGTGCTTTGCATATTTTTATGTTTAACCTGACAACTTGTCCCAGCACTTATTTTAATAGCAGTTCTCAGGTGCTCCATTTTCCCTAGTATAGCAGATTGTACGGATCTTGTGTTAAACTGTCAAGTGCTTATTTTTTACATAAAAGGGGAGAAAACAATATGACAGAGTATAAGAGTTTCCGCCAGAGTTTGGATGCTGTACTGCGAACACGAACAGTACAAGAAGTAAGCAACTTCTTGATTGCTGAAAACCAATGGGAACCTGGCGTGCCAGAGGACCCTGAGACCGCGATGTGGATGATGATTGCAGGTAGCACAAATTTACGTGATCTCCACCAGGAAGCTCGCCAATGGCTCATCTCTCATGGCCACGCCGAAGAGGCCACAGCAATTCTGGATGGTAGGAAAGCTGAAGAAGGCAACGGTCAGCCTGGAGCTGGACGAGAGCAAAAAACCAGGACCGGTTCCCGAAAGATTCGCAGAGAATTATAATACTCTCGCCCGAGGGACAGCAAATGGTGCAGCAGGCATATTTTTTGCCCGGCTCAGCTCTGGTCGGAGGCGACGTAACGGTTGTACCCCAGCATGTCCAACCCTTCCTCAAGGGTCTTTACTGAGGTATGTCGGTTCGGGCAGTGCGCGACGCGCACTGCCCGAACCGACATACCTCAAATTGCTTCCCCTATTTCTCGGCCTGAGCCTTCTTATATTGGGCAACGATCTCCTGCTGTATAGTGGCTGGAACCTCTTCGTACTGGTAGAATTCAGTAGAGAAGGAGCCACGACCCTGGGTGATTGATCGAAGGTCTGTCGCGTAACGCAACATCTCCGCCTGTGGAATATGGGCGGTAATTTGCTGCTGCCCACTTTCCAGAGGTGTCATGCCCAGAACGCGTCCACGTTTGGTATTGATGTCACTCATGACATCGCCCATGTTGCTCTCTGGAATAACGATGCTGACCGTCATGACTGGCTCCAGGAGCGCAGGACCTGCCAGTGGTACCGCTTCCTGCATCCCTAACGAGGCTGCGATCTCAAAGGATTGGGCAGAGGAATCAACCGGATGATATTTTCCATCGACCAGGGCCACTTTGACGTATAACATGGGGTTCCCTGAAAGAAAGCCACGTTTGAGAGATTCACGCACACCTTTCTCGACGCCAGGAATAAACTGACCCGGCACGACCCCGCCGACTATTTTGTTCTCAAAAATGAATGTTTCTTCTCCGCCCATGGGAAGGGTCTCGATCTCCAACCAGACATCACCAAATTGACCGTGACCACCACTCTGCCGCTTATGTCTTCCATTGGCACGGGCTTTCTTACGAATAGTTTCTCTATAGGAGATCCGAGGATCGCGTGCCTCCAGATCGACGTTAAATTTGCGCTTGATGCTCTCAATGACGATCTGGATATGCGCTTCACCCATACCTGAAAGGTGCATTTCCGCCGTTTCAGGATCACGAGACATACGCAAAGTACGATCCTCTTCTAAGACACGAGAGACGGCGTTGCCCATCTTATCCAGATCGGCCTGACTCTTCGGAAAGACTGCAACAGTATAGCAAGGCTGTGGAAAGTTGATCATTTCCAGCGAGGAGCAATCCTTACTACTGCTCAGCGTATCATTTGTGTGTGTATCGGTCAGTTTAGCCACGGCACCAAAATCACCTGCGGGTATCTCGGTGGCAACCTCCTGGTTTTTCCCACGTGGCGTGATCAACTGGCTCAAGCGCTCATCACTTTTAGTCTGGAGGTTTATCACATGCGTATCGGATTTCAGGGAACCAGCATAGACGCGGAAAGTACTGACTGTCCCCACCTGAGCTACTGCCGTTTTGAAGACCAGCAGCGAGAGCGCACCTTTGGTGGGAGCTTTCTCTTTAGCCATGATCTCAGAAGCACTGGGTAGATAGTCTACGATGGCATCAAGCAGGGTATGCACGCCTATGTTCTTGCTGGCCGAACCACAAAGAACAGGGAGGAGTTCGCCGGTACGCGTGCCTTTTTTGACCACTGAGAGGATCTCCGCATCACTTAATTCTTCCCCCTCCAGAAATTTCTCCATGATCTCGTCGTCACTCTCAACCGCAGCTTCAATAAGCTGTTCGCGGAACGTGCTGAGACGCTCTTTAAGGTCTTCTGGAACTGGCACTTCCCGCATCTTGTTGCCATTCTCAAAGGTGTATCCCTTCTGCGTCACAAGGTCTACAACCCCTTTGAAATTGGCCTGCTCTCCAATAGGAATCTGGAGCGGCACAACTTTCATCCCAAATTGCTGGCGCAAAGAGTCCAGTGCCTGGTCAAATGAGGTGTTTTCGCGATCAAGCTTGTTGACAAGAATGATACGCGGCAATTTTCGCTCGTCAGCATACTGCCAGGTAAGTTCTGTTCCAACTTCCACCCCTTTTTCCGCAGTAACGACGAACAGAGCGGCATCAGCTACCCGCAGGCCTGCCTTTACTTCGCCTACAAAGTCAGCATAGCCGGGAGTATCAATCAGATTAATCTTGGTCTCTTTCCATTCGACCGGGAGCACCTTTGTATGAAGCGACATTCTGCGCTTCAACTCGTCTGGCTCGTGATCAGCCATGGAACTTCCATCATCCACTTTCCCCTGCCTGGTTGCAGCACCGCTGTCATAGAGAGCCGCATCTATCAGAGAGGTCTTACCCGCTCCGACATGGGAAACCAAAGCAACGTTGCGAATGCGTTCTGCACTATAGACTTTCATAAATAGTAGATCCTCCTGTGTATCTATGCGAGTGATAGCACTTGCAGGTTCGAGTAATCTGCAATGACCCTTGCATCCCCACGCCAGTGTGTGTGGTGTGAAGAGGAAAAACTTGTTCTATTAGCGCCTATCCGATTGAGTAGGAACGACTCCCGCGAACTCCAGAGGTGCCGAAATGAGAGCGGTGTGGCTTTCATTTCGTCTATGCACCGTCAAAACAAACACGGGAGGATATAATATAAATAAGTATATCAGCCCCCGACACAATGTTCAAGAAAATCAGTGGTTGATATCAGGGCTTCGCAAAAGTCGCTTCTTT
>DAOTTL010000254.1:0-8643 GCA_034438135.1 Ktedonobacteraceae bacterium | reverse complement strand
CAACAACATTGAGGATTATTATTGCAAGATAAATACTATGCTTTTCAATTCTCTGATGGGTATCTTTGCAATCGATATCCATCAGAGAATGAAAATTTTCTTTCCTATCCTAACATTTAGCCATTACCAACAGTCGATTGAACTGCGTAAGGTTTGCTCTGCTCAACTCCCGAGTTGTCAGTACTGACTTCTTTGTAGGTGTAGCTATTTCCAGAGGTTGGACTGAGGTAGCCCGCTTTAGTCACCAGAGTAGGAGCGTCTCCAACCGATCCGATCAGTACAGGTGTAAAGGCCCAGTTATCAGCAGGAGAAAGGCTCCCAATTGATCGTCCAAGAGCGCGGTGTTCGGCCTCAATACAGGCAACCTGAGCAGAAATTTGAGCCAGGTCTGGTCTGCCCAGTTGAGCAAACTCCGAGACCGCAGCCAGGAAGGCAGAGTCGAAAACGCCCTCAAGTTGTTGTTGTGTAGCGATAAAGGTTTTCAGATCGGTAAATGTCTGAGCGCCCTGGGGAAAACTAAAGGTTGTGGCCAGAGATTGACCACCATTGGCGGCAAAGAACTGCTGGTGAATCTGCTCTTCAACCAGAGCAGCTTTCAGGTAGTCCAGGTTGTCGCCAGAAATACCCAGTTTATCAGCGTTTGTAATGCCATTGCTATAAAAAGTTACAGCCAACTGTTCTGCGGTCCGAGCCACAGTCAAGATGGACACAATTGAGTCCTGGAGCTTGCTCAGGGGAGCCTTAGGCTGGGTACTACGGGCCTGCCCAGATGGAGCCAATGTAGCCGCATGTGTCAATTGAGCACCATAAGCAACGCCCGCAGCTACAACTGCAATACCGCCCGTTGCCGCAGCGACACCTTTCAATAGTGAACGACGCGACCTGGGAAGACTCGCCACTAGATTTGCGGTGGCCTTCTGGGCCTCAACGCTTGCTTCTTCTGGCAGGACGTTCATCCGGGCAAATCTCTCATCCAGACGAGCCGAACAACGCTCGCAAACAGATGCCCCTTGCTGGTTAGAAAGTGAATTACCACACTCGGGACAGAAACGCATTTTCTCTAAAGCCATTCTCTTTTTATCCTTCCATGCCCACTTTATATAAGCGGGTTAACCTGACTTCTGCTCTACATGATGACCGTTTGCCTCTTGACCAATAGATAAGGTAAAAGGGCATAGATGTATGGATCAATATCTTCCAGGAAACCTGTAGTTAGCGGATCGTTAACGGATCATTGAGTAAAGCAACAACTCACAGTGTTTCTCACATAGGGACGTTATTCAGGAAATTTCGGATTACTTTTTCTCAATATAGGTAAAGAAAAGCACATTTTTTAGAGAGGAGGCAGAGGTTATAGACCTTCAGCACCACGGCGATCAGAGCAACGAGAAAAAATATCGTCACGTTTTCCTCTTTTCCGAGCTGGAATCATTCCGAAAGGTCAATATAGGCGATCGGCAAAAGATATATCAAAGATTTGTCAAAAAGACTTCATCCAAAAGAGCTGGATTTGCGTATCTAGTAGTAGGACTATGAATCTACTCTAAAGTAGCTATTTGTTTTCTCATCATCCTGCGCTTATTTTTTTATTAGCTATCCCTACAACCCAGGGAACAAGGAGCGTCAAAAGCGAATGGAACTAAAACATACATGGCTTGTTATGGCACGCATCTTTCTAGTAATAGTGGGGTCTATGACCCTCCTGTTAACGCTGAGCGCGTGGTCATACCCTGGCGGAGCCTCTGCGAAAACTCTTACAGATAGCACATCTTATATACGGGTTATCCATGCATCGCCAGATATAGGGACCGTTGATGTCTTCGTTGATGGGAATCCGTTCTTGAGCAACTTTCAATTCGCCACAGTGACAGCTTATGTACCTCTGCCAAGCGGACAACACAAGGTCCAGGCCGCATTGATTGGCAAAGGAGTTAACGCGTCTGCACTGACACAGACCATCGATGTTCAGCCCGGCAGTGTCTACACAGTGGCGGCAATCGGCACAACGGCCAGTGGCTTCTCGCTCCACGTTTTTACAGACGACAACACAGTGAACAAGAATAATGCCAAGTTGCGTGTCTATCATCTCTCGCCAGGAACACAGCCAGTCAACGTTAAAGATGGTGATACTTCCCTGGTGACAGGACTGTCCTATGAGCAGAGTAGTAAATATGTCGCACTTCCGGCTGGACAATACACACTCAACGTCTCTGGTGGAACACTACAGGGAATGAATGCCCTTGAAGAAAACTTAAAGCCGTGGACAGTGACCAGCGTTTTCGCGGTTGGCCTCTTGAATGGCAGTCCCAAGTTACAGTTCGTAAGCACACAGGTCCAGGGCATTCCGCAATTGCCTGCAACTGGAAGCGATCCCAATGCCCAGGTCACAGCAACAAGTAACACAACCTCGCCTCTCTTCTGGCTGGCCAGTGCGCTTATGGTCATCATTGCGAGTATCTTCGTCGGACGCTACTGCCTCGTAAATCGCGGGCACTATCGCATCTCGACTACACCTGTGAGGCATAACAGCCAGAAAGAGCAATAAGATGGCGGGTTCCAAACAGAGCAATCCTACATCAGCTCAGGACCCGAAAATCACGTCATTTCCGGTTGAAGACATGAGCGACGAAGCCTTAATCCATGCCCTGGCATTGGGGATTGTCTGGGCATTGGATATGCTCTATGAACGTTATTCCCGCCTGCTCTATTCTATCGCCTATCGGATGGTCCCCGATCATCAGATAGCGGAAGACCTCTTGCAGGAAACTTTTGTTTCAATCTGGCAAAACGCCGGCTCGTACTCTTCCCGTTCGGGAGCAGTACGCAGCTGGCTGGTGGCAATTATTCGCCATCGCGCCATCGACTATCTACGTAAACTGCGTTCACACCAGGACCTCAAAGCTGCACCTCTGGATGAGCTGACGTTCGAGGACGACGATGCGCTTATCACTCCTGATGTCTGGGAGGAAGCCTGGAACTCTATCCAGGGAGCACAGGTGCGCAAAGCCCTCTCAATGCTCTCTAATGAACAGCGCATGGTGATCGAGTTATCATATTTCCAGGGCTGGACCCAGACAGAGATCGCTAAAGGTTACCAAATTCCCCTTGGAACCGTCAAAGCACGGATGCGGCTCGGCCTGCTGCGCTTAAAACGAATTCTCGAACAAAATGGAGGAGGAAGCTGAGATGCCACAACATTGGGATAGTACACCACAGGGAGAGACTTCAATGGATTGTCAGGAAGTCGAAGAGCTTTTAGGAGCATACGCACTGGATGCATTGAGTGAGGAAGAACGCAAGGAAGTCGATATTCACCTGGCCGAATGTCCTAAGTGTGCCCGTACAGTTAAGCAATTGCAAGAGATTGTGGATCTCTTTCCACTCTCAGTTCCACCCGTGAATCCACCTGAGCGTCTAAAAACGCAGGTTCTCGACAGAATTAAAAGGAGTAGCCAGACAGTTGAATCCCCCTCTAATGGCGATAACGAACTCCTGGTGCGCCGGACTCGCCGCCGCTATCAAAGAAGTGTAGGGACTCTGGCCACTATTGCAGCGATGCTACTACTACTGCTTGGCGGAATGCTGGTCTGGAATCTCTCACTGCGGCAACAGATCGCACAACGTCCGGCACCGACATCATTGGTCCAGCCAGTGGCCTACCAGTTACATGGATCGAGCAGTGCAACCAGTGATGTCAGTGGAGATCTCCTCTATTTTCCCCAGCAACATATCACCGTCCTGACTCTTCATAATTTGCCTCAGCTTACTGGCACCCATGTCTATCAAGGTTGGCTCATCCAGAACAATCAACCTCATAGTCTGGGCTTGCTGAATGTGAGCAATGGCGAGGCAACGCTGGAATTTCCAGGTGATATCAAGGGATATGATGCAACCGCTATCAGCCTTGAGAAAGGTCCCCTGGCCAGTCCCACTATCCCCAAGGGTCCTGTGATTGCACAGGGATCTCTGAAACCTGACTAAACCCCCCGAAAAAAGAAGCGAGCCTGGTTGGCGGAGCGCATGCCCCGCCAACCAGGCTCGCTTCTTTTGAGAAAAAGGGGGTGGAGCGGCCTGCTATGCAAGCCGAAAGCCTTTTCTCCTGCTTTTGCAAAAGCAGGGATGACTCATAGCTCTCTGCTCTTTTTTTGCTCTTAAGCAAGGACAACTCATATTCTTTTATATGAGCCATGATATACTTTGAGACATACCATAAGGACAAAGAAAAATGGGAAACGTGCAAGATTATACCAAATTGAGGAGGAAGAGCTATGGCAAAAGTCACAACTGGCACAGGTGATACCGGTTATACGGGTCTGCTTGGAAGTGCTCGCGTCCCTAAATACGATCCGCTCATCGAGGCGCTTGGTGCTGTTGACGAAGCTACTTCAGCACTAGGACTTGCTCGTGCTGTTATGAGCAATCAGCAGGTGAAAGAAATTATTTACCAGATCCAACAAGAACTCTATCTGCTCATGGGAAATCTGGCGACTCCTCAGGAAAATGAGGCTAAAGTGGGATTGTATATCACTGCCGAACACGTACAACGCTTAGAAGCAGTGGAGGAGGAAATTAAACGGTCCGTAGACATTCCTGACAGGTTTATCATCCCCGGCGATACGCTCGACGGGGCTGCCCTTGATCTTGCACGAACAGCTATTCGACGCTCTGAGCGCGTGATCACACGCTTATTACACGAGGGAACCATTCAGAACAGAGAGATTATGCGCTACCTCAATCGACTCTCGGATCTCGTATTTATTCTGGCTCGCTTTCTAGAGGTGAAGTCGTCATTAGCCGAGCGACCAGAGTGATTATCATGGTGTTTTCTCTTCTCTTTTTTGAGAGGAAAATGTATCGCTTATCTCAACGTTTGCTATGTGATAAGCATCGAGATGTACCTGATAATGCTCTTGAATCAAGTTCACTAACCGCTTGACTGAGATTGGTAAAAGATTCTGAGAAAGGAGCATACTTGGAGACCACCCGGAGCGCCAGCGTTTGGCTAAGGTATAGATGGCAAGAGAGTTGGTTCGTCCCATCTGGATGACTCCAAGTGCTCCAAGTTCTTTCCATTTGAATGTGACGTCCCGATGTGCCATGCCACTTCGCTCTATCGATGCGAGCGGAAATGGAAAGAAATAGTGAATACCCTCATCATTCACAATAAGAAGAGGGGTGCGATTAAATAGTTGGAGCAAGAATAGGAGCAGAAAGTTCACCGCTCCCAGACTACCAAGTGTGGTTGAGATAATTCCAACAATCACATGTATCAGATCCCCAGGAGTGAGCAGTAGCCAGATCCCGACAGCCACAAAAAGGAGCGATGCCCCTATCAAACGCAACAATCTATGGTTCATACGGGTATAGAGGACGATATCGCGACTCTTTCCTTGCTTCTTGAGGAAAGGCCTCGTATATTCTTCGGATCGCTGGCGTTCAGCATGAGCTTGATTCATCAACGCACCGGCTTCCTTCGCACGGCGGATCTCTGCACGATGAAGATAGGCATCCAGGAGATTGAAGCCAGCATAGACTCCGCTAAAGTTTGCTCTGTTGATATTGGCTCCCTGGAGGTTAGCAGCGCTCAAATTAGCGTGGCTTAAATCGGCTTCGCTAAGATTTGCTCCCCGGAGGTCAGCATCACTCAGGTCGGCTCCACTCAAATTAGCATTTCTGAGATCGGCTTTACTGAAGGAGGCACAGGCCCTGGCTCCCCTGAGATCGGCTCCAGTAAGTTGAGCACCAGAAAAGTTAGCCTCAGCAAGTTCAGACCCGATAAGATACGCTCCAGACAGGTTAGTTCCGGCAAAATTTGCATTTGAGAGCTTGATATTTCCTAGATTGATTCCGCTCAGATCAATCCCACTCAGATCAGCATAGCTCAGATCAGCATCGTAGCGGATCTCTCGTGTAAGACCAGGAGATACCTCATTGGTATCTCCTTTCCACTGGTTCCATGCCTCTACTCCCTGAGCGAGCAGATTAAGATGTTCCTGGTTAGCCATAGACATCTCTCCCGATCAAAGCGTTTGCGCTTTGATCCGTTTCGTTCCAGATAATTTGAGAACATCTTACATGTATTTCGCCAACTCAGCAAGAAAGGAGGTCAGCTTGCGCAGGCAATTCACCTGCATGTCTGTCATGGTATACTAAAAGGTATCACAGGACAAGATGAACAGAAATCATAGGAATAAGATTCCTATGGGTCGAGCGTGGACATTCCACATGTGAGGACAAAAGAGCATGGTAAGTCAGCAACAAGAATATCGCTTGCACGAACTCGGAGATTTTCTGCGTACGCGCAGGGCAAGGCTTACTCCTGAAGATGTGGGGCTGCCACGAGGAAACAGGCGCAAAACACCTGGACTCAGACGAGAGGAAGTAGCACAATTGGTTGGGGTCAGCGTGGACTGGTATACCTGGTTAGAGCAGGGACGTGCTATTACACCTTCAACGCAGGTCTTAGAGCGCCTGGTGCAGACGTTGCGTCTGGATGCGAATGAACGCAGCCATCTCTTCCTCTTAGCCCAGCAACAAGCACCTCCGGCGCTTTTGCTGGAAACCGAGATCGTGAGTCCAGCGTTACAACATTTCCTTGATCAGTTTGGCGCTCGCCCGGCCTTTGTGTCAGGAAGACGATGGGATATCCTGGCCTGGAATGATGCCGGATGCGCTGTCTTTGGCGATCACCGCCAGAGAACCATCCGTGAACGCAATACGATCTGGGGCATCTTCACCAATCCCTTGTCTCGGCAATTCGTCGTCGATTGGGAAAAAGATGCGCGACAGCTCTTAGCACAATTCCGTAGCAGTTGTGGTCGTCATCCTGGAGATGCCCTATTAACCGAGTTGATCCATGATCTCATGCTCTGTAGTCCTGAATTTCGTGCCTGGTGGCCTGATCATGAGGTACTTAGTGGACAAGAAGGGCGAAAAACGCTCAACCATCCACAGGTGGGGTATCTCATGTTTGAACGTCTCACCTTTCAGGTCTTTGACACGCCAGATCTCAAAGTCACCGTCTACACACCATTGGAGGAAGCAGACACGTCTCGCAAAATGGAGCAACTTCTAGATCAGTGGTATCAACACGAAGGGCGGAGGCCTTTTACTCCTCAAGCGGTCAACAGTCTTCTACAGGCACAGCGATCAGAACAAGACACAGTTGGATTGTGGCTAGAAGCATGCGGTAAAAGAGTTGAAGGAGCATGGATAGCGAACAGCGACGTCATGATCTCCTATGCACATTGGTGCGAGACATACGGATACGAACCAAAGAAGGCGAAAGGCTTATCTCAATCGTTAGCTGTACATGGACTGGAAATTGGTGTTCGACAATGGGTCTACGCAGGCCCAGGGATACGCACAAAAACACGAGGAGTTCGAGGTCTAAGTGTACAAGATTGCTCTCAGGCATCGAAAACAAGCGGGGAAAGATTATCATAATTGCTCATCTGTCCCCAGGTCTTTGAATAAAGGGGCAGTTGATGAAAGAGGAATATATTCGACTAAAAAGGGTGACCGATGGGGCTCGAACCCACAACCACTGGAGCCACAATCCAGAGCTCTACCTATTGAGCTACGGTCACCACAGGCTTTTCACCTGGACCATAGTATACGGGACATCGTGTGGATAGTCAAGAGGTTTTTTTGGATATCCCAGGGTTTCTCAGAAGTCACACTCCTCACGCCTGCGCCACCATATCTTCAATCTATCGCCCTTGACAATCCTTCCTCTCCTGTCCTACACTCCAAACAGGATGAAATAGTGGTCACACTTTGCAATAGAGGGAAAAAAAGGCGACAAACAAAGATGTCACAAACCACCCCTGATCAGGCGAATCACTCTTCTCATGCAGCAGATGAAATGAGCCGGTTACCAGAACTTCCACCTGGTATTTTTATCCCGGCTCCGAGCAAAACACCACGTATCCGAACGGTCTGGCCGGACGCAATTGATGTAATCTTTGAGAAAGACCCTGCCTGTAGAAATATTTTTGAAGCCCTGCTCTATCAGAGCGCGTGGGCAATTCTCTATCATCGCATTGCTCATACACTCTATAAGCTCCACATTCCCTTTATTCCTCGTGTCATCTCACAATTCGCTCGCTTTATCACCAATGGCATCGAGATTCATCCAGGCGCACAGATCGGCAAACGCTTCTTTATCGACCATGGTGCAGGCGTAGTTATCGGCGAAACGGCCATTATTGGCAACAATGTCATGCTTTACCACCAGGTAACACTTGGAGCAACTGGATGGTGGCAACCGGTGCAAGGTCGCCTCCAAAAGCGCCATCCGACGATTGAGGACGATGTCTCGATCGGCGTAGGAACCGCCATCCTGGGTCCCGTGACGATTGGACACGGCAGCAAAATTGGCGCAATGGCTCTAATTCTGGAATCGGTCCCTCCTAATTCTGTCGTGGCCTCCAAACCCTCTGAACTCCTGGTCAAAGGTGGGGAGAAACTGGTCGAGCACGAAGAGCTAACCCAGGGTTGGAACGGCGAAATGGATTATCAGATCTAAAAGAGGTCCAGAACGGGCCACGTGACAAGTGCCGCATGGCCCGTTCTGGACCTCTTTTTAGATCCGGTAAAGTTCCGGCTTTCTCGACGCAGGGAGATACAATTGATATAATA
>DAOTTL010000253.1:0-5848 GCA_034438135.1 Ktedonobacteraceae bacterium | reverse complement strand
GTACCCGATGTATCCGAACGAACTACTGGCACAACCGGCAGATCCGGCCCTCCCAGTTGATTCCAGTTGCGTACTGTTCCAGTCACAAAGATCTCGATAATTTGCTGCTGTGTGAGAGTGGAAATTGGAATGTCTGGATTGGCGATCATTGTAAACGGGACAATACAGACAATATGGTCGGTCAAATCTGGATCTGGATAAAGAGTCGGATCAGCATAGACATCGGAGTCTCCTATATCGGAATCCCCTCTGGTCACTGCGTCCAGACCAAAAAGACTCCCTCCACCGCTTACCCGAATATTCACATGAGGAAATTGTCTTTGAAACAAAGCAGCCGCACGAGATGTCAAAGGCTGAAGAGCAGTCGATCCCTCAATCAGCAAATGCCCACTCAGCGAAGTCGCGGAAGAAACCGCTTGACTGCAAGCAGACAGCAGCAGCAGCAAAATAATAATATTCACAAACATCAATATATTTTGGATGGAGTGCTCCGATTTATGATCAGCGGAGAACATCATTACCTCCGAAAGCATGCAAGCACCGCGAGCCACATGGAACTAAAAATGCAAGTTCTAACAGAGAAATAGTCAAGTCTCAAACGTTCTGCGATAGACCATCATCTATGATCACAGATAGAATATCTGAGTTTCGCTAGACTCACCACAATTCCGCTTTCATGCTAGAATTGATTGGCGATAGGTGAAAAAACTGCGTTCTCTCTCCTAGTATCATGCAATAGTTTTAAGTGGATATTAAAAGCGTCTCTCTCTATTACTTTTGGGTTACCACGCACCCTCCCAACATATATGTTGGATCGCTGTGCTCTCCGCGTCCTTATCACGCCCTCAACCTTCTTTACAGGTAGAGGTTTTTCTCGCTTTCCTTCTGTCGCCAGAGGCGACAGAGCACAACAAGAGCAACTGGTGTGTTTGATGGCGCGAATGCGCCATCAAACACACCAGTTGCTCTTGTTAAATGGGGTGGGGTGGCCTGCCAGGCCCGATGCAGCAGATCGACAAGAAAGCTCTACTTGTAAGGGGGAGGGAGGCTTTTGCAAAAGCCTGAAATAACTCTCGCTACTCGACGAACCTCCTCTATAGTAGTAGAATACAGAGACTTAAGTCACGTTTTCGGAGGAGCACTCAATGACGGTAAAACCGCAAGAAGAAGCAAAAGATATAGATTATGTATTAAATCGTAGTGTCTCATTGGTGGAGAAAAGAGAAATCCTGCGTCAGAAGTTACTGGAGGGCCATGCAGGCCAGCCTTTGCGTATCAAACTGGGAATTGATCCCACTCACTATGACTTGACGATCGGCCACGCAGTCGTCTTACGCAAACTGCGCCAGTTCCAGCGTCTGGGCCATAAGGCAGTCATTGTGATTGGTGACTGGACAGCCCGTCTGGGCGATCCCAGTGGTCGCGTAGAGGCTCGCAAGGCTCTGACCGAAGAAGAGGTAAACTCGAACGCTAAGACTTATCTGGATCAGGTCTTCAAAATTGTTGATCGCAACCAGACCGAGATACGTCTTCAGAGTGAATGGTTCGATGCGTTTACGCTCAAAGACGTGATCAAATTGCAGGGCTACAAAACGGTGGCTCAAATGCTGGCACGAGACGACTTTGCCAAACGCTATAAAAGTGGAATTGAAATCTATCTCTCTGAATTTATGTACCCTCTCCTCCAGGGTTATGACTCGGTGGCATTACGTGCTGATGTTGAACTCGGAGGAACCGATCAAACCTTTAATCTACTCGTTGGACGAGAATTGCAGCCACTTTTCGGACAACCCTCACAGCAGATCTTGACGGTCAATCTGATTGTGGGACTCGATGGGGTCAAAAAAATGGGCAAATCACTGGACAATTATATCGCTATGACTGCCCAGCCCACCGAGATGTTTGGCAAACTGATGTCTCTCCCCGATCACGCGATGCGCATCTACTTCGAATCGCTGACCGACGTTGAAACTGAAGAACTCGATGAGTTCGAGCAGAAAATGACCGCGGGAACGCTCAATCCTCGCGATGTAAAACTGCGCATGGCTCACGAGATCGTGACGGAGTTTCACAGTCCCACCGCCGCAGAGGAAGCACAGGAAGCCTTTATCCATCAGTTCTCGGAGCGAAAACTGCCAGAAACTATTCCTGAGTTTTACCTCACAACGCCCAAAAATATCGTCGAATTTATGGTTGAGACCCACCTGGCTGCCAGCAATAGCAAAGCTCGTGAACTCATCCGCCAAAACGGGGTCTCGATCTTCCTCCACGGCGAAAATGGCGAGGCCGAACGGGTAACCGATGCCAACTTCGCCGTAGATGTGATTGACGGAGCCATTGTGAAAGTCGGAAAACGCCAGTACATACGCATCAAAGGGTAGTAGTTACTTTAGCACTGGTTGGACTGACGGGCTGCTGTGCGGCCCGTCAGTCCAACCAGTGCTAAAGTAAGAGATATCAGGGCAAGCGCCAGATAGACAAGAGTCCATTCTCCATTGAGATCGATTTGCCCGCCACCAGGGTCAGATACTTCCCATCAGGTGACCAGAAAACCTGACTTCCGCTTACGCCAGGCAGGGAGAAGGGCGTGTAACCATGATACTTGTAGAGTAGTTTGCCGCTGGCCATATCCCAGATATCAAAGTTGCCTCTTTGACCTATGATCATTTGATGATCGTTCGCATTAACAAATGAATCGCTCCTTGCATAGATTCCCGGAGTCGCCACAGTCACCTCATGCCCATCGCTCAAGTGCCAGATATCCATAGAGGTCCCATCTGGCGCACCCACTATAAGATACTGACCGTCGTCCGGCGACACAAAGCCAGACCAGATCGCTCCAATGTAAGAAGCAGAAAACGTCAATGTTGTCTGGCCCGTAAAAACATTCCAGACACGTACAAGCATTTTCTGCGCATCTGGACCCGTGTCGCTTAACTCTATTGATGACAAACGTCGGCTATCAGACACCCAGGAATTACTCATCCCTATCTCCCCTATCCCACCGGTAAAGGTCACGCGAAAGCTACGAAGCACTTTAGCCGTGAGAGCATCTCGAATTTCCAGCGTATCAGGTTGAAAGTTGCCATTTGATGCAACGTGTGGACCAGCAGAAAGGGCCAGATATTTGCCATCTGGTGAAAGCAGAGGCACATCATACGTTCGCTTGGACGATCCATTCAGATCGAATAAACGCGTGCCCGTGACTGTATTCCATGCTTGAACCTGACTCTGTCCGTCCGCCGGGGGGTCAACGTGTGAGAATAACAGATCCTGATCGTGATTATACCAATGGAGATGAGGGAGATCCTGAATGAGTGGAACTTTACCTTCGCAGGTAATAAGCTTCTTGCCTCTTACGGCATCCCAGATCGAAAGGGTCCCATCAGGCGAGTACAAAGCAAACTTCTGCTCACTGTTCGAGTAAAAAATCCAGGGCGAAAGAATCTGATTATCGCCCCCAATACGCGCAGGGATAGTCTGCGTCATCACAACATGCTGTTCCAGAACATCCCAGATCTCAAGTGTTGCGTGCTTCTCACCTTGAGCCCGTAAGGCCAGCAAGTAGCGATCCATCGCTAGATAGACAATATTTGTACTACCTATCACAGATATCCAGGAAGCATCAAGCACGGGATAAACGGTGGTATGTCCGGTCGCAATGGTCAGATAATGGGCCTCCAGTTCATGCTTCTGCTCATTAACCTGCACGGTGATAAAAGTATGCCCATCGGCTGACCACTGATTGATACCATTAAAGTTGCCATGCAGTGTCACGATCGGAGCACCAAGAGATGGCACACTTGTATCACTGAAATGGCCTGGCGTGCCACTCGATGAATGCAGATAACCGAGCGCAAACCAGCCAGTTATGAGCGCCAGAACCAGCACAGCGGCCAGAACTCGCTCAACGACACGTACCACACTACGAGATCTGGTACGTGCCACCGGATACATATCGGATCGCAAGAAAGGCACTGCATCAGCCTGACCATTGGCATGCGAGTCAAAAATCATCTGTGCCAGCACTCTATCTTGCGCAGCCTGCTCTAAGAGGGTAGCAGTTGTCTCAAGATCGCCTTCCTCCAGAGCCGTCAGATAGCCACGCAGTTTGTGCTTATGAGAGAGATGTTGTAACAATGACAAATACGGCATAGCAATTACTCCCTTTCTTCTTTCTGATTAGCCTGATATCCCTGTAACTTCCGACGCAAACGGCCCAGTGCCCGATGGAGACGTAAACGCACAACCGGCGGACTGATCCCCAATTGATTAGCCACGGTAGTTGAATCAAGATCGCGTAAAACGGCCAGATCGAGCACCTGTGCGTCTTGGCTTGAAACCAGAGAGAGAAGACTGCGGACCTGTTCGGACGTTTCCAGCACATCTTCAGGTCCAGCCACGCTTTTACCAGTAAGCTGATCGAGCAAGTCGGCTTCGCTTCCTGACGCAGAACTTTCCCATAGATCGCTAAGCAAGATCTCAAATCGTTCGCGCTTCGCAAAGCGGGCACGACGCCGCTTCAAAACGTTCATTGAGACAGCGAGAAACCAGGCACGAGGCTCTTGCATAGACATAAAACGCTCCTGATGCGCGATGATTTCCAGCAGGGTATCGTGAAAAACTTCATCAACCACCACTGAAACAACCTCACCATAAGATGCATGCATGCGTATAACGTAGATCGCTAGAAGCTGTTTTAAGAACACGGTCTGTTTCAATAAAAATTCGCGCAGGTACTGATCGAACTGGTCAGCCACAAAACCAGGATCTCCCATTTCAATTTCACTCACTTTTGTTCTGGTGTGTATGAGCAATCACTCAAATCTAGCTTCATTTGCCCCTACAATAGAAAGCTCTTTATTTGCAGAGCAAATATTTCAGTTTCTCCAGCATAATCAAAAATATGAACCATATCTGTTTTTGCAAAATGAGCAAACGCTCTTGGTGGCGGCACAGCCGCCCCTCGAAAAACGAAGAAACGAGCCTGGTTGACGGGGCAGACGCCCTGCCAACCAGGCTCGTTTCTTCTTGTGCTTTGTGGCCGCCACATCTCAGGGCTATTTCATGCTCGTGAGGAACCCCTCCCCAGGTCAAAAAAAGGAGGAGTGGGAAGGGCGGTGCCACGGCCCTTCCCACTCCTCCTGAACTCAGGGGTGGGGCTTCGCAAAAGTCGTTTCTTCCCCACCCATCCATCTTTTTCTCCTGGGAAGGGGCTCTGGCCAGGACTGAGCCGTGACTTTTGCGAAACCCTGAACTCAGGGGTGGGGCGGCTTTACAAGCCGCAGAAAAATCAGGTATGATTTATAACTAGCTGCCGTCAACCTGCCAGACCACGATCGTAGTATCATTGGAGGCTGTGGCCAGATAGCGTCCATCGGGTGACCAGGAGAGATCAATGATGGTAACATTTTTAGAAACGCCCTGGGAACCTGCGGCAGACTCTCCATGGCCACTGTTAGCGCCGAAGAGCATCTCCTGAATATGGAAACCCTCTTTGGTCTTCTTCGGAGTCTGGTTTTGCATATCCCAGATATAGACCTGGTGACTGTGTTCATAGCTGCCTGCCAGATAGCGTCCATTGGGCGACCAGGCGAGTCCGTTGACCTGGACACCCATTGTGATGCCCCCACTGACTGTCGTTGTTTGCGCGGCGGGATCATCGGTAGTCAAACGGGCCAGCAACTTATTTGCCTGGGCATCCCACACCGTCACTATGTCGTAATCGGTCACTGCCAGCCAGGAGCGCGTGTGTGGTGACCAGGTGATAGCATTTCTACGGACAAATCGCTGTGAATTCTGCGTACGATCTGGCAGAGCTAGTGATTGCAGGATCTGACCCGTTTTA
>DAOTTL010000252.1:0-5578 GCA_034438135.1 Ktedonobacteraceae bacterium | reverse complement strand
CCCCTTGACAATTAGCGATATATCGTTATAATTAAGAATAGATTACGATATATCGTAAAGAAAGGAAAAGAAAAACTCTATGTTTAGGAAATTTGCTTATCAATTTTCTGGTCCAGACAACCGAAGCGACTGGGGGACCGATTGGACTCCCCCCTGGATGAATGAAGCACGAGAACGGGTACACCATGGCATGCGCCATTGGCAGATGAGCCGTATGGGAGGCTTTAGAGGACCCTTTGGTCCACGAGGAGGCCCATTTGGCGGACATCACGAAGGTGGTGGCAGAGGTGAACGTTTCTTTGGACGCGGTGATATGAAGTTTGCACTTCTCGAACTCTTGCGCGAACGACCCATGTATGGATACGAAATGATCAAGGCCCTGGAGGAGCGATCTGGCGGTTTCTACACCCCCAGTCCCGGCTCCATCTATCCCACCCTTCAGATGCTAGAGGAGCGTGGATTTGTCAGCTCTCAGGAGACCGAAGGGAAAAAAGTCTACAGCATTACAGACAGCGGACGAACAATGCTGACCGAACACCAGCAGCAAGAACAATTCTCTGGTCCCCCCTGGATGCGCCATGGGCGAGGACCCGAAGGCCGTCGTCCCCCAGGACCTCGTCCTGAGATGCAGGCACTGCGCACCGAATCGATGGAGGTCGCACGCCTCTTTGCAATCGCGGGCCGTAGCGCTTTTACTGATCCAGCACAAATGGCTCGTCTACGCTCGGTCATCGCTAACACCCGTAAAGAACTGACCGAACTGATTTATGGAGATAGCGCTCCCACAGGTGAGGCATCTCCATCTGAGTCAACCACCGCTGAATAGTACAGCAGGATCTCTCAAAAATCGTTCTCCCTCTGTCGTCTGAGGCGGCAGAGAAAGACAAGAGGAGATGGCCTGTTTTGCTGGGCCTGGACCCAGCAAAACAGGCCATCTCTGAGTCATCCCTCATTTTGCGAAAACGAGCACACACTCTTGCTGGCGGCTGCGCCGCCAGATTTTAAAGGAGAAAGGGATGAGTTTGTCAGCAGCTTCTCTGCTAGCAAACTCATCCCTTTCTCCTCTGTTCTTAGGATGGGCGCCATTCCAAGCCGTTGAAAAATTGAGGATGACTCATAGCAAACAGCAAGAAAGAATTTAAACGATACATCAGGAAAAAAGCTTATATGAAGACAAATTTCAAATGGACTTCTAAATATCCTAAAAGGAGTTCTCTGGCTTCATGAGAGCCTTGAAATTTCTCTTTATTTTATACCATATCTTGTGCATTTAAGGTATTTTAGGTTATACTCTATCTGACGGAGATCCCTTTGTCACTCTGTGGGCGCGGTGGCGAAGATATAAGGTTTCCGTTGTATTTTATGTACGAAAGCTCCATATTTCTGCTTATATACTCAGATTACACCTACCTCAAATGTGTAAAAATATGCTATACTTAAAAACGTTCATTTCCTAGGGAGGTATTGACTCTATGTCAGAAACAACTACTATTGAACTGCTATTGAATCGCGCTCACCTTTTTATCACTGAAGGGCAGGAGGAAGAAGCATTAGAGACCCTGGCGAAGATCCAGGCAGACGACCCTACACAGCAACGCGAGATTGCGTACTTGCGTGCCTGGTGCTGCACCCTTCACCAGAATTGGGATGAAGCAGCACAATTTCTCTTCCCCTCGGACTCACCAGAGGAAAAAGCCGCGACCATCCAATCAATTGGCCAGACAGAACGCCGACGCCGCGCACAATATCTCCTCCTTCTTGGAGACATTGCCGTCAATATCGAGCGCTATGAGGAGGCAACTGGCCACTATACTCAGTGCATTCGACTGCTCGATGAACGACGGATGAATGTGGTAAGTGTACGTATCAAAGCCCGTATGGGTTTAGGGACCTCTTATACACAAACTGGCTTCTATGCCGTCGCCCTGACACATTACAAAGACGCTCTTCGTCTATGTGAGGACGATGTGATGCATACTAACCTGCCTGACATCTACTATGGTCTCTGCGATACACATCGCCACCTCGGAAACTTTGATGAGGCTTTCGATTTCGGAAAACGAGCACTCCAATTATATGTGGATCGTTCTCAAAAAGATCTAGAAGGTCGCATGCGAAACTTGCTGGGACGTGTCTGCTATCAGATGCGCGAATTTCACGAATCTTCCTACTATTATACTGAAGCTCTAACACTTGCTCTGAGCGTCAATAGTCTGATGATGATCCTGGCAAATCTGACAGCCCTGGCCGACCTGCGGCGCGAAGAAGGTTTACTTGATGAAGCCTGGCGCTACTGTCAACGCGCACTGGAGTACGAAGGACGTGTTCAGGAAGGCCGACTTCTAGGGATGCTTTATCTCGTATGCGGCAAAGTTGTTCAGGCTCAATCTGAAAATGCTTCCAATCAGCAAGAAGCGAATCTCTTAGTAAATCAGGCTATTGAATGGTATCAAAAAGCTGATGTAACTCTTGCCCGCACACAGGCAAAAGTTGAGCTTGCTGAAACTTATGGGCGGCTGGCCCAATTGCTGGAAACCTGCGGTCAACAGGATAAAGCGATTAAATACTGGAAATTTGCTTATTCTGCCTACTCTCGACCACAAGAAGGGTAAAAAATCCTGCCCAATAGTTGCGATAAATTGGCTTTTGTCTACTCAGATCGTAAACGTACAACCATAATACTGAACCAGCATGACCAGAGAGCGAAGAGAAAGATTGAGAGTGTCGTTAATGGTGTCTGCTCACCTGCCGCACTCAACGCAATCTGCGCCGCACTGCCACTAGTAATGGCTCCTATGGCCAGGGCTGCGTAGCCAAACGCAACCCAGCTATCAGGCCAGAGTTTACGCCCACTACGTGCAATGACAATGCCAAAGAAAAGGCACGCTAGAGTAAGCAATCCACCTCCAAAGGCGTAGGCAATGATTGCAAAGAGGTGAGAAACAGCAATGAAAGTATCGGGAACCGGTTTCTGAGCACTAATAGTACTTGCACTCGTCCATAGATAGATGGTACTGCCCAGTAAACCCCCGATCGTCAGGAACAGACCCAATAGACCAGTCCAGGCTGCTATAACTGCGAAGCCCTTGCCTCGCCAGGCATATGAGGGCATGCCGTTCTCTTCTTTACCAGCTTCGACGTGCCTGTTCTTATCCTCATCGCTGTTCTCATCACTCTCGTTGGAGTCGGCATCGGTGTTGGCGTCGGCATCCATCTCTGCGCGGGCCACAATCTCCTGCGCAACAATAATGCGAAAAAGCGCAAATGGGAGACCCAAAAGGAGCACGAAGCCCAATAGCAAAGACAATCGGTACAATAGAAAAAGTACTAAATGCCCTGAAATCCAGTCCAGGCTCGTCTGAGGAGTCAACAGAGCCGTACTATATCCTTGTGGTTCCAGAATAGCAATTTGCAAAAGCGGAACCAACGGGAATAGTAATAATGCACCAATCAAGCTGCGCCAGGCAACATGTTGTAGCCGAAGAAGAAATGATGGTTTCATAAGGCAAACTCTTTCCGTCCATTTGAATAGCTTTTATTGGGTAGCATAGCGCGAAAGAAGCTTAAAGGCAAGTCATCCCTGCTTTTGCAAAAGCAGGACAAAAAGCTTTCGGCCTGCTTTGCAGGCTGCCCTACCCCTTTTCCTAAGAAGCGAGTTAACTACTCAGATGCCCTCTGTTCGCCGCCTGCTGCGGCGAACAGAGGGCATCTGAGTAGTTACGAAGCGAGACTGTGCAGCGGGGCTTCTGCCCTGCTGCACAGTCTCGCTTCTCTCTTTTTAGGAGTTATCCCTACTTTTTCAGCGGCTTGCAAAGCCACCCCTCCCCTGAGAAAAGGGAGAAATGGCTGAGTTTGCAAACCGCTTTGCTGCTTGCAAACTCAGCCATTTCTCCCTGAAACGCTGGCGTCTGCGACGCCAGCAAGAGCGTTTGCTCATTTTGGCAAAATGAGGGATGACTCATATCCTTTTGGAAGTGGGACTGCTTCGAGCGCAGCGCTGCATTCCAGTCTAAGCATGAATGCTGTAGACAGAAATGATACCATAGGATCAAAAATATATGTGTTTCCGCAAAAACATGCTATGTTTTTGCGGAAACGTAAGGAATCTATCTGCCATAGTGGCAAATTGTCTGAAAGGCGGGTCACTCTATGCCACGCTGGCTGTACGGCCTATTGCTCTTTGCAATACTGGCTGCTCTGAGCCAATTGCTACATGTGCCCTTACCACCTCTTATTCTCTTTTCTCTAGCGGCTCTAGGAATCATTCCGCTGGCCGCGATGATTGGTCAGGCAGTCGAGCAGATTGCCGAGCACACGGGCGAACGTATCGGTGGCCTGCTTTTTGCAACCTTTGGCAATGCAACTGAACTCATTATTGGCATTTTTGCGTTGCGAGATGGATTGGTAGATGTGGTGCGGGCCTCAATCATTGGCTCTATCCTGGGCAACGCGCTGCTGGTTCTCGGCATATCGACTCTGATCGGTTCTATCAAATCTGGCCGTCTGCATTTTGAGACTCGTCCAGCCAGTCAGTATGCCTCACTTCTTGCCCTCTGTGTAGGAGGACTGCTATTACCAACCTTTGCGGAACTTCTGGCTGCGCATGAGAGACATCCACAAGCTCAAATTGTCCAGAATGGCATTCTTCTCTCAGATTGTATCGCTGTTCTCCTTCTGGTTGGATACCTGGCCTCAATTCTTTTTAGCGTCTTTCGCCTGGGAGATAAACCCGATGAAGGCGAAGAGGAAAAGGATCAAGAGTTTGTTCCAATCATCGGTGGTCGCTCAGCCCTTGCAGTTATGCGCCTGCTCACCTATCGCCACACTGTTGCTCACAGTAAGGGTCCAGGTAAAACTGAGGTACTTCATCATATCGACAATACGGTCGCGGCTATTGTGGATCACGAAGTACAAAAGGAGGCAAAAAGGAGTGAGGAAAAACCTGAGGGGCAGGCTCCGATGCCTTCGGTGAACCTTACGCGTCCAGCGGAAGATCAAAGGCCTACAGCACAAGCCGAGAGCGTGGCCGTAAATAAAAGCGAACCCCTCCCATTGGATCGGCCAGAAGCAGTGACACAACAGAAAAAAAAACCCGCCCTATTGCCCTCACTGCTTGTACTCGCTCTAGCTACGATAGGGGTGGGGTATCTCTCTGATATTCTGGTTGGTTCAATTGAACCGCTCACAGCGGCACTCCACTGGAATCCAGCCTTTGTGGGTCTGGTCTTTGTCCCTTTGATTGGTGGACTACCTGAATATTTTAATACTATAACTATGGCCCTGGATAAACGCATGGGAATGGTTCTGGCAGCCTCAGCAGGGTCCTCTATCCAGATTGCCCTGCTCATGGCACCAGTATTAATTCTCGTAAGCGTGTTTACCCCCGTGCGTCTCGATCTGGTGTTTAACATTGTAGAACTGGCAGTCCTGGGTCTGGCAACCTTTCTTTTCAGCGAGATTACCCGCGATGGTGAACTGGTCTGGCTCGAAGGTCTTTTGCTCATCTTGCTCTACGCTATGATGGCCGGCACTATCTTTATCTTTGGAGCCTGAACTGCCAGGGTAAAGTGGAACTTCA
>DAOTTL010000251.1:0-11166 GCA_034438135.1 Ktedonobacteraceae bacterium | reverse complement strand
ACAAAGGCTCGCTTCTTCTCTTTTATGCGGGCACAAAGAAGATCTGTACATCCTGTGTTTCCTGGGGGTCCAGGGTAAGCATGCTGGATGCTATAAAAGAGTGTTTGATCTTCTGATCCATGAAGAACGCCTGAGTAGCTGCCAGATCCTTGACCTGAAAGCCCAGCGCAAAGGGTCCCTCGCCCTGTTCGCTCAGAATATGCTGAACGGATCCATCCTCCGTAGGCATCAGCAGATTGATCGTAGACTCGCCCAGGGCGAAGGTTACCGCCCCGTTTGGGTCATTATCCAGGATGAGCTGGTTCAGACCCAGCTGATCCGTATAGATCTCCACCGCGCTGGCCAGATCGCGTACAGCTACATAGACCTGTCTCCAGCTCTGTGCTCCGTTCAAGTGAGTGCCAGGTTGATCGATCCGCAGGCGTTGTTCGTCGGGCATATCCCACTGGATGAGAAAGGGCCAGGGACGGTGCCAGGACGAGCCATCCGGACTCAGCAAGCGCCAGGAGAGCAATTGTCCATCGGGTCGCATGCGCTGCATGGGGCGAGGAGATGAAAAAGCTGAACCTGTGCCACGAAAGCGTCCGGCATCAGTCTCAATCGCTGCGGTCGCCAGGGCATAGCCAATCAGGGACGACTCTTTACCGCGTAAAGCATCCAGCACATTCTCGCCCCATGTATTTGCACGTGCGAGCGACTCATCGTAGACTGAGAGCAGTTCCACATAGTCGAGTCCGAAACGGATCAGCCCGTTATACGTGCCTCCGCCCTCGTGGCGTCCACCCATACGAGCATCAAAGCCCAGACGTTGGAAGGTGAGCAGAGCCGCGTCCAGGTCACGTACTCCGATAACAGCATGATCGAAACGCGTTGGCATCTCTGTCTCCTTACTCCTCTGTGAAGGCCTGTTTACTCAAAAGGGCCAGAGTCGCATCGTCCATGGGTGGGTTATTGAAACCGGCGCGGATATCTCGATAGTAGCGCTGCATGGGCAGGCTCAGCGAGAGACTGGCCCCGCCGACCAGGCGCATCGCCAGATCTACTATCTCTACCGCGTGATTGGTCACCAGATACTTGGCTGCCGCGAACTGACTGGCGGGTACGCTGGCCGGATCGCGTACAAACTGTTCCGCCAGACCGTAGAGCACCGCCTTGCATTGGAGCAGGGCCAGTTCCATCTTCGCCACCTTCTCCTGAATATGGGGCACACTGGAGATTGGCTGATCCAGCGAATTTGGTCGGCGTCTCTTCGCAAAGCGTACCGCCTCGTTCCGAGCGCCCTGAGCGATGCCCAGATAGAGACCCACCAGTGGGAGACCCCAGGCTGCCAGTTCGACCGGCGCTTCGGGTCTTTTGCCCTCAAGCAGTTCAGCATCGTCCTCGGGTGCCACACGCACATTTTCCAGGATCAGATCATGGCTGGCACTCAGACGCATGGAGAGCGAATTCCAGGTCTCCTCGACCCGTAATCCGGGCGTATCGCGTTCGACCAGAAAGTTACGTGTCGTCTCTGTGAGCGGAGGGAGACCGGCCTCAGAGGGGGCCTCATCCTCTACACTGGCGCGTACCAGGAAGAAACGCAGGATCGAACTGCCCGTCGTATAGGTTTTCCGTCCATTGATAAGCCAGGACCCATCTGCCTGACGGCGGGCCGTTGTTGTGGGTTTCCCTCCACGGCTGGGACTTCCCAGGGCGGGTTCTGAGGCCGCGCTATTGATCATCGCCCCCTCCTCTATCACCGCTCGACAGATCCGGTCGAAGAGGGGATACTGTTCAGAACCCGCGATGGCCATGCGTTTGATCATCGCCAGATGCATAGTCGTCACCAGAGCGGTTGAAGCACAGCCCTCGGCCAGGCGAGCCTGTGCCAGCGTCACCTCAAGTAGATTGGCACCCCAGCCACCGGACTCCTGTGAGACAGTGAGACCGAGGTAGCCAGAGGCACGTAAGTCCTGATAATTCTCATAGGGGAAACGTCCTTCCCAATCGTTCTCATTCGCACGCACAGCAAATGTATCGGCCAGTTCGCCAGCCAGGGCTACGATCCGTTGCTGACGCTCAGTGGCAGGATAGGATGGGAAACTCATAAAGTTGATCGATCTCCTTTGTACTACACATCTAGACAAATGACCTGGACTCTCCTCAGGTTGCCCCCAGCAGACGATTGATGATCTTTTCAAGCTGATTGAGGTCAAAAGGTTTAGCGATCAGAGCCTCAACCCGCACCCCATTGACCGAACGTGTGCTTACAGCCGTAAGCAGAACGATAGGAGGCGAGGGAATAGCTCGTTCAGCCGCCTCTGAGCGCAACTCGGCGACAAGGTGAATGCCATCGAGGAGAGGCATCATAAGATCCGTAATCACCAGCGCTGGCCAGCGCTCACGTGCAAGCTCCAGGGCCTGCTGTCCATTATAGGCCACCATGGCCATATATCCGAGATCGCCAACGAACTCCGCAAGTGTTTCCGCGATGGCAGCCTCATCGTCCACAATGAGAATCAACGCTGGTTCTTCCCCTGATTCCTGAGAGGCTGGATTTTTGTCCATGATATTGCATTTACCTCTCTGGTGGTATTTCTCTACCAAAATGCAGGGCCGCAGGATCCTTCCAAATCCCAAGTACACCAGCAAGTTCGTCTAAAATATCCTGATCGCTTTCATTGAGGGAGAGCACGCGAAATCCATCCGGTGCAACAATCTGGAACTCTCGGAAAAAGTGATCATGGTTAGAGGAGCGCATCTTCAGGATAGAGAGCACGCGATGGAGTTCTCCATGGTAAGCGAGATGTTGGAGAAGCACAACGTTTTCCACCAGGATGGCCAGTGGATCTGCCGAAAAGTCTGGTCGGGTGGCGATACTTCTATGGATCTCTTTAATGGCCAGCAGTGTGATGTTGCGCTCTCGCAGGGCCGCCAGGAGAGCCGCCAGGAAGTTATGGACGCGTTCCTCTCCACTGCTTTCGCGAATGGCTCGTTCCAGTTCGAGCACGCTATCGATGACGACCCTTCGTACACCGACCTGATCGATTGTTGTAAGAAGAGTGGTTGTTAGCTGATCCGGGTCCAGTTCGACAGGTTCCCAGCGGTGCAGTTTGAGCAACCCACCGGGTGCAAGTGCCCGACGAAGTTGAGGGCCTACGTCGAACGTGCTGGCTTTTTGGAGCAATTGTCTCCCAGTTTCGCGCATGCCTAAAAAGAGGGCAGGTTCTCCTTTGGCAATCCCGGCCAGGATAAAATGCAGGGAGAGCAGCGTTTTTCCGCTTCCCAGACTACCGGTCAGCAGAGTCGCGGTACTATAGGGGAGACCACCGCCAAGGAGAGAGTCCAGCTCGGACATATCGAAGAGTGCGCGTGCCGGTTCCGGTTCCGGTTCGTCCTCCTTCTCAACGCTCCAACCCTCGAAGATAGCGGGTCTGATGAGGGTCTCCATCCGAGGGAAGACCTCTATGCCTTTTTCGCTGATGCGGAGACTGTGGCGACCGGGGCGTGGTGCTCGTCCACGAACCTTAATAGCTTCCAGACTGCGGAAAGAGCGCATTCCGGCCAGCGTATAGTAGAGTCCAATCAGGACATCTCCGGTGGTCATTTCTGGAAAGAGTGAGGGATCACGTGCATCGGCCTCGGTCGTAATTAGAGTGGTCGTTCCTAACAGGCTGAGCCGCACTCCCAACTCGTAGAGGAGTAAACGTGCGGAAGAAAAATCGGACTCCATACCGCGAATGCCCTGAAAACCATCCAGGACAACCATCGTTGCTCGCGTTTGACGGACCGCAGAGACGATTTCCTGGCCCGTCATATTTGTCTGGGGAGAGCGAGGAAGGAATTGTTTAAGACTAAAGACCTGAATAGCGCCTCCTATCAGGTCGGCTGAATAGAAATCATATGTTTGCAGATGGCCCAACAGCTTCGTCGTCGATTCGGAGAGAGCGGTTAATAGGAGTGCACGCTCTCCTCGGTGAGCGGCGGCAAAGGCAATCTGGCTGGCTAGCGTTGTTTTTCCGCTTCCGGGAGGTCCCATAATAATAGATAGCGATCCTCTGGGCAAGCCACCCCCCAGAACACTATCAAGGTGAGGCACACCTGTTGATTCAATCGATTCTGGCAGGGGAGAGATATTATCGGACGACGGTAAACTCATAGGTGCCTCTTTTCAACAATTTACTAGAGATAGTATGGCACAATTCGATCTGCTTCTGCCGATGCTCTTCGGAAGCATAACGTATCTGCGCACAGAAAACAATGCCTTTCTCTCCATCATTAATGAAAACGTTTTCCTGGCTTTGTTTTGTCGGACCATCTTTACAAGGTTCAGGCATTGGATTGATATTTTTGTCAATCAGAAATTACAGCGTCATTTTTTGTAAATATGGAGGGGGTTCTGGCGTGTACAATAGCTGTATACGCCATGTTCCCTGGGCTTCAGTGCATCGACACTGGCACGGTGTCCTGGCTTTATTTATACCATTGTGGAAAGGTCAGGTTGCATGACGGTAGTGCGTTTTCCTCTGCCATCAGAGGTTTCTGAAAAAACTGTTCCTGGTGTCCATCCCTGGTTGCTTCCTCTGATTCTGGGTGTCCTTTTAACGATCTCCCTGGTACTCTCGTACTGGCTGATTCGGTTCACCCCCGCAGATCCAAATAGTACGGAGCCGATAAATCCCTTTTTTACGGTCTATGTCTATGCTTTTCTGCCTTATCTGGCAGCCTGTGGACTGGTTTTTTTTACTCGACCGGCGGGTGGACGCTGGTCGAAGCTGGAGGTAGGGTTGATTCTGGGTGGCGCTCTGCTCTTGCGGGTCGTTTTGCTTCCGCTCTCACCAAATCTTTCACACGATTCCTGGCGCTATGTCTGGGATGCACGTGTTTTTCTGCATGGCTATAGTCCCTATGTGTATGCGCCGGGGAATCCCTTGTTGGTGGGATTTCGTGATTTTATTTTTGCCAATAGTCGGTTTCGCAATGTGCCTTCACTCTATCCACCAGGAGCGCAGTATATTTATGCTCTTAGCTATTTGCTTGTTCCCAGTAGTCTCACCTTTCTCAAGGGAGTCTTTGTGCTCTGTGATCTGGGAAGTTGCGTTGTCCTTATGTTCTTGTTAATCCGTAGAGGATTAGATCCGGCGCGTCTGCTGCTCTATGCCTGGTGTCCATTGCCGATTATTGAGTTTGCGCTCCAGGGACATGTCGATGTTTTGCCAATCCTTTTTAGTTTGCTGGCTATGCTCGCCTCTGAGAGAGAGGGGAGATGGGGACGTGTCCTGACGGGTTTTCTGATCGGCATGGGTATGTTGACCAAAGTGTATCCGATCCTTTTGCTGGCTGCGGTTGTGCGGCTGCGTGATTGGAGGCGTGACTGGTTGCTGGCTCTAACGTGTGTCTTGACGATTGTCGTGGGTTATCTGCCCTTTATTATTCAGGGACATGGGCAGATCTTCGGCTTTTTTTCTACCTATGCCAATGAGCAGGGACAGAATGCAGGGGTGATCCAACAATGGATCTTCTCTGTCGATCATGTCAGCGGTGTTCCGCTCGCAACGATACTCACTCAAGAGCATCTGACAGCCTTTTTTTTGCTAGCAGGGGCCTCTCTGGCGATTTTCTTGCTGCACCAGTTTCAGCGTATCAGGAGCGAGGCCGGGGCACTTATCCTGTTTGGCCTTGTGCTCTCAGTTTCATCCCATGTCTTTCCCTGGTATACAACGACGCTTCTGCCATGGATAGTGCTGCTCCTTCCTGGTCGGGGTAAGTGGGTAAATGTTCCTTGTATGGTGGCCCGTATACTGGCTCTTTGTTCGGTCTGGCTTTTTGCCTGTGTTTCTATAACGGGATACTTCGCTGACTGGCGTACCTACTATCTCACTGTCTATGATCCGCTTGTAATAGAGTTGGGTCTGTCAGCTTTGATCTTCATGTGTGCGTATCTTGTGGATTTTGCGCGGAAAGGAATAATCTATGAAAAACGATAATGTGACTTCGGTAAGCGAGGAAGAGATTGTCCCTCCTGATAAGGCAAAGTCAGGAAAGTCGCTGGGTTCGTTGTTCGCCAGGGTGTTCTCGGGATTGGGTGCGGGCGTAGTTGCGGGTCTGGTGAGTGTATTCTGTATGCTCGTCTTGCGCCTGGTGGCTGGTATTCCCACGCCTGTCGAGCTTTTTGGGGATTTTATCCTGAAGAAAATGCCAGCGGGCAAATTTGTAGACTTGTTGATTCTATTCAGTCCAAACTCCAAGACGGCACCTCTTGGTTTAACGACGCTCGCTATGGTTGCGTTGGGAGCCATGATTGGGTTTCTCTACGCGGGTGCTGTGCGTCTGAAGGTTCCGGTGATGGGGTACAGGCCGGGACGACGCGAGTGGCTAACGATGGGCGTACTGGGTCTGGCCATGGCACTGGTGGGAACGGTGCTGTTCTGGACTGAGATTCGGCAGAACTTTCTAGGCTTGCCAGTTGATTTGTCGCGGCTGGTCTCCATTCTCGGACTGCTGCTCGATTTTGCACTCTATGCCCTGGTGTTGGGCTGGTGCTATCGGGCGCTGCTGCCTAAACGAGAATCTAGCGGAGGGCAGATTGTTGCGCAGAATCGTCGTGCCATGCTGGCGAGGGCGGGCGTCAGTGTCCTGGGAGTGGGGGCGCTCGGCGGGACCCTGGGCCTGGTGCGTGAGTACTTGAATAACTACGCCTCCTATGACGGCTTGCAGACGGGTCGTAACGGCATAGTCTCGCCCATTACAACCAATGATGAGCACTATGTTGTCACCCAGAACCCCATTGATCCCACGCCCTCGCTGGATGTCTGGCGCCTGGAGATCACAGGTCTGGTCGGAGAGAGTGGTACCTACACCTATGAGCAGTTCACCAGTCTGCCATCGGTCTCGCGTGCAATCACCCTGGAATGCATTGCGAACGGCGTTGGTAGTCACCTGGTCAGTACAGCAATCTGGCAGGGGGTCGAGGTGCGTTCATTGTTAGCGAAACATGGGGGAGCGCAAACGGGGGCGCGTTACGTAGCGTTTTATAGTGTTGATGGGTATACCGTCTGTCAGCCGCTTGACGAAGTCTTGAAGGTGGATACGCTACTGGCCTTTCGGATGAACGGGGCGCAGTTGCCGGAGCGCCACGGTTTTCCCTTACGCGTCCTCATCGCCGGTCACTACGGAGAAGAGAATCCCAAATGGGTGACGCGCATGGAATTGACCGATCACTTTGTCGATGGACTTTACTCGTCTCAAGGTTGGTATAATGGACCTATTCCCACGATCTCGCGTATCGATCGGCCCCAGGGCAGCATCCATATTCAGCCGACGATTGAGGTCACAGGGATGGCGTTCTCTGGCTATCGGGGCATTCAAAAAGTTGAGATTAGCACTGATAATGGTGTAAGCTGGCAGGAGTCACGGCTCAGTCCACCGCTTTCCTCGCAGTCCTGGGTATTCTGGACCTACGACTGGCATCCTACCAGTACGGGACATTATACGCTGGTCGCGCGGGCAACCGATGGAACTGGGCAGTTGCAGATCATGCAGCAGCGTGGAACCGTGCCCGAGGGAGCGACCGGGTATCACCATCTGCCTGTTACCCTGGTATCCTGAAAAAAAGAGCATTTTGGCACGTGTCAATAGTAAAGCGATTTTTCTGTAGAGTGTTTTTGTATCATTGAAGAGTTGGAGTACGTAATAAGAATGAGTAGGGTTGCGATTGTCATTCCCGCCCTGAATGAAGAGGCTTCTATCCGTCAACTTCTTACCGAGTATCCTGATGATCTGGCGCAGTGGATCATTGTAGTGGATAATGGAAGTACTGATGCCACAGCAGCCGTCGCCCATTCAGGGGGAGCGATCGTCGCTCGTGAGTCAACACGTGGCTACGGGCGGGCCTGTCTGAAGGGATTTCTCGCTGCCTGCGAACTGGGTGCGGAAGTCGTTGTTTTTATGGATGGAGATGGCAGTGATGATCCCGCCGACCTGCCGGAGATGCTTGCTCCAGTTCTGGAAGGTCGAGCAGATATGACCATTGGCTCGCGGGTCACCTCGCGAGCCGAGCGAGGGGCTGTGCCACCGCAGGCACGGCTGGGGAACTGGTTGGTGAGTGGGCTGGTACGCCGTCTATACAATGTTCAAATCCATGATATTGGTTCATTTCGTGTTATTCGTTGCTCGACGTTGCGTGAGCTACGTATGCATGAGATGACGTTCGGTTGGCCGGTTGAGATGCTTGTAAAGATGGCAAGAGCACATTATCGTGTTTTAGAATTGCCCATACACTACCGTCGTCGCAGTTTTGGGCGCTCAAAAGTCGCTGGAACCGTGATTGGGAGTGTGAGGGCGGCGTACTTTATGCTTCGCACGACCCTCCGTTATGTGCGGAGCCAGGAGGGAACGCATGCCTGATACCGCTTTGATCGTTATGGCTCGTTATCCGCGACCTGGTTTTACCAAGACACGCCTGGCCAGGACCCTGGGAAACGAGAGGACATCAAAGCTCTATCAGGCGTGTTTGCATGATCTGTCGACGCGTTTTGCAGGTCGAGACTGCGATCTACACTGGGCCTATACGCCACCTGAACTCGACTTTGCGACCTTTCTGGCCTCACTTGTGCCTGACATAACCTCAGGCTTCAGGTGTTTTCCCCAGGAGGGAACTGATCTCAATGAGCGTCTCCTGCGTACTTTTCAGTATACGTGCCAGCAGGGGTATGCTGCGAGCATTGTGATCGGCTCAGACTCGCCGCAGATCGCCTATCAAACGGTTGTCCAGGCCAGGCAGGCGTTACAAGAGGTTGATGTGGTGCTGGGACCCGCCGAGGACGGCGGCTATTATCTGCTGGGGATGCGTAGTCCCCACGATCTCTTTAATGGTATTCCTATGAGCACCAGCGAAGTTGCCTCCATGACCATTGCCAGGGCGCACGAACTTGGCCTGACCGTGCGTTCGCTTGACCCGCTTTTTGATGTTGATGAATATGCTGATCTGATGCGTCTGGCTGCTCTGTTGCAAACTGATCGGTCACTCGCACCAGCTACCGCTGCTCAGATTGCTGATTGCATTTAAGGAGAGTATATCTTTATGACCATGCCAGCACCTGCCACCTCAGCGCCTCAGGTGGTTACCCTGCCGCGCTCGATTTACATTGAACCCACCAGTCGTTGTAACGAATTTTGTCAGCAGTGTCCTCGCACTTTGCTCTCGCGTGAAGATGATCGTGACCTCACATATGACAAATTTCTCACCATCGTCGAGCAGTTTCCAGTCCTGGATCGGGTTGTGCTGCACGGTCTCGGCGAGCCTCTACTGAATAAGGATCTGCCTCGCATGGTCCGCTATCTGAAGGATCGAGGGGCCTATGTATTGTTCAACTCGAACGGGATCTCTTTAACTGCTCGCAAGGGACAGGAATTGATCGACGCTGGCCTGGACGAGTATCGTCTCTCGATGGATGGAGCAACGCCTGAGACCTATGCTCAGGTGCGTGGAGTGGATGCCTTCGACAAGATCTGGCAGAATGTACGGAACTTTATTACCTTGCAGAAGGAGCAGAATGCCGAGAAACCGGCAGTTTCGCTCTGGTTTACCGCCATGCGTGAGAACTTGCATGAACTGCCTCAACTCATTGAATTAGCAGCAGAGCATGGCGTGCGTGAGGTCTACATGCAGCGACTTGTCTATTTTGAAAAGGGTCTGGCGGCCTCCGCCCAGGCGCTATTCCACCGTGCTTCTGCTGAAGAGATGGCGCTCATCAAGAACTGCGAGCAGATGTGTGAGCAGCGGGGCATCCTCTTCAAAGCAGCAGGGGTGGCCTCGCCCTTAGAAAGTATTACCCGAAACTTTGGCGATCGTCCCTGGTCCGGCTGCCAGCGTCCCTATAACCTGACCTACATTACTTCCAGCGGCAACGTCCTTTCCTGCTGCTTTGCGCCCTTTGGCCATAAGAACGCGAAAGAGTACTATGGTGAGCGCGTTCTGGGGAACGTCTTCCAGGAATCCATTGCCGATATCTGGCATGGGGAGCGCTATCAGGAATTTCGCAGAGCTTTTGAAAGCGATACGCCTGCTAAACAATGTGCACAATGTGGGCTTAATTGGAGCTATTAAGTACCATATTGGCATTGTATGTAATGCTGGAAAATGGAGGAGCAGGAAAAGATGCAGCAGGAAAAGGAGTTAGGGGCAGAGTATCTTGAGAAATTTCTCCGGGAGATCTCCAATGCCACGTTAGAGCGAGGAGGTGTGACTTGTAATCTTCATACCTACGAGTTTCTGACCTGTGCTGATGCCTGGGCGCTGCCAAAATATCCAGAGAGGACGGTTATACTTCCCCCGGAGGCCAACCTTATCGCTGGTCTTCATCAGTTTATCCGTGCCAATGCTGCCGACCTGTATGTTGCCAACACGTGGCTTGGTACCTGGATCAATCCGTTGACACAGGTCTGTCATCTGGATATCACGGAGGTCTTTTCAAGTCTGGAGGAGGCTGGACGCGAGGCGCTGAGGCATTGTCAGACCAATGAGCATAGCATAGTGGCTCTCTATCATTTCAAGTGTAACCAGACGGTCTATTTGTACGACGTACTCGGACAGCTTGCCGAAGAGAGTTCTTCTTTACAACTGTAGCATATATGTAGGAAAAGATGGATGAGCTTGTAAGCAACTTAGTTGCTTACAAGCTCATCCATCTTTATCTCTTCTTTGATTTTGAGAGAAATATATTCAGAGCTTATTGGCTCTGAAGCCGCTTGTAGTGAGGTTTCTTGACAACTTTTGAAGCAAGCTGCTATAATAAAAATATATTTGCGCCTGATCTGGCGATTAAGGCTATGACGCCTCACACACCCGCGTGTGTGAGGCCTTTTGTATCAATCCCTATTGGCCGGAGATTTTGCTATGGTAATATCTGATACCTCCGGGCAGTTCGCGCTGCCTCCTCCTTTTGTTCATTACAGTCTCGCCGAGGCGTATGATGAGATGTTCGACACCTATGGGCATCCACGTCCGGCCTATCAGAAGTTATTTCATAGTCTGCTAGAGATCCCAGCGGAAGTTCTTCATCAGCGTCAGCATGATGCTGATATGGCTTTTTTGAACCAGGGAATTACCTTTACCGTTTATGGCAATGAGGAAGGTACTGAGCGTATCTGGCCATATGATCTTTTGCCGAGGATCATTACCGCTCA
>DAOTTL010000250.1:0-20694 GCA_034438135.1 Ktedonobacteraceae bacterium | reverse complement strand
TTCACAAGCATTATAATAGTACTCATAGAAAATTAACTTTTACTGCCAGGAAGAGATGGCAAGAAGTTAACTTTTATCTACTAAAAAAGCCAGATAATAATATGTATCTGCATGTGAGATGCTCCTTTCTATAAATGAGGCATAGGATTATCTGTCAACATTATTACTTTTTAACGGTATATTTGCATGTCTTTCACGATTTAGTGTATTATAATCATGGCTTTGTCACAAGGGTCATTTTTAGCTATAGTAATGGGGTCACTTAACCGTGTGAAGGATCTTGCAAGCGAGCGAGCAAGGAAAGGGCTATATGCGGCAAAATCGTATTTCACTGCGAGAGAAGATGTTTCTCGACCGCACCTCATTGGTTCCTCTTCATCGTCAGCTCTACCAATGGTTGAGCCGGGCCATTCTCGCCGGACAGATCCAACCTGGTCAGCCATTGCCATCGACGCGCACATTGGCCAGTGAACTGGGTATCTCGCGCAACACGGCCAGTACAGCTTACGAGGAACTTCAGGCGGAAGGATATATTGAGAGAACTATCGGGAGTGGAACAATAGTAGCACATGTTTTTCCTGAAGGAAGCCCTGCGATATCTCAAGAAACACAAGTTCCTTCTTCCCAGCCTGACCTCTCGCCATTTGGGAGATCTGTGATTGAACAGAGAAAGAACATCCCTACTTTTTTTATGCGTACTCAACCTGAGGAGCCACATGCTTTCCGGCTGGGGACACCGGATCTTGATCTTTTCCCCTATCCTCTCTGGGCAAAGCTACTAACTCGGCATGCGCGGCATTCGCTTCCAAGTCAGTCTGATTATCAGGATATCGCCGGTTATCGACCATTGCGAGAGGCCATAGCGGCCCATATTGCAGTCACGCGCGGCGTGCGTTGTCAGTCTGATTACATCCTGATCACCTCTGGTGCGCAGGCTGCCCTCGCTCTGGCAGTACAATTGTTAGTGGGTTGCGGTGATACCGTCTGGATGGAAGACCCGGGTTATCCTGGAGCGAGAGCTCTATTTGAGAGCGTTGGAGCAAAGCTCGCCTATGTGCCAGTGAACGCTGATGGGTTGGAAGTAGCAACAGGCAGAATGATGTCGCCACAGGCTCGGCTGGTCTATGTTACTCCATCACATCAGTTTCCGCTTGGCGTGACCATGAAAATGGAGCAGCGGTTAGCGTTACTAGAATGGGCTCGGCAAGCTAACGCATGGATAATAGAAGACGATTACGATAGTGAATATCGTTTTAGTGCCCGTCCGTTAGAAGCCTTGCAGGGGTTAGACAGAGCGGATCGTGTGATCTATCTTGGGACTTTTAGTAAGGTGCTTTTCCCCTCGATTCGTCTGGGATATATGGTGGTGCCTACTTCATTGAGAAAACATTTCATCATAGCTCAACGTTTTCTCAATACGCATCCCCCAATTCTTGAGCAGATGGCCCTCGCAGATTTTTTGTCAGAAGGCCACTATGCTCGTCATATTCGACGGATGCGTACCCTTTATATGGCTCGGAAAGATGCCCTGCTGACCGCGATAAGCAGCGAGTGTGGCCTCCTGCTTGAGGCATATGCGCCGCAAGTAGGATTGCATCTGGTAGGGAGACTGCTACCTGGCGTGGCTGACGTGAAGGTAGAACGATATGCAGCGCAGCGAGGAATCGAGGTCGCTGCACTCTCTTCGATGAGTAAACAGTCCCTGTCCCGTGGAGGTTTAGTGCTTGGCTATGCGGCATGTGACGAGCAAGAGATCCAGGCAGGTGTTCGCATTCTGGCTCATGTGCTTCATGAGTTGAGCTAGCCCTCCACTCACTTGTTCTCTCCTGTCGCCTCCGGCGACGAGAGAGAACAAGAAGAAGCGAGTCGGTTTGCCGGGGCATTTGCCCCGGCAAACCGGCTAGCTTCTTCTTCATAAAATGAGATAGGGTGGCCTGCAAAGAAGGCCGAAAGCCTTTTGACCTGATTTTGCAAAAGCAGGGATGGCTCATAAGATGTGTCTACCGATACGTGATATGATAAACATCATAAGGGCTAAAACTATTCTTTTCACAGAAAGAGAGCGAAAAATGGAGAAAGCGACAAACAATATGTACGCTATTGACTGGCAGCAATGGCTTCAGCGGTGGGATCAACAGCAAGCGGGCTATCTACCTTCGCGTGAAGAGCGTTTTGCGGCGATGTTCGACGCACTGGAGGTTCTGCTGCCTTCCTCCTTCCTGGCGCTGGATCTCGCGTGTGGGCCGGGTTCTTTGAGTCAGAGATTACTTGCTCGTTTTCCTGCTGCTCGGTGTTTAGCCCTCGATCTGGATCCGGTTCTGTTAACGCTAGGACAGCATGCTTTGGGGGATATGGAAGGTCGTTTGCGCTGGATAGAAGCGGATATTCGCGCTGTAGATTGGCCTGAGTTGTTAGACGTTCCCTCGGTAGATGCCGTTCTCACAACGACTGCCCTCCATTGGTTGCGTCCAGAAGCGCTTCTTCCTCTCTATCAACAACTTGCCACAGTGATACGTCCAGGGGGGCTATTTCTCAATGGCGATCATTTGAGCTTCTCTCCTCAGCAGCCGAGTTTTCAGAAGCTTGCAGAACAGCTCTCTCAACGTCAGGAGCGAGTACTGATCCAGCGGGGTGGCGAGACCTGGAGCCAGTGGTGGGATGCGCTGGCTCAGGAACCGCTTCTGATGGAACAATTTGCGGAGCGTGAGCGGCGTTTTCACTGGCGAGACCATGGTGAGGTGACGCAAACGCTGGCCTTGCATGAGGCTGCGTTGAGCAATGCCGGGTTTCGTGAAGTTGGTGTGTGCTGGCAAGAGATGGACAACCGTGTGATCCTGGCTGTGCGCTAAGATTACTACAAGCAGGGATAACTCAAAACGACCCCCTCAGAATTCTGAGGGGGCCGTTTTGTTTGCTACTTTTCTGGTATTAGTAGCGTTCGCTGCGATAATTCGAACGTCTCTGGGGAGCAGCCTGGCGCTCACGCGCCTCATTCACGGTGATGGTTCTTCCACCTAAGGAAGTTCCATTCAACTGACTGATGGCCTTCTGTCCGTCTTCAGCGTTCTCCATATCGACAAAACCAAAGCCCTTGCTTCGTCCTGTCTCGCGATCGGTAATAACTGTTGCCGAGGTGACCTGGCCAATTTGTTCAAAAAGGCTGATCAGATCGTTGTCATTTGTTTGGTAGGGAAGTCCCCCAACATACAATCTCATAAGTATATGCTCCTGTGTTCACATTTCATGCTACGCTCGAAGAAACCGTTTCTCACAGAAGCAATGCATTGATAGTGTGATCTCATACACTCTTATTAACATGGTCTGGTTGGAGTTTATTCCCATTTCTTTTTTCTTTTTCTATTTCGCAGAAGATCTTCTGCAAATCGACCATTCACGTGTCTTCCTGCCGACCACCGTTCACTTAAGGCAGAACTTTTTCTCTCTCTCGTATTCGTAGCTCACTTGTTGAGAACAGCCATTTCTCTTTCTCTTGAGCGATGATTGGATGATCTTTCCTTAAGGTGGCTGCAATTACCAGGCCCGCACCTGCCAGAATCACATCTTTGAGGACATATTGCCCCAGCAGATTGGGAGCGTGAAAGGGACCTGTGAAAAGTTCGCCGGGTAGCAATACCAGCGGAGACAGAATTCCGATCAGCTCGAAAAGCAGCAGCCATACGGCGAGACGCAGGCATTTACCTGTCAGGAAGAACAGGCCGATAGTACATTCAAGAGAGGCAACAAACACAATGGAGATGCTCGAAGGCACTAATCCAAAGCTGAGAATCCCCATAGTTTGTGTTGCAATACTCTGTGCTGGACTGACATTCGGGAAGAACTTTAGCACCCCAAACCCTAAAAACACTGCTCCCAGACTGAGACGTAATAGCACAACGCTGTAACGTACTAGCCAGCGATGAAGTCTGGTGTCCACTTGATCGAACTTGTTATAGAACTCACTCATACCATCTCCTTTTACTCATTCCACTCCAAATTGCCCTTCCCTTGGGATGTACGTTATGATGATCAGTGTAGATTACTGTGGAAAAATACCCATAGAAATAGCTCTGGACCTGCGCTGGCAGGGTTACATATGGATCACTTTTGTCCTCGTTCAGATCCAGTTCTCATAGAGTGCGCATCATTGCCAGCACAGGTGCATGAGTACCGTTGAAAATATTTTATAATGATATCAGAGAAGATCGCGCTAGCCAGGGGCCTCTGTCATCTTTTTAAATCTTTCTGGCGTTCCTTTCGTATCGCTCCGCACGACGAAATAGGAGAATATCTATGCAATGGGCAGTCATAACTGCGGCATTTCTTGCATCTGCTGTTGAATTTGTGGAAGCATTTACAATCGTATTAGTCGTTGGCGTCACTATCAACTGGCGTAGTTCGCTAATTGGTGCTTTAGCAGCTACAGCAACATTGGCGGTAATTGTCGCCACACTTGGAGTAGCATTGGTTCGTTATGTTCCGCTTGATTTATTACGTCTAGTCGTTGGTATTCTTTTAATTCTTTTTGGTCTCAAGTGGGTAAAAAAGGCTCTTCTGCGCTATAGTGGATTGAAAGCACTTCATGATGAAGAGGCCATTTTTGAGGAGCATATGGCGACCTTGCGAGCACGGGGCGAAATGGTGAAACCGCAAGTACAGCCTTTCGGCGTTCTTATGTCCTACAAAGCCGTTTTGTTAGAGGGTATGGAAGTGGCGTTTATTGTCATCACTTTCGGGAGTAACGCCGTGACTAACGTCTGCTCGCAATCCTGTGGTATTGGTTCTGCGGCAATTGGAGCAGCCGTGGCAGGGGTACTCATCATTTTGCTTGGTGTGTTGGTAAGAGCGCCATTGACGAAAGTGCCCGAGAACACTCTCAAATTTGTGGTTGGTATCATGCTCACCTCCTTCGGTACGTTCTGGACTGGCGAGGGGTTAGGCGTATCCTGGCCCTTTGCTGATGTTTTTCTTCTCATCCTGGCTGCTCTCTATCTGGCGGTATCATTTGGTCTTGTCACCTGGCTCAGGCACGCGGCACCTCCGAAACAGGCGTATGCAGGTATAAAGCAGGGCGTGGGAACTGTTTCAGAACAAAAAGAGGTGCTCTGATGAGGGTTATCAAAAGTATCTACAATTTTATTGTAGGCGATATGATTATCTTGCTAGGAATACTGGCTACGCTGATTGTACTCTTGCTCATCAATAATGTAGGAGCGTTCACTCCTTTAAGAGGGATATCAGGTGTTCTGCTGGTGGCGGCGATTCTGGCAGTTCTGGTTGCCACCTTGAGCCGTGAGGCACGCGCAAACCGCGCCGCTTCAAAACGATGAATGACTCATAATCTTCTCTTTTATGTCTCTACAACTATACTTACTGCTCCTGATGTGGTGTGGAAGGAGTTGAGCACACTACTGCGATCCTGAATAGTTTGCAAGCGAAACGGACCATAATTGACTATCTCCGGCTCTTTTATCGAGGATTGACCTCGAATAGAAAAGCCAGTGGTCTGAGCCATCTGGGCTGCTGGCAAGACAAATGGAACCAGCAATTGCTCACCCGCCGCTATACTCGTGAAACCGCAATTGGTGGACTGACCAGAAGAGTCAGTCCCCTTTCCGAGGTAGTTCGCATTAAAATGATCCGTGTATGCGGTACCTGCGGCGGCTGACTGGTTTCCCAGTGCAGTCCAAAGCGTTGCGAAAAAACGAGAAGTACTATGCGTATTCTGCCAGAGAAAGGTGCCCGGCTGTTTCTGAGCAAGGGCCAGGGTATGGACGAAAGAAGTCTGACTGGATATAGCCTGGAGCGGCTGGACGATATAGAGGTGAAAGGGTGCGCCACCCAGACGCGCCGATGCTTTTATAAGTTGCGCCGATGTAAATTGCCGCACCAAAGCTTCATCGAGCGGTTCGGCGGGTCCAAAAAGCATCACCGAGGGTCCCTGAGTCTGACCAGGAAGCAGCAGGCAATGAGCATTGTTGGTCGTCAAGAGTGTGTGAGGTGTGTGCATCTGTCCCGCCAGGTACGTCAAAGCCTCGACGGTCCGTACGTTTGTATCGATGTATACCCGATGCAAGTGGTTGGTTTGCGCTAGTTGATCAGCCGCATTGACCGCCGCTTGCAGATCTTGCAACGTATTGTAGTTTGTTGAATTTCTTTGTTGATTACTTGTGCTATCGAGTAACCAGACAAGGCTCCCAAAAGCCTGGAGCGCTATGAGCAGGAGAGCCAGGGTGGGAAACAGGGGACGCCACCAGCGACCCAGATCCTTGATCGATGCACTCCATCGGGTCAGTTGACTGACCAGCAGCCCGAGCAGGATAAAGGGTCCTGGCATGAAGACCAGGAAGTAGTGAACCTGGAGGCTAATAGAATGTCGCGTGAGAAAAAGCACGGGAACCAGTTGCCAGGCCAGAAGAATAAGAATGCCACGCCTTTGAGGTGAGTCCACGAACCGTTGCCAGCGTCCCCACAATCCCTGCCATGCCCCCTCGAACTTTTTCAGCGAACCCCCCTCAATCTGCTCATCCTTCTGGTGGGTCACAAGCTGCACCCGCTGCCAGACCAATCCGAGCAGGAGCAGCAGAAAACTTGCCAGCAGTGCGACGTAGATAATTCTTTCATCCCAGTGCAGTAGTGAAATCAGATGGGTGGATAGCAGGTAAGGACTGTTTGCTGGGAGAATAGGGGGCGCAACGAAACGGGCATAGTCCATGATGGCCTGGGTATCAATAACGGCATGTCCGCTAGTGGTCCCAAGTAGAGATGAAAGATCGGCAAAGTTGTTTGAGGCCTCCCAGAGAGCATAGGTGCGGTACATACATGCAAACAAGAACAGACCTATAGCGATATCCCGCCAACGAACCTTTGTATATCCCAGTAGCAGTGCCATGGCCAGAGGAGCTGCCAGATAGATGCTGCTGCCGCTGAGCTGTATCATCAGACCCAGCAGTGGAAAAGCGCAAGCGAACCAGCCCGTGCGTTGTTCCACTGCCCCGACGTACAACGCCAGCAGATAGAGCACGATAAGGGGCAATAAGAGATTTGGTTGCCAGATAAAGCGGCTATAGAGGATCATAGCCATGGAAATTGCACAGAGGGAGGAGGCAATGATAGCCGCAAGACGTCCATAATAACGGCGTGTAAAAACATAGGTCAGAACGACCCCAACTACATTCAGAAAAGCGGTCAGCACCGCACCCAGGAGAGGGTTTGCAGTAAAAGCAGCAACTATCATGAGCAAATAAATAAATCCTGGCGGATTGTCTATGCCAATAGAGGCAATATTGCTGGTCGCGGGGATCAGTCCATGAACCAGAGCACCGCGAGCCATATTCCAGAGTACGGCCTGATCTGTATCAAACTCGGTGAGTGAGAGATGATAGAAGCGCAAAAAAGTCGCAAATGCTATGACAAAAGAGATTTCCCATGCCTGGAGACAGAAGCGCGAGAGCCGCCTGAGAAGGGCACGAGAACCACTTACTGATGGCTGATTTGCTGCAGATAAAACAGGAGTATCGATAGCATCCATTATTTTGTAGTATCCCTCAAAAAACATTTTTGATATGTACATAGAGTAAGGTTTAAGCCAGGACGCAACCCTGGAAGCCAGTCAAGAAGGGATTGTACACCTTGCGACTCCACTTTGCAAATGACGGCTGTCAGTTCCCTAATTAACTATCTCCGGCTCTCTTATCCAGGACTGGCCTTGAATAGAAAAGGCAGTGGGCTGAGCCATCTGCGCCGCTGGCAATGCAAACGGAACCAGCAGTTGCTCACTCGCTGCTATACTCGTAAAACTGCAATCGATTGCATGACTCTTCCTGTCAGTTCCTTTTCCAAGGTAATTTGCAGTGAAATGATCGGTGTATGTGGTACCTGCGGCGGCTGACTGGTTTCCCAGTGCAGTCCAAAGCGTTGCGAAAAAGCGAGAAGTACTATTGCGTATCCTGCCAGAGAAAAGCACCTGGCTGTTTCTGCACGGGATCAGATGGTGGACAAAAGAAGTCTGACTGGGTGTGGCAGCGAACGGCTGGACGATATAGAGGTGAAAGGGTGCGCTACCCAGATGAGCAGATTTATTCGCTCGCCCTGACTTTTAGTATGAGCATATTGCCGATTTTGTTATGTTGTGTTATGTTATACCAGCAAGAGCACACATGTCAAATTACTCAAATATACACCAATGATTAAATTAGCATATCGACGATTAGGAATAGAACAAATGAAGCGAGTACAACCGGTGATGCGCCGATGCTGGAGCGTGATGTTGGTACCCCGACTGCCAGCAATTGGTCAATTAGTTACACTCCTCATAGTAGCGATTGCCGTTCTCTGGCCTGTACCCTTTGCATCAGATCAATTATTTGCGGTCTCGCGTTCCAGTGATCTACTAGCCAGTCATTGGCCTACCGCACTTTTAATTCAGCGTACTTTTGCTCAGAATAGTCAACTGCCTCTTTGGAATCCTTACTTCGGTGGGGGTCTACCTTTAGCTGCTAATCCGCTCGCTGCGCTTTTCTATCCACCCACCCATCTCGTCCATTTTCTCTCACTGCGCAATTATTATCTTGTGCTCATTATGGGACATCTGTTGTTCGCAGGTCTGGGACTGCTGCTGCTGGCCAGTCGGGCGTTTGGTCTGCCGCGTTTGCCTGCGCTGGTGGCCGCAATCAGTTACATGGCAACCCCAAAGCTGCTGGCTCACCTTGGTGCGGGGCATATTACTATGGTCCAGACGGTTGCCTGGTATCCCTGGCTCGCGCTGGCCTGCTGGGCAACTGTGCGAGATCCGCGCCGTTGGGGGGTGTTCCTCGCCATCTTTGTTGGACTCACCCTGTTAGCCGGACATCCGCAAATGGCTTACTATGGCTTCCTGATGATCGCTGGACTAGCTATCTGGCTCCTCGTAAGGCGTTGGCGACAGGACGGTTGGCGAGCGCAGCGAGCACCAGTTGCAGGACTGGTAGTAGCGGTGGTGATTGGCTTGCTGCTTGCTGCTGTCTATCTGTCACCGTTACTGGAGCTAATCGCTCTTTCAAGTCGCCAGGCTTCAATTGATGTCAAGGATTCCATGCCGCTCTCGACCTTTCTTCATCTGGTGATTGGTCAACCACGGCCTGGATCGGCATGGGAGTCGATGGTTGCTCCTGGACGGATTGTTCTCGTCCTGGCGCTGCTTGCAATAGTAACATGCTGGCGCAAAGTCTGGCCGCTAGTTCTCGGTATAGTGCTTGTCGCCGGACTCACTCTGGGCTATATCTCGCCACTTTACAGGACCGCTGCACTCATCCTGCCTGAGTTCAATAATTTCCGTGATCCTGTTCGTATCTGGTTCATTGCTCTTGTGCCGATCTCTCTGCTGGCCGGGCTAGGTGCCCACATGGTGCTTCGTGGTGTCCAACGTGCCCTTGACCTGCTTTCACAGAGAGTTCGGCGGATCACGCCCTCCCTCATGGCTGTCGCAGGAGTCCTCATAGTCATTTGCGTTGCATGTTCTCTGGTTGCTCTGGATGTAGGCTATACTCAGGTCAATAATGTAAGCATGGCTACGACGCCTTCCAATCTGGCACGAGCCGCAGCGCAGTTGGCTGGATCAGGGAGGGTATACGCTGAACAGGAAAACATTTTGCAAGCGAGCGCAGTAGAATTATCACTACCCCTCGCCGATGGTCAGGACCCACTTTTGATTCAATCCTATATCTCCTATATGCAGCATGCAGGAGGCTATTACGTGAGTGGTTATAATCTCCGCATTCCTTATGATTCGTCAAAGGTCCAGCCAAATGCCAGATTGCTTGGTCTGGTAAATGTAAGCATTGTTGTCTCAAAAAGACCACTGACCGATCCGCGACTGGTGCTAATAGAGACAGTAGACGATACCCTGATTTATAGGAACACAGCCGATGCCGGTCCAGCTTACTTCGTTGGAGCAGATGCGCATGGTAATCCTCCGTTGCTCGCTCAGGTTCAGCGGCTCAATGTTGGTGTTCGCACGATTACCCAGACTGATGAACAGAGTACGTTCACTTTTTCCACCGGCACAGCAGGCTATATTATGATTGCTCAAACGGCATTCCCCGGTTGGTCTGCCGCTCTGGATGGACATTCTGTGCCCATCCAGCTTGTTGCAGGTCTACTACCCGCGATCAAGGTTGGTCCGGGAACTCATACTCTCACCTATACCTACAATCCATCATCTGTGCGCAATGGCTCTCTTTTTTCGGTGATTGGTCTTCTAGCTGTTCTCGCATGGTTTATTCTGAGGCGCTATTATTGGAAGCCGGACAGGGATAGCCAATCCGGAGTCGATAAAGCCGGAGAACTACAGGAAGTTAGCTCGTCTCAGGTGAAGAAACGGAGTGGTACGGGCGTTACTCCGTTGAGTTCGAAGCCGAAAGAAATGTCAGAGCTTCAACAGGCGAGAGTGATCTAACTGCCTTGTAGAAAGCGCCTATCTTATGGTAAAGTTACCTGCATAGAGTTTCTTCTATTCCCCCTCGTATCGCGTACAACACGAAAAGAGAGGTAACTTACCATGAGTACACATGAGGAGACCCCCGGCATTCTTTCTTCTGAGAGTTCCGCTGTCAATGCGCTTGCGGCTCCACGTTTGCAGCGCGGAGCCTTGAGCCTGGTGGACATCGCTACATCGACAATGGCAAATATAGCACCTGCAATGAGCTTCTTTTTTAGCTCGGCCCTGATCGTCGGCGCGGCAGGCATTGGCTCACCTTTGATCATCATTGTAGCGGCGGCAGCTATTGCTTTGCTGGGCAATACGCTGGCCGAGTTCTCGCGTTCGATCCCCTCAACGGGTTCGTTCATTACGTTTATCGGCAAGACATTTGGCGCGGTACCTGCCGTGACGACCACAATTGTGCTGAGCCTGGGATATATAATCGCCATGGCCTCGGTCATTGACATCTCCGGCGGTTGGACCCAGATTATCCTGCAACACTATTTCGCGATCAATGTACCCTGGCAATTGCTGACACTCGTCTTCGTGGTGCTGGTCTTCTTCTTAATGGTACGCGGCGTGCATCTCTCGACCCGCTGGGCTGGCTATTTTTTCGGCCTGGAGATGGCTGTGCTGTTACTGATCTCAATCTGCGTGCTGGTCGTCAATGGTGGACAACTCTCGCTCGAACCGTTCAATCCCGCTCAGGTCACCGGTGGTCTGACAGGTTTGGGACTTGGCTTTCCGATCGCAGTCTATATGTTCGTCGGCTGGGAAAACTCTGCCTCGCTGGCGGAAGAGACGAATGAACCCAGACGCAATGTCCCGAAAGCCATTTTTGCAAGTATCCTGCTCATGGCTCTTTCCTATATAATCTTCATGTACTCAACGGTAGTGGCTTTCCACTACAATACGGCTGCATTGTCAAGCGCGGCTGTACCCTTTATCACGGCTGCTCAGAGCATCTCCGGCATTCTGGCCTTGCTGGCCTATATCGCGGGCTTTACTTCGACGATGAGCGCGATGATCGCTGGCTCAAACTCGCAGGCGCGTCTGATCTTCAACGCTGCCCGCGAAGGTCTGCTCCCCGCGCGTCTGGCTACAGTGAATGCTAAAACACACACACCATGGGCAAGCTTTCTGACCTTCGTTGGCGCTGGCTTGCTCATTACGTACATCTTTGGATGGAATGTAAGTCCGGTCACCTTCTTTGGTGAGATCGCCACGCTGGGCACAATCTTGATCGCATTGACCTATCTGGTCTCGAATATCGCGTTGCCCTTTTACTATCGGAAAAACCATCCAGACCAGTTTTCCGTGCTCAAGCATCTGATCTTACCCATTCTGGGCGTTATCGCAATCGGTTTTCCGCTCTGGGGACTTATCGCGCCCAACCAGCCCGCCCCCTTTAGCTATTTCCCCTGGATTGCCCTGGGTATACTGGTGCTTTCGCTGGTCTACGCTCTGATCCTCAACTGGCGCGATCCCACCCTGGGTGACCGCGTCGGCTCAATAATCGCAGACCGAGAATAAGCTGTAGAAAAGAGGAAGATGGATGAGTTTGCTGTTTGCAAACTCATCCATCTTCCTCTTTATGAGTCGTCCCTGATTTCTGCTTCTGGATTCCTTTCTCTCCTTTGGCTATTTTCTAGCCCCCTTGCTTACTCTGGTACTGATCGTACCGTTGCCCATTGATATGGGTTGGCGGGTCATGTTTTATATTGGCGGCTTACCATTGCTCTATGTCCCGTTGATCGTTAAATGGATGCCGGAATCTCCTCGCTGGTTGGTCGCACGTGGAACGGTCGAAGAGGCTGACCAGATTGTGGTCAGCTGGAGACGACGATTGAACAGAGGACAGGCAAGACCCTGCCGGAGCCAGTTGTGAATATGGTTGAGAAGCTTGAGCAGGCAGAGGCTTCGCCAACGAACATTTTTCAAGCGAGTTATCTCAAACAAACCCTGATGATGTGGATCTCCTTTGCCTGCATTCTCTTTATCTTCTATGCCATCCAGACCTATACTCCCACTGTTCTTCTAAAGGAAGGATTTGGTCTCAGCAGTGCTTTTCTGCTCACCACGATTATCGTGATTGCCTCTATTAAAAAGGAGCATTTGGCAATCTCAGCCATTCTCTCTTGAAGATGTTCTGTTGTGCTTGCCAGAAAAAGGCAAGCACAACAGAATATTAATGGATGTGGTACTCTTAGAGGGATGTTTTCTTTCCGAGAAAGTGTTTTTTATTTTTGTGCATCAATTGGAAAGAAACATGGGTTCTCTGAAAAAAGGAGGAGAAAGGCATGCAGTACCCAGCCGGAGGACTTGCAGAGGCCTCCAGCAGTGAACGGTCCCGTCTTTCCACATCCCTCGTTGGTCGTGAGGTGGCGATAAGCGTAGCCTGTTCACTGCTATCCCGCCCAGAGGTGCGCCTGCTTACATTAACTGGAACTGGTGGGGTAGGCAAAACACGATTGGCGTTGGCCGTGGGGAGTCATCTTCAGGAAGCGTTTGCTGATGGAGTGTGGTTCGTGCCACTTGCTGCAACTCGTGATCCAGAGCGAGTAATTCCTTTGATTGCTCAGGCTCTTGGAGTACAAACGGGCAGCCATCCGATATTTGAATCCCTACAAAAGTTTCTCAGTTCTAGCCATCTGCTTCTCGTGCTTGACAATTTTGAGCAAGTGATAGAAGCGGCTTCTGATCTTACTACGCTTATCGTTACCTGTACAGGAATAAATATACTGGTAACAAGTCGAGAGAGACTACGTGTGGATGGCGAACACGAGTTTCCCATCCTACCATTGGCGCTACCTGATATTGAGCGCGAAGACCTTCTGGGCGAACTGGTTTCGAACCCATCGGCCACACTTTTTCTTCAGCGAGTTCAGGCTATTCAGCCCACCTTCCAGTTCACAGCAGAGAATGTCCACACGATTGCCCGCATCTGTGTGCATTTGGAAGGCTTACCGCTGGCCCTGGAACTTGCTGCGGCACGTATTAAACTATTATCTCCCTCCGCCCTGCTTGCGCGGCTCTCTCTCCGTTTGCAGGTTCTTACTACAGGTTCTCGCAATGCCCCGCTACGCCATCAGACATTGCGTCAGACTATTCAGTGGAGCTATGATCTGCTTTCGCATAAAGAACAAATTCTCTTCCAGCGACTAGGTGTTTTTAGCGGCGGGTGCACCCTTGAAGCAGTGGAGGCTATTTACGTCAGGCTGGGTGAAGATCCAGGTGAACTACTCGATGGTCTTGCCTCTCTGCTGGACAAAAGCCTGATTCAACGCAGTGAGCGAGATGAGAAAGAATCGCGCCTGCAAATGCTGGAAACGATTCGAGAGTTTTGCCTGGAATGTTTACAGGAGTCCAACGAGTGGACTCAGGTCAGGCGTGCCCATGCAAGTTATTATGTGACCTGGGCTGAAGAGAACAAGAAGCTCCTGTTCAGCGGAAAACAGGAGTTCTTAATTGAGCGTTACGTACAAGAGCAATGGAATTGGCGAGCGGTTATGCACTTTTTGATCGAGCAGGGAGATAGTGCGGAGGCGCTACGTCTTTCGGGAGGTCTGAGTGTCTTCTGGCTTGTCTGGGGATATAGCTACGATCAAATGTATCTGATTGAGGGAAAAGATTTCCTGGAGCAGGCACTGCGTTTTTCCTCGGCAATCGTGACGAGCACGCGAGCATGGACGCTCTCTGTCTATGGGGGAATTCTGGCTTTGCTTCGTGATCTGGCGCACAGTGAGATTGTTTGTCACGAGGGTCTGGCTCTGGCTCGACAGGTGGGAGATGTGCAGTATATTATCACCAGCCTCTGGATGCTCTTGCTTCCTCTCATTACAAGGGACGACTTCAAGGCTGCCCGTGTGGTGGTAGAGGAAGCTATTTCTTTGGCACAGACGCCGGGTGCGACTTTTTCAGATTGGGGCCTTATCTGGTTATTGGGCTATTCTTTGCACCGCGCTGGCTATATCGCCTTGTGGCAGGGTCGCTATACCGAGGCCAGGGCTGTGTTGCTGGAAACGATTACACTTTGCTCTCAGGTAGACGAACAATTCTTTTTGCTCTGGTCAATGCTCCTTCTGGGTGAGGCAGATTTTTTTGAAGGGAACGTAACTGAGGCCAGGGACCGCCTGGAAATGCTCATCGCTCTATACAAAAGCTTGCATCTGCGCACCCAGGTCGCTGAAGCACTGGGCTTTTTGGGGCTACTTTTGTTACATGAAGGCAACATCTATGGAGCGCACGCACTGCTTTCTGAGAATCTTCAGATCCGCAGGGATGTGGGAGACGACCAGGGAATTGCCTGGTCGGAGATCTGGCTTGCCAGGGCAGAGTATGCACGGCAGAATATCAGCGAGGCCCGTCGTCTACTCTTCAGCGGCCTGGGCCGAGCTATCCAGGCCCATAGCAGAATGTACACTGCCATGGGTCTGGAGGAGTTAGCAAAGGTTGTTCTGCAAGAACAGCCTGCGTGGGCTGCACGTCTTTTTGGCGCAGCGGAGGTAATGCGCGAGGCGATGGATGCTCCTTTACCTGCTATTGATCGTTTTGAATATGAAAAGCACGTTGCGGTTGCGCAAACTGCGCTGGGGAGAGCGAACTTTCGAGCCTCATGGGTTCAAGGTCGGAGTATGTCTCCTCAGCAAGCGTGCACTGAGCAGGGGCCTGTGTCAGAACCTGCTCCTATCTCTGCTTTCCCCCTTAAGCCTGCTGCGACCAGGGAGGTGGGTCTGACGCGGCGTGAGTTGGATGTCCTGCGTCTTCTGGCAGAGGGTCGAACGAATGTGCAGATTGCCGAGGCACTCGTCATTGGCCGGGTCACTGTCAATGGGTATGTGCGCTCGATCTACAATAAGCTGGATGTCACCACGCGTGCCGCAGCGACCCGGTATGCCCTGGAGCATCATCTGGTGTAGATCGTTTTATCTCTTGATCTACGCCGAAAAAAGAAACGTCAGCATGTGAAATTCATTCCTCTTTCTTTGACCGTTCATTTGAACGGGGAGAAAGAGGTTTTCCTTTTTGGTCTGCCCCCTGATTCACTCCATTCTAACGGTGCGCACTTGTTATTTTTCCACTATACTTCAAATACAGTAAGCAGAAGTATAGCGTTTAGACCACCTGTGCCAAAGATGTTTCCTCTGTCTTTGAAAGGAAATCTTCTCTTCTACCGCGAAATAAGAAAGGAAACCAAGATCGCCATGTCAATCAATCGTGTCCAGAGAAATCAGAATGAGTATCGGTTGGGAGAGAAGATGGACACAGCCATCACGCGTCTGCCCATTCAGGAGCGTCTGCTCATCGAGCAGATGGAAGGGGTGTTTCCTGAGAAAGAGAACAATCTTCAGGATTTTACACGCGTCCTGGATGTTGCCTGTGGTACAGGGACCTGGGCGTTGCAGGTGGCGCAAGAGAATCCGCACCTTGAGGTAATTGGAGTCGAATGTCACCGCCAATTGGTGCAGTATGCGACATGTCTGGCTAAAGCTCGGAGAGTCGAGAATGTATCCTTTGTGCTGTTACAAGAAAACATGCGTAGTCTGCCTTTTCCCAACGGGCATTTTGATCTGGTTAATGCCCATTTTCTCTTCACCCTGCTGAGTGCGGGAGAATGGTCAGGTGTTGTGCAGGAATATTTACGGGTAACACGTTCTGGTGGCTATCTTCGTCTTATTGAGCCAGAATGGGGAACGACAAATAATCAGGCCTTTGAGGAGTTCAAAAGGCTCTTCTTACGTAGTTTCAAGCGAAGAGGATATGGCTTGTCGTCCGATGAAGAACATATCGGAGCCGCCTTTTTTCTCTGCTCTTTTTTAAAGCTGGCAGGGGCAACAGAGATAAGTCAGAGATTTTCTGTCTGTAACTATTGGACAGAGCCGCGTCGTTCAAGCAATCCTGCCAAATGGATTGAGATGATTGCTCAGTCAGTCAGGCCGTTGTTTCTCAGCGAAGGGGTAATGACTCAGATGGATTTTGATCATCTAATACAGAGCCTTATTAAAGAGGTTACATGCCCGAGTTTCTCTGAGATCGCATATGTTTTGTCAGCTTGTGGGCAAAAAACAGAGGATGCCTGTGAAGAGATAAATTCATTAAAAGATGGATGAAGTTTGCTATAACTATTCTGCAAGGAGGCCTTTTATGGTGAATGAGCGAGAGGTGGTCTTTTCTCAGGAAGAAAAGACAGAGGGGAAACGTCGGTCTTTCTTGAACTGGTGGTATCGTATTAGCGCTCCCGATGAATCGTTCGAGGCTGCCCAGGGAGCGGTAATTCCTCGAAGTCGGTTAGCCAGTATTTTATTGCTTGTCATTCTTATCGCAACCATTGCCTTTCTTCCTGCGGCTCTAACCAGCGATAGTTTACACGTTCTTCCGCCTGTTGCTGGTATGTTTGTCGCGGCCTGGCTGGCTGTGTTTTTCAATAAGCGGGGAAACGTGACGCTTGTCGGCATCATCATTGTTGTTGCATTTGATTTTGCCCTTGCGGAAGCGTTGCTCTCGTATCCCAATTATGTCCTGACACAAAATGCCGTGCCGATTTACGACATGTTTGTCCTGTCTGACATTATTGCGATTTCTCTACTCCCAATTCAGAGTGTTTTGTATGTATCGCTTTTTAATAGTGTGTTTATGCTAGCAGACATTATTTTGCAACCTCATACTCCTGATCTACAAATATTGATCGATCAAACAACATACAGCTTTATGATCCGTCCCCTTGCTATTCAAATTGTGGTAGCTCTGGTCACGTTTTTGTGGGTGCGCAATACTATAAAGGCTCTGGAGCGTGCGAATAAAGCTGAAGTGATTGCTAAACTGGAGCACACTATCTCTTTAGAGAGGCAAGAACTGGCGGATGGTGTTCAGCAGCTTCTCTTTACTCTAGTGGAAGCTGCCAACGGCAATTTGAGGGTGCGTACTCCGTTGGCTCAACAGCATGCCCTCTGGCAGGTTGGGGTCGGACTGAATACGTTGTTGGGACGCCTTCAGCGCTCAAACCAGCATGAGCGAGAACTCCGCTACCTGAGAACGGAAATCCAGCGTCTTCTTCTCTGTGTGCGGATGGCAAAAAGTCAGAAAGCGCCCCTGGAGCTTCCGCCTGGTGGCTCTGATCTCGATATGCTCATAACTGAACTTATCTACTCCTCTTTTTCTGCGCCATCGCCAACCGAATACAGAAGCAGGGGAACACGCAGAGAAAATCTATAGTTCTGTCTGAAGAGGAGGAGCAAAGGGATTTCGGGCCGCGCGTGTAACGCCTGGCCCGAAATCCCTCTTTTCGGGGGGCGCAGCCGCCAGCAAGAGCGTTGGCTCATTTTAGCAAAATGAGGGATGACTCGTGTCTTCAGCGTCTGGCATGTTCGGTCCAATAGTGATATGTTTTGGCCATCACCGTAATCACATTCTTTATCTCCTTCTCCAACTGGAACGCTGGACCGACCGGGAGGAGGAGAAGAGAACCTTCACGCCGTACACACACATTCTCTACTATAATGGCTCGTAACAGCCAGATCGCCATCTGCTCGTCGTCACACTGTACACCGATCCAACCAGGTTGTTCAACGAGTACAATCTTCAGGTCGGTGACCAGACCCAGGCCGCGCTCTATTTCAGCCTGGACGCGTTTGTAATTGGAGGGATCAGCGCGTACCTCCTCTGGAGAGGGAGGTTCCAGCAGAGTATCGCGGTGAGAGGGTCCACCGGCCAGTGCCAGATCGCAGAAGTCGGTCCACATCAGTTCCCATGCCACCTGACCCTGAGCGTTGTAGCGCATGGGCGCAGAACCCATCGGAGTGGAGCATACTGCCCGACCATTTTGATAGCGTGGTGGGAGCAAATTTGCAAGCTGAGAATTTGCAGCCTGGAAGAGGGGATCGGTAGAAGGAATCAGAACGCCAGGCAACAGGTGATGCCAGTGGATCTCGGCGACCTGCCCACCAATAATCGAGACCTCTCCAATTGGCTCTTCTCCATTTCCCCAGATAAAATAGTCACCGGCTGATAATGCCAGGAAAAGAGCTGCAAAGACCGGGCGTTTGTTGGCACGTCTCTCCAGCACATCCGTATGTATGCGTTGCCACTGGTATCCCTGTGGGCTGACATCTATCTGTTTCCCACGCATTTCTGGCCGACAGTAGATAACAAGCGCCCCTACATCCTCACCAATATCGAGTACCGCATGTTCCGTATGTGCGCGATCTATATATTTCTCAGGCATATTTCTCTATCTCTTCTCTATTATGAGATGGTATGGGCTTAGAACAAAAGATTGCTTCTTTATAAATAACGCTATTTCAAACAAGGCCATTGGAGGCCGCCGTAATAGAGAAAAGCCTCGCTCGGATGCTCTTCTTCTATTCGGCGGGTGAACTTCCCCAGGTTGACCCACGAAACAGAAGAAGAGCATATTTCAGCGAGATCTCAATTCAGACAGCACCCTACCCCTCCCACGTACCTCAATCAATGAAGAGCGAAAAACTCTACGCTGCCGGTACTTCATAACCACTTTTTGGTGTCCCCAGGTATGGGAACGTTGACTGATAACGGGTTGACAGATCAGGCGTTACTCCATCAGTGACCAGAGCGGCTGCGCCATCGGGCGTGAAGGTCGGGTCAACGAGTGGGATAGTAACGCCGGCGATGGCACGGATCTCAATGGTGACGGTATCATCGAAGACACGTCGTCCATTGGGGAAGCCAGCGAGGTCGCCGCCCAGAACGCCGTACAGGCTGGGGCTGCTCGATGGTGGAATGGCCATGTTCAAGCGCAGGAGGTCAGCCTGGGTTGTTCCAGTGTAGTTCTGGAAGCCTGGGACGATCCCGGCAGGTAATCCTGTGAGCAGAATGGCGACCAGATCGGCACGTGCGGGCGTATAGGCAGCCAGGTTCGGGAAGACGCCTGGATAGAGTACAGGCAGGAGTCCAGCCAGTTCTGGATGCTGCACATATTGCAGGAAACTATGGTCCTGATCGGGGTCGAGAGAGTTCCAGAGATCCTTTTTCCCCATTGGGACAATGACCTCGTTGAAGAGAGGATTTCCCAAACGTGAGACCTGCTCCCAGGGACCGGATGTGATCCTGTTGCCATCATCCAGAATGACGCGTGCTTTCTGGCGGCTTGCCGAAGCATACACACCAATAACCGCGTGAGGATCAGTCACACTGGTGGGTGTAGAACCATTTTTGGTGAGCTTTTTGATAGGCACACGAATGGCAATAGTATGAACATTGAGATTCTTCGTAGAATCTACCCCTGGTGCGGCAGGAGTTGGGATCAGATGCAGGTTCTGGAATGGTCTTAAAACGCCCAGATCAAATATCGAACCCAGATCTACGTAAAATCCTTCAAGACGCTGGCCAGCAAATACAGTTTCACCGCTGGGCAGATCATACACAGCCTGAGCGGCCAGATCAGCGTAGTTAGGTGTAGAACGGATGCCAACGTTGCAGGGCGGACATGCCAGATCTTGCGCCAGCCATGTCTCGTCACCATGTTTGTTTACTTTGCTTACGGAGAAGAACTGGCGACGATTGAAGGTTGGGCTGTTGAGAGCTGTGATGGGACCAGTATTGTAGAGAAATGTATTTGGATTGACGACCTCTACCCTGAATCTGAAGCGATAGGTGATGTCTGAATCCCCATCCCCGTCATTGTCAACATGAATTTCATAGAGTACTGAATTGCCAAATTCATAGAAGTTTGGTCCGCCATCGGGTCCTTCCAGAGGAATATAGTTGGCAATTAGCGTGACAGTATCAGGTTTATCTGGACTAACAAAGGCGTACACATCAGTATTATCCGCGACAGGATCCTTTGAGATTTCAGGTGCTTCGCGATGTGATGACATAGTATGGTTACCTCTCAATAGAGTGAAAGTTACTTCGTTTTACAAAAAATAGATAGAGCTAGAGTCCCAGGAGGCTGCGAACAAGTGCGGGATTATGGATAGTAGTCTCGCTTTCACCGCGCATCACGACAAGCATTCCATTGCCAGGGTCGCTTACCGAGACTACCATTGGCTCGCTAGATATGCTTGCGGCTGGTGCAGAACTGGCATGTGCACTTGTTGGAGCGAAGTGTGCTCCGGCAGTCACCGCAGCAGCAAGTGCCCCAGCAGCTCCTGCGCCAATGGATGCCCTTTTGATCAACCCGCGTCGGGTCAACTTTGACATAATCGTGCTCCTTGCTGATAAGAGAATCGTCTCTCTCTCTCATCATAGGGCATATTTCCCCC
>DAOTTL010000249.1:0-2422 GCA_034438135.1 Ktedonobacteraceae bacterium | reverse complement strand
GGGGAGGAGCGGCTTTGCAAGCCGCAGAAAAGTGAGGGATGATTCATAACACCATCTGCTCTTTTTTAAATGGAGTGGAGTGGCCTGCCAGGACGATGCAGAAGATCGGCAAAAAGTCTCTACTTGTAAGGAGACGGCTTTCTTACAAGTAGAGACTTTTTCTACTTTTCTTTCTGTCACCTCCGGTGACATTTATGCTTTGACAAACTTGATAGCGGCGATGATAGGGCTGACATTAAACGCGGCCCGGCGTAGCTCTGCACGGCGCAGGTTATGTGCACTATTGATCAATGCAATATGCGTAAAAGCCTGCGGATAATTTCCTAAGGCCATTCCCTGCTCTGCTTCAATCTCCTCAGAGAACAGGCCCAGTCGTCCGGCATAACTCACCAAACGCTCGAAGAGCGAACGAGCCTCATCTACTCGTCCTTGCATGGCCAGATTGTCTACCAGCCAGAAAGAGCAGAGGGTAAATGTGCCCTCATGACCGGTGAGTCCATCATCCGAATTATAGCGGAAGACAAAACCGCGCTCATCAGTCAAGTGCTCCAGAATGCGATCTACGGTTGAACGCATACGTGGGTCATCAGGCGAGATAAACCCCACCAGCGGCAAAAGCAGGCTGGAGGCATCTAATGTCGTACTGCCATAAAATTGTGTGAACGCGCCCAACTGGGGATTGTAGCCGTTGGCCAGGATGTCAGTACGGATGAGATCACGCACCTGACGCCAGCGATCAATATCTGCTTCCAGTTCTTCCTGCTCGGCTGCTCGGATTACTCGATCCAGTGCTACCCAGCACATCACTTTCGAGTAGACAAAGTGGTGTAGACCATCGCGTACTTCCCAGATCCCATTGTCAGGTTCCTGCCAGTGATTACAGACATGTTCGGCCATTGCACACATGAGAAACCAGAGCGGCCCCTCGACCTTTTCATTGTAGCGTTCAAAGCAGCCCTGACGGCGATACTGATGAATACAATCCAGGACTTCACCAAAGACGTCGAGCTGGCTCTGGTGCGCGGCTCCATTTCCAATACGTACTGGACGCGAATTCTGGTATCCGCTCAGATGTTCCAGAACCTTCTCAGCCAATTCTCGTTCGCCACGAATGCCATACATGATCTGCAAATCTTCTCCATTGGAGAACGAAAGACGCTGCAACCAGTGGGTAAATGCATGAGCCTCGTCCGTAAAGCCCAGGACGCTGAGGGCGTAGAGGGTAAAGCTGGCATCTCGTAGCCAGGTGAAACGATAGTCCCAGTTGCGCTCGCCACCGATCTCTTCGGGCAATGAGGTTGTGGGAGCGGCCACAATCGCGCCCGTGGGAGCATACGTCATCATTTTGAGTACCAGAGCACTCCTCTGCACCAGTTCAGCATGAGAACCAGCATAGTTACATGTGCTGATCCACTCGCGCCAGCAGGTCAGGGTCTGCGCCAGTTTCGCATCAAAATCGCTCTGGCGCAGTTCAGTTCTGACCAGAGTGTGGGCCGCCTGTATACTTTCTCCAACGCCTAGAGCAAAGGTCAGACGCTCACCAGCGTGTAGCGTTGTCTGCACTACGAGAGTTGCATGCTCCTCATCAGGTTCCTGCTCCAGGGACATAGCAGTGAGAGGCAACGGAACTGAACTCATCATTGCCATACCCACATGCTGTCCCCCACCATCTACTATCGCACCGAGACCCGGCAGCAGATAGGTCGATCCAGGTACGCCAGCGTAATCGGGTGTCACTTTGAGCCGTACAGTGATTGCCAGTTCGCCGTGAGTACACTCTACTATCCGTACCAGGGTATGAGAGGAACTATCTTTGTGCTCCGAAGTGTAACCATGTTCAGGAAAAGCTTGCTGTGTTTCGAGCGTTTCTATGGGCATAAAATCAGTGAGAGCAACCTCGCCAGCAATACTTGTAAAGCGTGTTTGTAGAACGTTGCTGCCATCAAGATACTGTTGAGTTCCAGGAATAGAAGTATCTGTAGGAGCGATCTGAAAGTAGCCGCCCTGCTGCCGGTCCAGGAGACGGCAGAAAATAGCGGGACTATCGAAGTCCGGTAGACAGCCCCAATCGACCGATCCATCCGGGGCAACCATCACAACTGAATGACAATTGCCGATAACTCCATATGCATTTATTGGCTGATAGGTGTTTTCTTCGCAGTTCATAGTTATTAGTCCTTTTTGAAAATCTTTAGATGAAAAAATGTTTCCTATGCAAGTCTTTAAAATAGATGCAAGCGCGTCAAATGTAACGCGCTTGCTTTCCTATAATTCCCTTGCGACACTGGTTTTCAGAAGAAAAAAATCAGAGCGGTCATGTACCGTTGTCATTAGTGTACTCGACTGGTTCTGATTCTCCTATTATGCTGCTCATAAATAGTGAGTGAAACGGGTCACATTTACAGGACAGAAAGAAGTGTTG
>DAOTTL010000248.1:0-4291 GCA_034438135.1 Ktedonobacteraceae bacterium | reverse complement strand
CTCGCTTCTTCTTAAAAAAGGGATTCGGCCTGCACCGCAGGCCGAATCCCTTTTCTCCTTCTTTTTCCTCAGAGAGGATGAGCGTTACTTTTTGGCTTTATTAAACTTGTGATCAAGCCAGTGATTAACAACGCCGGGATGCTTCTGGAGGAACTGGTTGAATGCAGTCTCCTGAGCTGAAGTGATATCTCCGGCTTTCTGAGCCTGGTCAAGTGTACTGTGAACGGCATTCAGGACGATCGTATGAAGTTGTTTCTCAGTGACCTTCTGAGCTTTCGCAATCTGTTTCAGGGTTTGACCTTTTTGCAGGTCTGACTGAAGTTGTGCGGCGGTCAGGTGCAGTCCCTGTGCGACCTGGGTTCCCAGGGTCGTTTTGTATTTTGTGAGTGTCTGGCGCAGGATACCGTTATCCCACCATGTTTTACCCTTGCCACTGCAAGCCTGGTGAGACGCGATGCGCTTGTTAATAGCATCGGCCTGGGCCTGAGTCAGCTTGCCGTCTTTAACGAGTTGGGCTACGATGGCCTCTTTTGCTCCTTGCTGATCCTGTTGCAGAGTTGCAACAGAGACATGCAAGCTATTAGCCAGGTCCTGCATATACTGCTGACAGTACGTATTTGTGGTTGTAGTAGGGGTTGCCGTTGTAGCTGCGCCCTGAGTACTCTGGGCCGAAGCCATCAGAGGACCAGCGAAGAACGCTCCAAACACCATACTTATAAGCAGGAGTGCACTGCCTCCGACAATAAACAAAATCTTCTTCATAAAATTTTTACGGTCCTTTCTGGGACAGGATAGACACAATACATTTTTATCTTTGTAGTTCATGTGTGTGTGACATCATTTACCTTTTTCTATTTGCCACTTGCCACACTCATAGAGTAGCACCTGAACATGAACAAATCGTTTAGTAAAGTTCAAGATTTGCTCAAGGTGAAGATAAACAAAGGTTCAAGACATGCTTTCTGAGGGTGAGTTGTGGTACTATAGCCTACGAAAGGGAGAAAGATGTCTCAGCGAATACTGATCATTGAGGATGAGGAAGGTATTATCCACCTGCTCAATCTCTATCTGAAGGATGCAGGCTTTAGCGTCGTGGTTGCCAGGGACGGAGCCGATGGTCTGGCATTGCATGCTCGCGAGCGTCCTGATCTGGTGATTCTAGATATTATGTTGCCGACGTTAGATGGTTTTGAGATCTGCCGGCGTATCCGATCCTGGTCAAAAACTCCCATCCTGATGCTTACGGCTCGTGGAGATGAGGATGACCGTATTCAGGGTCTGGAACTGGGTGCTGACGATTACCTGGTGAAGCCCTTTAGTCCGAGGGAACTGGTGAGTCGAGTGAAGGCAATCTTGCGGCGAATGAGCGGTGGTAGCCAGGAGCTTGAGACGGTCGCAGCGAAGTCTCCAGGGGGTGGATCGGGACACGATGTAAACAGGCTCAGTTTTCCAGGTCTCTCGGTTGATATTCTATCGCGACGTGTGGAAGTCAAAGGCATAGAGATTATGGTTACGCCGACCGAGTTTGATATTCTGGCTTTGATGGCTCAAGCACCTGGCAGGGTATTTACTCGTGAAGTGCTAATGAATAAGATCTGGGGCTACGACTACTACGGCGATGGGCATATTATTGATGTACATATTAGCGCACTTCGTAAAAAAATCGAGGCAGATAGCGATTACCGCTACATCAAGACCGTCTGGCGGGTCGGATATAAGTTTGAACTGGCTCCGCGCACCTGATCCGCGTATTGCGGAGGTTGGCAATTTCTGATGAAACAAGAGAAAAAATCTGTACAAATTCGCTGGTGGCAGAGCATTCGTTGGCGGCTGGCTATTGGTTCCACACTGGTAGCTTTGCTTGCAACGCTGCTTTTGACCGCGATTATGATAGTTGCCATCAATATCTCCTACGGTGGAGATCAGAGTCAGAATCTGACGAATCTGGCTAATGGAACTGCTCAGCGAATCGGTAGAAACTACGCGAATAATTCTAACCTGCTTCAGTCCTCTCAAGAGGCTATTCCAGCTCTAGGAGTACAAACCACCGACTCTGACCAGTACTTCCAGCTCATCTATAGTGCGACCCGACCCTCGAAACTGGTCTATCCTCGTTTGAGCAATGGCAAGACCGTGCCCATTTCTTTGATTGTGGCGTCTACCGATCCTCAAGCGCGCAGTGGAGATTTCGCGAAGATCAGCCTGGCCGTAAGTCGAGCGCATAACGGAACTACAACTACTGATGAAATTGGTGGACCTGGTTCTACGCCACGTCCATTTGTGGTTGAGCCTATCTTTGAAGACGCTCAGCAGGGCAGTTCGATTATAGGGATAATCCTGATCATTCCTAAGTCCGCTGTAGACAATACACTTCCCCCCTTTCTTGCCACGGTGCGCAAATCGATCTTTATCGCGGCGCTAATCGTTGCTGTGCTGGCAGCCCTGGCTGCCATTCTCTTCTCGCGTACCATCACGCGTCCTCTGGAGAAATTAACTGTCACCGCCCATGTTCTGGCCTCTGGCAACTACAGTGCCCGGGTGAGTACGGATGCTCAGGGAGAACTGGGAGAACTTGCTCATTCGTTTAATGAAATGGCTATCTGCCTTGAAAAGGATATAGACAAATTGCGCCAGCAGGAGCAGAGGCGACGTGAACTTATTATGAATATTACGCATGATCTGGCGACTCCTCTTACTGCTATTGCGGGTCTGGGAGAGGCCTTGACCGATGGTGTCAATCAGAATCGTGAGGATTTTGAAGAGACTGGACGAGTGATTGTGCGTGAAACCTTGCGCCTGCGCCGTCTGGTCAAGGATCTGCATATGATGGCAAAGGCAGAGGCAGGTGCAATGCAGCCGCAAAGGCGGGCTGTGCGCCTGGCTCCGCTGGTAGATGAAGTTTTCGCTGCCCTCACCTCTGAATTTGAGCGAGTCGATGTCGAGCCATACAACAACATACCTTATAACCTGTCAACCGTCTGGGCTGATCCTGACATGCTCAATCGTGTTTTTGACAACCTCTGTAGCAATGCTGTGCGCTACACTCCCGCAGGAGGCCGTGTGACTATCGATGCGATGGTGCAGGGTACTATGGTGCTGATTGCGGTTACAGATAGTGGTAAGGGTATTCCCACCCAGGCACTCCCACGGATCTTTGATCGTTTCTACCGGGCCGACCCGGCTCGTCAGACGACCACTGGCGGAAGCGGTTTGGGCCTGGCGATTGTACAGGCTATAATCGAGTCACATGGAGGACAGGTCTTTGCTGAGAACGTTCCAAAGGCGGGCGCACGTATCTGCTTCACTCTGCCTCTGGCCTCGACCAATTGGGATGCCATGGCCAGTGAAACAACTCTACCTCTACAGATGAGATTCATTCAGAATGAGAAAGGTGTTGTTACAGGCACTCTCACGCCTGGCTCAGCTGAATCGAGGGAGCAGAGGAATTTTTGAGCGTAGCGTAAAGAAAGGATCTGGGTGTATGGGTCGGGCAATTTTTTCTCTACCTTTTGCGGTAAAAGCGATTCTATTTGATCTTGACGATACTTTGTATGATCGGGACCAGGTCTACGCCGATTGGGCCAGGACCTTCGTGAGGACCGCTTTTCCGATTGCGGATAGTGCTGGTCGTCAGGCTATCATTGATCTGCTGGTGGAACTGGATAATCATGGTTATGCACTGCGCGAGCCTCTATTCGCTCAGCTCTTGAGTCATTATCCAGAACTGACGATCCCCCATGAGACCCTGGTAAAGGATTATCAACGAGACTTTCTCAGTACGATTCAGCCGGTTGAAACCACAACCCGGTTGCTTCGTCTCCTTGCCGAGTTTGGCATACCCTTTGGTATTATTACAAACGGCTCGCATCGACAGCAGCAGAAAATCGTACAGCTAGAGATTGACAGCTATACCTCGTGTGTCTTTATCTCCCGTCTCTTTGGGGTTGAGAAACCTGATGCGACCATTTTTCTGGCTGCCGCAAAAGAACTACAGGTAGCGCCAGAAGAAGTTCTTTTTGTAGGCGATCATCCCTATAATGATATTTGGGGTGCTCACCAGGTAGGTATGCGTACTGCCTGGCTTCCACGTGCCTATCCCTGGCCCGCAGAACTTCCCAGAGAGAGCATTGATCTGACGCTCACTTCACTCACAGATCTGCTCTCGTTTGAAACGTTCTCCACCTCTCCACCTCTCAAATGAGAGGAAGAGATGAGTCATCCCTCATTTTGGCAAAATGAGCAAACCCTCTTTCTGGCGGCTACACCACCAGATTTTAAGGGGAGAATAGCT
>DAOTTL010000247.1:0-15901 GCA_034438135.1 Ktedonobacteraceae bacterium | reverse complement strand
TAGGACGTTGATTACGCCATACGCTTTGGTCAATGAACGTACAGTTAAAGACATACAGTTACCTCACGAGTGTGTTCAGACCGTATGCTGTGCAGAAAAGGGGTAGCGAAGTCGAGTAGTTTGTCTCCGTAGGAAAGAGGGAGAATAGAATGTGCACGACCTTTGCTCTCCAAGGGATTGTTTTGGAGCACATCATACAGCAGTATATCAAAAAAGGGGCAATGTAGCGGACTGGAGATAATGAGTTTTTACAAACGTACTCTTTATCTGATGTAACAATAGCCTGATTGCCTGGCGTTGCATGAATTACTGCCGAGATATGATTTTCAAGGGCCGCTACCTTTCAGCGTGTCGTTAGAGCTTTGTTCTCCAACACTTAGAGAATGCTCTTTTAGTATACATACGTGGACCGCTCGAAGTCAAATTGTCTTGATTTTATTGACAGAGTCTCTCAAAAGTCGCGTTTCTCCCTGCCTGCCCACCTTTTTGAAGGATCAGAGATCACACCTATTTTTGGAGACACTAAAAATTTCACCCAAAACGCTCTGGACGTTGGGCGATTTGTATGATATACTCCCCCCCAGACTGTAAAGTGCAAATGTTACTGTAAGAAAATGAACTCAGACAACGGAACGAGCAAATTGACTCTGGTGATGGTGCGCAATACAGAAAAAACACAATTGATCCGCATCGTGCGGATAAGAAAGAAAGAGAAATTCATTGACTGACCAAACGCTGTATTGCCGCGATTGCAACCAGGAGTTCATCTTCACAACCGGCGAACAAGAATTCTTTGCCAGCCGCGGACTTACCAATACCCCCGGGCGTTGTCCCGCGTGTCGCTCTGCTCGTAAGCAATCTGGTGGATACCAGGGAAGAAGCGGCGGCGGCGGCCAGCGCGGAGGGTATCGCGAGCGTGAAGCTCGTCCGATGTATACCGCGACCTGTGCCAACTGTGGAAACGAAGCCACGGTTCCTTTCCAGCCACGTGATGACCGTCCCGTCTATTGTAGCGATTGTTACCAGCCGGAGCCTCGCCGCTCTCAGTATGCAGGCGGAAGCGGTGGCAATGGCGGAGGCGGGGGCCGACCTCGCTGGTAGCTCGTGTGTAGGGTCAATGCTCGTTCGGTCCGTCGTAAGCAAGGCTGAAGAAGCATATCCAGACAAGAGAAAAGCTATCCTGATTGTCAGGGAGAACAGTTCCCCTGACAATCAGGATAGCTTCTTTTTAGTGTCAGTTTCTTTTATCCTTCTACCCACTCTTCGCCATTTGTAGAGACCTCTTTTTTCCAGATAGGCACAGTCGTTTTGAGCGTATCAATAATATAGCGACATGCCTCAAATGCCTCGCCGCGATGAGGAGCTGCGACAACAATAATGACGCTGGCCTCGCCGATCTCCAGGCGTCCCACGCGATGAGCCACTGCAATGTGTTCAATCGACCAGCGGTCTCTGACCTCTGCAACAATTTCACGGATCTTATTGATGGCCATTTCTGGGTAGACATCGTATTCCAGGTAGAGAACCTGCTTGCCACGTGCGTTATTGCGTACTACGCCTTCAAAGATCACGATGCCACCCATGGCCGGGTCAGCGACAGCCTCCATGAGCTTTGCGCGATCCAGCGGTTCGGGTGTAATCGAAATTACGGCTTCCAAGATCTCTACTCCTCTCTTTTATCAGAGCCACCACCAACAGGCGGGATAAAGACTATCTCATCCCCCTCATGCAGTATCGTTTCTTGCTGCCTATACTGGTGGTTTACGGCACAAACTGCCCGCGCCAGAGGTTTCTCTACCTCAGGATAGAGCGTGAGCAGGAGAGTTCGTACCCCCGCCACGTTCGTCCCATTTTCTATGGTCAGGGACTCCTCGCTTTTCCCAATAGTTTCTCGTAACGAAGCAAAATAGCGTACATGAATGCATATCGATTTTGTTTCTGAAATAGTCATTCTTTCTGGCACTCTCTGTTATTTTGTGTGTGTTCGGGATTTCTCAAGAGTCACTCTGAGCCAGCAGAAACTCTTTTATCTTGAACTTGAAAAATCAGGGATGACTCACAAAACGCTCCGAGCACCTGAGGCGCGAGGGATGCGGTTTTTTGAGAAGCCCTGTGTTGGCAACATATGCTGCCCATTCTTTCTGTATGTTACAACATCAGCAGACAGTCATAGCAACTTTATGGTTAGACTATCGCAGGGCTTTGCAAAAGTTATGAGTCATCTCTGATTTTCCAAAATCAGGAGAAAAGGCGTTCGTCCTGCTATGCAGGTCGCCCCCTTACAAGTAGAGGTTGCTTGCCGATCCTCTGCATCGGCCTGGCAGGACACCCCACCCCATTTAACAAGAGCAACTGGTGTGTGTTGTGACGCATTCGCGCCACAACACACACCAGTTGCTCTTGTTGTGCTCTGTCGCCTGCGGCGACAGAGGGAAAAGGGGTGGGGAAATTTACGCAAAATCACGCAATAGATGAACCTGGATTGGATGGCGTAAAGTACGGAGCGCTTTGACCTCGATCTGGCGAATACGCTCGCGAGTGAGTTTGAAGAACGAACTGAGTTCTTCCAATGTATGACAGTGTCCATCGTACAGGCCGTAGCGTAGTTCGATTACCTGGCGTTCGCGTACATTTAGCGTCTCCAGGGCGCAGGTAATCTGATCGCGCAATGCCTGATGTGTCACAACATCGGCGGGTGCAGTAGCACGTGTATCCTCTAGCGTATCGGCTAGATGATACTGTTCGTCGTCGATCAGAGGAGCATCTAACGAGATTGGAGTTTCAGCCATGCTCTGAAGCTCGACGACACGTTCTTTTGTCAGATTGGCCGAGTGGGCAATTTCTTCGGCCAGCGGATCACGACCCAGTTCCTGATACAGGTGGCGGGTGATGCGTTTGATCTTATAGATCATCTCGACAACATGGACCGGAATGTGAATAGTGCGCGTATGCTCTGCTACTGCCCGGCTGATTGCCTGGCGGATCCACCAGGTAGCGTAGGTACTGAAGCGAAAGCCACGACCCGGGTCGAATTTCTGAGCGGCGCGAATCAATCCCAGGTTGCCTTCCTGTACCAGGTCGAGAAGTGCAATGCCGTGGTTGTTGTAGCGTTTGGCGATGCTCACCACCAGACGCAAATTAGCCTCGACCAGCCGTTGTTGTGCCTCCAGTTCGCCCTGAGTCACGCGTTTGGCCAGGGTCATCTCCTGCTCGGCTGTCAGGAGCGGGAAGCGTCCAATCTCGCCTAAATATTGGCGGATTGCGTTATCGACAATATTCTCGCCGATACTTTCTCGATCTTCTTTGTTCTCTTCGTCGTCATCATCAAAATAGCTGATCTCCCGGAAGAGCTCATCTTCTTCGTAAAATGACTCTCTCATAGATCTGGCCGCATCTGTACTGTTATATGCCCTTTTTGCAGTGGCTACCATCAGTTTCCATCTCCTTTACCGCTTCTTCACTCTCCACTAGACGTGGTAACCGGGGCTCAGGCGATTCTGAACCTGAAAAGCTGGAGAATTTTCCAGCTTTGTCCCCCCTCACTACCTTTCCCGGCAATAACTATGCCAATACATAGGTATTGCAATAAATATTCTACGATAACCGTTCTCGCATTTTCTCAGGCTGAACGAGGGCCTTTCCCTTATTTCTAACCTTCTTTCAAGGGGTGGAAAATTTTTCGCTCTACTGCGGATTTATCCGCAGTATTTCTGCACTCCCTCCGAAAAATGGTCCTTTATCCGTTTATTTGAGATAGACGTGGACAGGCGCGTAAGCAGGATGGTTTATAGAGAAGTGTATCCATCTATTATTTATTTGCTTTATCTCTCATCCCGCTGGTGGTCTAGCCTGGTGTAACGACCAGCCTTTCTAACGAAAGAAAAATATATGCAGACAGATACATGGTTGACCGAAACTGCTTATCCAGAGAATTGTCCTTTGTGTAGTCAACCACTGGCTCATGATTCAAATACCTGCTCTGCCTGTGGTTTTACTGCTCATGAGCGAGCGCACCTTGGCGAGGGAAGAGCACGTAAAGGAATTCAGATTCCCACTTATAAACATCCTAATCCACTAACTCCCATTCCAGCGCGTGCATCGGCTCAACGAAGCCAGCGCACGCCGGAAGTACCTGTGCATGAAGAGGAGAACTCTTCGGGCACTCGCGCTACAGGCTGGCAACATAATTCATCTAAGTATGAGGCTTTCAGTAGTCTTTCCTCTCTTTCACTTATTCTTTCAGAGACGCCAACTGCACCTCCACGCTCTGGTCCATTAGCTGTGAGTCAAACTGAAGGTATGGCGAGTATCGATGAAATTGATACAGTTCCCGTTGTGCCTCCCCATCCTGCGTCTGTATCAGCAGATCAGATCGAAGAAGCAGTTCACATTGATGAAATTGTTACGGTTCCTTCCTCCCTTTCTCTGGAAGAGAACGCCAATACAATGGCGGAACTATTTGAGCCTTCAGTCGTTGCGGGTTCTCTTTCTCTCCGTCTGGATGAGAATGACATGCCGGATAGAGCATTGGTTGCGCCCATTTCTGACTCTTCTGATTTACTCTACGATGTTTCTGAGATCCCTACTCTCCCTGAACATGAGGAGATTAGTCCTCTGGCTGAAGAAAACAGAATACCCTCGCCAGCGTTGCCGTCGGACCGTTTAGCGCGTAGGACAAGGTCCGTAAATGCGGCATCCTGGTCTGCTAATCCAGTTTCTACTACAAGTGCGTCGCATCTCGCTGTTCAGGTTCTTCGTAGTGGACATCGCTATCCAGGCAACTTTCGTTTTACAGATCGTTTGCGCTGGTGGCTTTTGCGCCCTGGTCATATTGAGTTTTCCTTCTGGTTAGCTGGCTCGTTTCTTCTGTTTGCTGTTACCTTCTTTCTTTTAGCGGCAACTGTCCTCAGTATTATGTTCCCTGGTGTGCGTCCCGGGGGAAATTCCCTCAGTTCGGCTATACATACTGTGCCGACTATTGCGGTCAGTCCGAGTGCCTCTGGAACTCCAACGGTTTCTCAACTGGTTCTGTCAGGCAAGAACAAGCTTTTGCCTGGTGCAGAACTCCATCTGCAAGGTCAGGGCTTTTTGCCGCGTTCGCGGGTGACCTTCTGGTTAGATGGCCGCTGGACCCTTTTGGATAAGCTTGGAAAGCCAGCTTCTGCTCAATCCGATGTCTCCGGCAATTTTAGCCTTGACCTCTGGTTGGGACAGGGAGCTAACTGGTCCGCAGGTCCTCATAGAATTGTCGTGCCTGAGTCAGGTAGCAGTCGCCAGACCTCTATCTCGATTACCATCCTGGCTCCTACACCCGTTCCGACGAACTCGCCAGGTACTTCTGCTCCACCAGCTGCTCCTGTGGCTCCGACTACTGTTCCGACTACAGCTCCCCCCCCGGTGGTAAGTCCAACCGCTCCCCCGGTTGCTGATCCCACTCCTGTAGTGACTCCAACGGCTGAGTCCACCAATACTCCTGTGCCGGTAACTCCCACTGTTGCGGTAAGCCCACCAGCCAGCGGCGATGCTGATCCTTCAAATCTGGGAGAGACTCTCAGTGTGGATAATCATGCGCTGCTTTTTCCACAATTGACCAGTTTCGATCCCCTGGTCTGGCTGATCGTTCTCGGTTATCTGCTCTCCATGCTATTCCTGGGTATAGCGGGAGTGTTATATCTACGCCGTCGCTAAAACTACTCAGGCTCTACGCCTTACCACTTCGGTCGTTGGTTTACTAATCTGGGCTTCGAGTGCCTCAGGTCGTGAACCTGCGACCGGGTGTGCCTCAAAATCTGCTGGCGTCGTCGCGTCCTCGCCTGCCGGGATCTGGAGAAAACGGCACAGAGGAGTCAGCGCTGTGCAGACTCCCAGGTTCACTGCCAGAGCGATCAGTGCGATATATATGGGCAGATGAAAGCTCCCCAGGGTGATAGTGTAGGTTGAGAGAAAATTTTGCCGTACAATTAGCCAGGTACCCAGGGATAGTCCGATGAGCATCCCGGCCAGCATTGCATAACGATGAAACCAGTTCGTATAGAGTCCCACGAAAACCGCTGGCAGGGTCTGGATAATCCAGATGGTACTCAGCAGTTGCAGATTGATCGCCAGCGTAGTGGGGAAGAAGAGAACAAAAACCAGTGCCCCCAGTTTAACAACCAGCGAGACACCTCTAGCCATACTCGATTCTTCGCGTTCTGTGCATGTTGGTCGGAAGTATTCGCGATAGATATTGCGGGTAAAGAGATTGGCAGCAGCGATGGCCATAATTGCCGCCGGCACAAGTGCGCCGATGGCGATAGCAGCCAGAGCAAAGCCCGTAAACCAGGCAGGAAACATCTTCGCGAAGAGGGCAGGTAATGCGCTATTCGTCTGATAGGTCTGTGAAGGTTCAATGCCAGCGGCGATTGCCACATATCCAAGCAGAGCAATCAGTCCAAGCAGAAGGGTATAGGCTGGCAGAAAGGCCGTGTTGCGTCGAATTACCTTGCGGCTATTAGTACTCAGCACGCCAGTCAGCGTGTGTGGATAAAGGAATAGCGCCAGGGCTGATCCGAGCGCCAGGCTGACATAGGTGCTATAGTCTTCTGGACGCAAGAAGACATGAAATGTATTTGGATGTTGTTGCGCCTTTAACTGCACTGCCGAGAACACATGCCCCATTCCACCCAGTTTCATAGGGATAGAGATAATCGCCACCAGTACAACTAACCAGATACAGATGTCTTTCACGATGGCGATAGCCGCAGATGCACGTAATCCACTGGTATAAGTGTAGGCAGCCAGGATGGCGAAAGCAATAATCAGTGAGATCTCGATGGGTACGCCCATCTGGGCGATGGCCACCTCAATGCCAAAGATTTGGAGGGCGATATAGGGCATCGTTGCCATTATGCCAGTGATGGCTACTAGCAGGGCCAGCGCACCGCTACCGAACCGGTCGCGCACAAAATCCGCTGGCGTAACATAGCCTCTATGGCGAGCGACGCTCCAGAAGCGGGGAAGCACGATAAAGGCCAGAGGAAAGGCCAGAATCAGGTAGGGCATGGAGAAGAAACCGATTGCCCCTGAGGCGAAGGCCAGTCCTGGTACAGCAATAAATGAGTAGGCAGTGTACACATCGCCACCGAGGAGAAACCAGGAAAGGATAGTTCCAAAGCGCTTTCCGGCCAGCCCCCATTCTTGCAAGCGATTCAAGTCTCCTGGTTGCCAGTGCGCGGCTCGAAAGGCCAGGATAGTGACCCCGGTAAGAACGAATATGAACACGCCGAGCATTTCCCAATTAACCATATAACCCCCTTTAGTCGTTTGCAGGCTGCTGCTCTCTGTCCTGCAAGCCAGACTCATGAAGATACGAAGGACATTCTTAGCCTTTTTGCTGTTCCAGCGTCGATGATTACGCCCTGTAGCGCGTTGATATCTACATCTGCAAATTCACGATAGCTGGCGGCGACGCGCTGTAAATTTGCATTGAGTAGGATGGCGTTGGTGAGGATGGCTTCTTGAAGATCGGCTTCTTGAAAAACTGCCCTGCTGCACCGGGCGGCACGCAGATACGCGCCTCTCAGATTTGCTTGAGTCAGATTGGCCTCTTCCAGGTTTGCCTTACCAAGATCGGCCTCGCTCAGGTCAGCTTTAAGCAGATTGGCCTTGCTCAGATTCGCTTTACTCAGGTTTGCTTTGTTGAGATAGGCACGAAAGAGGTAGGCGCGTGTGAAATCGACCTCGCTAAAATTGCCCTGACTTAAGTTGGCTTCCACCAGATTGATGCCGCGCATTCTGGCTCTACAGGCGTAAACGTTGCTGAGAATGGCCTTGCTCAGGTTTGCCAGCACGAGATAGGTCTCACCGAGGTTGGCCTTGTTCAGACTGGCCCCACTGAGATTGGCTCCTAGCAGTTTAGCGCGACTGAGATCGGCTCCGCTGAGATCAGCGCCGTTGAGGATGGCTCTGGTTAGATTGGCTCCGCTGAGGTCGGCTCCGCTAAGATTGGCCCCGCTGAGATTGGCGCGACTGAGGTCGGTGCCAACCAGGTCAGCTCTGCTTAAATTAGCATTAATGAGATCAGCTTCGACCAGATTAGCATAGCTGAGATCGGCTCCACTGAGATTAACTCCGCAGAGATCGGTGGCCCGCAGATCGGTGGCCCGTAGATAGGCCCCTCGCAGATTAGCGCCGATCAGATTAACCTGAGCCAGAACGGCTTTATTAAGATTAGCGCCATTGAGATTGGATCCGCTGAGGTTGGCGCGACGCAGATAAGCTCCGCATAGATAAGCTCCACTGAGGTCTGCCTCACTGAGATCTGCCTCGCGAATATTTCCTCCGCTGAGATCAGTTTTACGCAGATCGGTTCGACTCAGATTGGCTCCGTCCAGTGTAGGTACCCGTTCGCCTTGCTGTGCTAAAATGATTTCTCGCAGCGCCTGGTCGTGTGTTAATAGGTGGATTTGATCTGACAACGTTTATCCTCCTCTACTTAAAACATCCACTTCGTCTATTTATTGTAGTTCTATGAACTCAAGTCCGGTTCCTGGTGGTGAACATAGACAAGATACTCTAGCTGGACAGGAAGGATGGCCTATAACCTGGGTGCAGGCCGTCCAGAGATGCGCAAAATGCCCAGCCATTCCAGGTCGTTCAGCATATTGCGCACCTCTTCTACCTTCTTTCCCATCAGGCGGGGCAGTTCGATAGCAGAACGGTGCCCGTCGATGAGCAGATAGAGTCGTTTGTGCGACCGTGAAAGGCCTGCTTTATCGAGGCGTGCCAGGGCCTCGCTCAGTTCGACAGTAGTATATGGCACATCATAGGCACGACTCCCCACTTTGACGGGTTCCAGAGGGTCCGTATCTGCCTGTCCTGCAAGAAACGGGGAGGTGTCTGCCATTATACCAGGAGAAGACGATGGAACCGGGGAGAAGAGTGAAGGTTGACTATCGGCGTCAGTAGACTCAAAGATATAGCGAGCCTGCGCCCAGGTGCTTAACCTGTTGAGTGCATCGGATCCGTTTCTTTTTCCAATACTGGCCTGAGTTATTTGTCCCTGTATAAATACGAGCGTTCCTTCTTCAGCCGCGAGACCTTCTCCACGTCTGACGGTTAAACGCCCATTTCGACGTTCGATTTTGATATTTGCGATGATGCCCACCAGGCGATCTGTCGCTACTTCACGTTGCTGCGCCATGGGTTTTTCCTCCCTAAGACCAACACTCACAACTTGCTCCTCTTAAACTCCCGCACGGAACGTGTACTTGATCGGAATTTGGGATAATTCCTGCCTTGTCTTGCTTTTTCCTTCGCACTTGTTGAGGTCCAATTATAGCATTGAATGTCTCTAAATAGCATCGCTTTGCGTTCTTTTGTTACTTTTGGGCTACTTCCCTGGAATTATCTCCTTCTTACTGTTCTTCGGCGAGTCTTTGTTGTCTGGCATAGAAGGCATAAAGTATGGTACCGATTACCAGAAGAATAAGTCCGGCCAGTCCCAGTGCAACTGAGAGGACGATGCCACCAGTATTCCCACCCCCACTGGTACTACTCCCCGCAGGAGTTGATGTGGGAGTGGGGCTGGGCGAAGGACTGGGTGTGGGTGAAGGACTGGGAGATGGCGAGGGACTGGGACTGGGCGAAGGACTGGGACTGGGCGAAGGACTGGGAGTTGGGGAAGGTGTGGGCGACGGGGTTGGAGAAGGTGTGGGCGACGGGGTTGGAGAAGGTGTGGGCGATGGAGTTGGGGAGAGCGTGGGCGATGGAGTGTCCTGGGCACCAAGCCTGCTAGTGGGTGTCTCCCGTACTATTCCGGTTGCATCTGCTAAAGCATTGCTGTCAACATGGGACAGCATTGGCCAGCAGAAGGTCAGCAGACAAAGCAATGAGCAACTGAGCAAGAAAGCAATGCGTGGAAATTTTTGAGACACAACATCCCCCTTGTAGCACAATGCCTGTGCTAAGATACAGTAGTTCTTTTTTAGAAACGTTGAGATGCCTTATCCCGTAACAGATAGACGCTGCCTGATAGCTATTCTTGCCTTTTGGCATGTTTCAGTGTGCGTTGGCGCAGTGCTTCGTAGAGAGCGACACTACCAGCGACAGCAGCATTGAGAGAATTGATCTGTCCATGCATAGGAAGCCCAATGAGCAGGTCACAGTGTTCGCGTACTAAGCGGCTGATGCCCTTACCTTCATTGCCCACAACCAGCGCCAGTGGACCCGTCAGATCGGCCTGATTGTAGCTTGTCTGCGTGTCACCCACCAGACCAATGACCCAGATATTCTCTTTTTTTAACGCATCGATAGTGTGGGTGAGATTTGTCTCCTGAGCGATCAACAAGTGTTCCGTGGCACCTGCCGAGGTTTTTACAACGGTCGCATTGACTTCTGCCGCATGGTGCTGAGGAAGGATGACACCGTGTATTCCAACAGCCTCCGCGGTACGCAACAGAGATCCCAGATTGTTGACATCCTGAATAGCATCCAGAAGGAGTAAGAAGGGTTCTTCGTTTTTTGTATGAGCGAGTTCCAGCAAATCCTCAACGCTGGCATACTTGCGTGACTCGACCACAGCCAGACAACCCTGGTGAACAGCCCCCTGACTTAACTGGTCCAGTCGATGGCGTGGAACTGTTTCCATAGGAATATTCTGACGTGTAGCTTCACTCAGGATATTGACCAGCGCTGGTGCTTCACGTTGTCCCTCGGCGATGAGCAGGCGTTTAACCTTACGGCTGGAGCGCAAGGTTTCGATTACGGGATTGCGTCCCCACACATAATCGGGCATCTCAGGATCTCCTTGTCGCTTTATTGAGAAAAGAGGCCATGGAGCGCACGTACAGGCGCGAAACTCTGGCGATGATGACAGGTTGCGCCATGTTCTTGCAGTGCGGCCAGGTGAGTCGGCGTACCATAGCCCTTGTGTTGATTGAAGCCATAGACAGGATATTCCTGGTGAAGTTGAACCATCAAACGGTCTCGTGTCACCTTAGCAATCACAGAAGCTGCGGCAATAGAGAGACAGCGAGCATCTCCCTTAATGAAAGAGCGCTGAAAGAGCGGGATATCATGTAGAACCAGGGCATCCAGCAGGAGAGCCTGGGGAGCAGGCACGAGCTGGGCCAGCGCATCCTTCATGGCGTGTTTTGTCGCTTGTAAAATGTTGCGCTGGTCGATCAGCGTGACTGAGCCAAGACCTACTGCACAGGCCAGAGCATGCTGTTGAATGATCGTAAAAAAGTGTTCACGAGCCAGAGAGGTCATCTGCTTCGAGTCTCTCACTCCTGCCAGGAGCGCAGGAATATCTTCGCGCAGGGGCAAGATAACGGCTGCTGCGACCACAGGGCCAGCCAGGCACCCACGACCAGCTTCATCTATGCCTGCTACAAAGGAATAGCCCTGACTAAGCAGGGCCATCTCTTCCTCGAAGGTTGGATTTTGTGGGCTACGGGGTAACTTTTGCACTGGTAGCCTTTGTAGCCACTTTTGCAGCCTCTTTCGCCGCGAGTTCTTTAGCTGACATCGGACGAATTTCTTTCAAACGTGCGGCTTTACCGGTCAGGCCGCGCAGATAGTAGAGTTGTTTACGGCGTACGCGTGCATGGCGTAGAACCTCGATTTTTTCGATGCGAGGTGAATTTATGAGAAACGTTCGTTCAACGCCAACGCCGTGGGTGATACGTCGTACAGTGAAGTTGCGATTCATGCCGCCACCACGCAGGCGCATGACAACGCCCTCGAATGGCTGGAGGCGTTCACGAGATCCTTCAACAACCTTCACTTGCAGGCGAACTGTATCGCCTGAGAGAATTTCTGGTATATCCTGGCGGAGCTGGGCATTCTCGACTGCAACCAGCAAGGCCTGTCCGGCAGATTTCACCACCGTATTTTTGTCGGCCATTTCGTCTACATCCTCCTGTGCGCGTTATGCTCAGCCCGTCAACTGTTGCTGGCAGTGTGCTGACCTTTTCAACGCATCTGGTAGTGTCAGCAACATGTTCCGCGCCCTGACTTATTTTTGTTCGTTAGTGAGAGCGTTGAGTTGCTTCATCAGCCGAGATTTGCGGCGGGAAGCATTGTTGCGATGAATAACGCCTTTTTTTGCTGCGCGGTCCAGCTCACTGATGGCTGCGCGAACGGCTTCTTCGGAGGCAACGCCTGAGGCCAGAGCCTGACGAGCCTTGGTAATATTGGTTTTAACAATCGATTTGACTATGCGATTGTGCATGCGGCGTTTCTGTTCCTGGCGCATGCGTTTCTCTGCTGAGGGATTATTGGGCATGTATAAATATTCCTCCTCGGAACATTCGTCCCTACATGGGCTTCATTTAGTACAAAAAATGCCGACAGTTTGTCGGACTGAGTGCGCAAGGATTATAGCAGATGTTCATTGAACTGTCAAACTATTTCTGTGCCTGACAGGACCTCCTGAGCGCTTTTTGCATGCCTCTTATTGCTTAATGAGAGCTGTTGAGTTTTTGTGGGGTTTTGCCCACAAAAACTCAACAGCTCTCATTTTGAAAAGATGGCGGCTCAGCGGCCACCTCTTACATGAGTCATCCCTCATTTTAGCAAAATGAGCAAACGCTCTTGCTGGCGGCTACGCCACCAGCTTTTCAGGGAGAAAGGGCTGAGTTTGGAAGCAGCTTTGCTGCTTCCAAACTCAGCCCTTTCTCCCTTTTCTCGGGGAGGGGCGGCTTTGCAAGCCGCAGAAAAGTGAGGGATGAGGGATGACTCATATTTTCATAGAGAGGAGCGGCTTTGCAAGCCGCTGAAACATCAGGGTTAGTACAGAATTACCTGAGCATTGTATGTGCTGTGAGGATAAAGCCAGGCGATATCACTCTCGGCCATATTGATACATCCGTGGCTGCCGTTGCCAGCAAAACTTTCATCACCGCCAGTATCGTTGTGGGGAAAGTTGGTACCCACTCCATAGTTGACGCGCCACCAGCTATCGTGGAAGAAATAGCCGCCTGAATGGTACTCCATAGCAAAGTTGATCTTTGTATCGGGATACCAGAAAGCTGTGCCTTTGGGTTCGCTGGACTTAAAGAGCGTTGGCGACTCGCGGTCAAAGATCTGCCATATTCCTGGAGGTGAGGGCTTATCATATTGACCAGAAGTAATCGCGAAGGTGCGCACAAGTTTGCCATTTTCGTAGTAGCGCAGCGTCTGTTCGACCAGTGAAACCACCAGAATTTCACTTGCGCCTGTAATGCCATAGTGATTCATCAGCGTCAGGTCCTCCGAGTGAGGTTGATCGCTGGCTGTCTGATCGCTGTAATCTTTCTCCATCATACGCAGATGCAAGAAATTATCGTTAATCTGATCCATCGCGGATTGATAGTCAGCCTCAGTCACTGCGTACTGAACAAGAGCATCGAGATCGGAGCCAATGCCTTGAACATCGTACTCATAGTCCAGGGGATAGGACTGACCGTTAAAGGCATCGTGGTACTGATGAGAGCTACCCCAGGTCGCAACTTCCGTATGGAACGCTTGCAGGAGAGAATTCGCCTGAGCTTTAACCAGCGGGATCTGGATCGAATCGATATCAGAATCGATCTGAGTTAATATTTGACGAAAATCGTTCATAGTTTTGGCTGTGTCCAGATTGTGCTGATCGGTTTTGAGGTGCTGCTGATATGTACTCACATTAGTATTATTATATTTTTGGATTAGTTGAACATCATCGCGAAACTGATTCAATTTCACCTGACCCACATAAGGAATTGCCTGAGCGGAGATAGTGGTCGTCTCATTTAGTTGAGTATTGATCAGATCCATGAGTTGTGAGAGAGCCTCTGGCTCAGAAGCTTGCTTGAAGCTCTGCATATCGCTAGCATATTCCTGCTTTAGTGCAGTCACATCGATGTTCGACTGGCCAAGTTGTTTGATCGTATCCTGGAGAGATTTGAGGGATGTGTAGGCCTGAGTCATCAGGTGAAGTGCCTGAATGGAGCGCTGAGCGTTGGTACTGATCCCTTGATAATCTTTAGGATATTGGGCTTTCGCCAGTTGTTGTTGGTAGGTAGTTAGCTGGTTTGCAAAGGTACTTGTGCCATTGAAGTTCAATGCCTGGCGTGTGGTAGAGAGGGCATTTGACATTGTTTGCAGATCTTGTGAGGCTTGATAGTCAAACTGCTCGGTGATCTGGGAAACCAGCCCATTTACCTGGATATTTAATTGCGCATAGCGCAGCGCCAGGTTGTCATAATAATTGCTGACCGATTGTTCTCCGAAGAGGGCTAACGGGGCATATGTCTGATCCAGTTGCTGTTCCTGGGAACTGATTGGCTGAAGAAGATTGGCTGGAACGCCAACTTGCTTTGCATTCACAAGTGATTTGTTGAGTTCCAGTTTGTTCTGATTGGCCTGTTGCTGAGTTTGCGGGCTGCCACAGGCATTAAGCAAGAGCGTACAGAGCGTGAGCAGCAGACACAGAGCCAGCGTTTTCCTGGTGCGTTTCCGACGAACGGAATAAACGCTCATAAGGTAGCCTCCATTTAGAAAGGAACGGATATATAAATATAGTGAATAAATATGGGTTCTATCAGGCATAGAATAGATTACCTATGCTGATAGGTCGATCTAAATTGCCAAAAGTAACGTCAACCACCCATTTGGGTTGCCTGCTCGTCCCTCAACACTCAAAAAAAACGTGCCATAAGGACGGTTTGGGCCTCTTCTCTGTCGCCTTCGCCTCTTCCTTATCCATTTCTCATTTCTCTAGTGGGGGTGGCTTTACAAGCTGCAGAAGAAGCAGAGATGCAGGGCCATTTAATGCTCGTGCAGAACCTCTCCCCGATGCAAAAAAAGATGAGCCTGGCAGGGATGATTCCTGTTTGACTTTGAAGAAATTATAGTGTACCATGGCGAAGGCTTTAAGCCCTGTTGGGCTTCTTGCAAATTGGACTTAATCAGGCTGGTGAGTGGGAGAGACGAACCTCATAGGAAGCCGCTCCCAGGAGAGCGCTCTTGTTTCTGTTTTTAGCGCTTCATCGTTGCCTTTGGCAAGGAGGGACATGTTGGTAACTCACTCTTCTCGGAAGAAGAAGCTCTATCCATTCCTTCTTCTGATGCTGCTTCTCCCATTTATTGCGTTGTGCTGGCCTCCATTTTACAACTTCTGGGACCCAGAGTTTGCTGGTATTCCTTTTTTCTATTGGTTTCAGTTACTCTGGATTATCATTACCGCGGCTATTACCGCTGTGGTTTATTGGCTAGACTCTTGAAAATCTGACTTCGTTTGTCTCAGTGGCATTATTTACCGCCTGAGATTGTTTCTGCTGACGATGTATTTGCATGGTTTTACTGTTAGCATATACCATTGTCTCTTTTATTCTGACAAGATATTTCTTGTTTGGATCCGCTATTTTTCTTTCTAAGGAATGACACATGATTACCACAACTCTCATTTTGTTAAAATCTGACACAGTTCTGCGCGGGTTGACCGGGGAACTGATCCAGCGCTTTGAAAAGACAGGTCTTTCATTCGCTGGTATGAAGATGGTTCACCCTTCCAGGGAGCTCGCAAGCAAGCACTATGAGGAGCACTTTGGGAAGAGTTTTTATAATGAATTGATCGATTTCCTGACCGAGGCACCTGTTGTGGCGCTCGCTCTTAGAGGTCACGATGCCGTTCAGATTTGCCGCAAGTTGCGGGGACCCACAAATCCAGCCAATGCTCTGCCAGGCACGATCTGTGGCGATTATTGTCACTACCTCTATCGAGGTCGCAACCTGGTTCATGCTTCTTCTGACGATGAAGCAGCCAAACGTGAGCTTGCTCTCTGGTTTTCTTCTGAAGAGCTTTTTGCCTACGACCGGTATGACGCTCCTGCCACTATGGGTTTTCTTGAGACAGAGAAGTAAGTAGTTGAAGAAGAGAAGAGGGTATGTTCGACGAGGC
>DAOTTL010000246.1:0-5784 GCA_034438135.1 Ktedonobacteraceae bacterium | reverse complement strand
AACAGGAATCATTCTTTGAACCTCTTGTCTTCTTACGGAGTTTTTGCCATCCAGATGCCAACCATTCCTTTTCAACACGTTCTCGCCTTGCCTGCTGGTCTTGAGATTACGGCGTTTTCTCAACAGGAAGGAACCTTGTGTGTGTCTCTCCTGTCCACCCAGGTCTCCTCACGTTGTCCTTTCTGTGGATCTTGGGGTATGGCAAGGATTCCTTCCTGGGGCAGCCATTTGGACAGCAAAAGTCTTAAATACACATAATATTGATTAATAAAGAATAAAGCCTGCTAAAAATCTGTATCAAGTGAGGTTCCAATAGACTACGATTCGTTATTAACCCAATCCACGAATTTCTTAACTTCTTTCACTAACAAGTTTACTTCTTGTGTTGTAACAGGGCTTGAATGGGCACATTTATTCCGTATCGATGCTAAATAAGTCAGATAATTTGCATATTTTGCCTTTATTGCACCTCCATCACGTAGATTTTGGATGAGAAGTTGCAATCCTGCTTTTTCGGGATAGGATATATCATGCCTGTCACAAAGTTTTTTGAGATAAGATTCTAAGATAACTCCAGCTATGGTACCTGCAGCTCGCTCCTGCCCACTTTGGAGGAGCTGCTCTGCTTGTCCAATCTCGGTATGTTGTTCTTCCTCTGACCGCTTGTTGAAGCGATTTTGCTTCTTTTTTGATGAAATATCGCTTTCTGATTGAGGCGCAAGTAACCATTGGCGAATAGCCGTTGCACCCTGAGCAATGATTTTAGATGGTGGCATATGCAATGGGTTATCACTCGCCTCGAGATATTGTAGAGATGAGAGGTGTCCTAGTTCTGCTGGCAGCGAGGTGAGTTGGTTGTGATCCACATAGAGCTCTTCTAGAAATCTGAGGTATCCCACTTCTGCCGGCAACGAGGTGAGCTGGTTGTGAGCCACATCAAGCATCCGTAGAGACGAAAGGAGCCTCAGCTCTGCTGGCAGCGAGGTGAGTTGGTTGTTACTCGCCTCGAGATATTGTAGAGATGAGAGATGCCCTAGTTCTGCTGGCAGCGAGGTGAGTCGGTTGCCGCCCACCCAAAGTGTCTGTAGAGACGAGAGATGCCGTACTTCTGCTGGCAGCGAGGTGAGTTGGTTGTTAGCCACATGAAGTGTCTGTAGAGACGAGAGGTGCCATACTTCTGCTGGTAGTGAGGTGAGTTGGTTGCCGCCCACCCAAAGCTCTTGCAGAGACGAGAGGTATCCTAGTTCTGCTGGCAGAGAGTCAAGTTGGTTGCCGCCCACCCGAAGCTCTTGTAGAGACGAGAGGTATCCTAGTTCTGCTGGCAGAGAGTCAAGCTGGTTGTCACTCACATCGAGCTTTTGTAGCGATGAGAGGTGCCACACTTCCGAAGGAACCTGAGATAACCCTAATTTATAAAGGCTAAGGGTGATCAGCATTTTCTGCTTGTTGTATCTACAGTTAGAAAATTTTTGCCATCGGTTGCCAAAATTGTGCTGGAGCTGCTTCACAATTTTTTCGTCGTTTAATCTTTTTTTGTCGTTTAATCTTTTTTCGTCGTTTAATCTTTTTGCTTCCTCTGCTCTTAGGGCGCTGATAGTAACGGTAACCCTGACACAAGCCTCGGTTTTTTTAAATCCTAACCATTGATGCGAGGGTTTTTGTAAAACAACTATATCTACCTCGTGCCGTTGCCTTCCCAATTGTGAAAGTGCCAAATTTACCGCTTCACTTACAGTACTACCGAATGTGACAACGCTCTTATTCGCTTTGGAGGTCTGCCGAATCTTGGCCTGTCCACTATTGGTTTCCACCCTTAGTTTTATAGGTGTGATTTGTGTATGTTGATCTCCATTCGTTGTTACCCCTTTAGGAGGAGGTGGTGGGAATGTTGTTTGGCCAGTTGTTAAAGTAGAGAGTCGTGCTGGTTGTAAAGCCTGTTCTAATGCATAGGCAAATGCCTGGATGGAGGCAAAACGCTGCCTGGGTTCCTTTGCCAACGCTGTGAAAACTGCCTGTTCGATGGCGAGCGAAAGAGCAGGAACTTTCTGCCGCAGCGAAGGCAAGGACGCAGTAGCATGCTTCATGCCCACCTCTATAAAGTTTGCGCCTTCAAAGGGGCACTCACCGCAGAGCCACTCGTAGACAAGAATTCCGAGCGAGTACTGGTCACTGGCCTGCATAGGATAGCCACGAAATTGTTCTGGAGCCATATAGCGAGCCGTGCCAGTAATATTTTGTATTTGTATCGAATCAGTCCGATGAGCGATTGCGGCAATGCCAAAATCGCTCACTTGTACCTGATTTTGTTCATCCAGTAACATATTCTCTGGTTTGATATCACGATGAATGAGCTGGTGCTCATGGATGTAGGTCAGCGCAGCACCGATCTGTTTGACATACGTAAGAACCTGTGGCAGGGGGACGATGGTACCACGAGGATGGCGATCACGCAGGGTGCCATGCGGCGCGTAATCCATGACTATATAAGGCATCATCTGTTCCAGACCAAAATCAGAGATTCGCATGATATGGGGATGTTTCAGCGCGGCAAGCGTTTGCGCCTCGTGCAGAAAATCCTGAACCTGTTGTTCAGAGAGCCTCCCATGGAGAAACTTCAGCGCAGCCTGGGTTTTGAGATAGAGGTGTTCGCCCAAGTAGACCTCGGCGAACCCTCCTTGTCCCAGGAGCCGAGACAAGCGATAGTTCCCAATCTGCTGTCCGATGCGGTTGTTCATACCATACATTCCTTTTCATACCTATTTTAGGCTATATCCATGCAATGGTTTCAACAGCTTGCTGTAAATCGTGGATGGTTCCCTGAACATATAATTTTGTGGTATCCAGGGAGTCATGCCCCATAATCTGAGCTAACCGATGGAGTGGCACTGTTTCTGCCATACGATACCCGAAGCGGTGACGCAAGTCATGGGGACTGAGATCTGCAACACGGGCGAGATAGGCATATTTTTTGACAATGTATCCCAGTGCTCGTTCTGAGAGAGCCTGGTGCGTTTTTTCAGAGAGAAAAACGAAAGGCGCTTGAGCCGGTAAGGATGGGAGATAGCCCTCAAGCAGTTTTCGTGCGGTGGTATTGAGCGGAACGTCGCGGTATTTATTCCGCTTGCCAACCACCATGAGCGATCCGCTGCGCTTCCCAAGTGTCACCTGATGTGGCTTGAGTTGGCACACCTCTCTGGCTCGCAGTCCCGTATGCAAGAGCAACTGGATAATGGTTCGATCTCGCAGCGTTCCCTGCCTCGCCACTGTTGCGACCAGGGCTTGCTCTTCCTGATCACTCAGATGGCGTGGAGGCGTTGGTTCTTCTCCAACGAGTTTGACAGGCGCAGCTGGATTGATGGTGATGAGTTGATGTGAGAGAGCCCAATGGAAATAGCGCTTGACACTGATGAGGGCGCGGTTGATGGAAGCTGGTTTTTGCTCGTACTGTTGCAGGAAGGCCCGATAGCGCGTCAGCGTTGGCGTCGTAATGGAGTGTGGGGAGAAAGCTGGTTGATGGTTTTCTTCTCGTGGAACTTCCGTCAATTCATACCAGGCCATGAATTGGCGCAGATCACTCAGGTAATTGCGCATGGAAGCGGGAGTAAGGTCTTCTCTTTCACACATCCAGTGCTCATAGACGGAAAGCGCTTGCTCTCCCACAGGAGAAAGATCAGGTTTGGCGGTTCGCTTCATGCATCCTCTCAGGAGTCAAAACCTTAGCAGATATGGCTGGCAAGGGATAAAAAGAACCTTAGCAGACATTTTTCCTACCTATTTGCTCTTTCCATATCCACAAAGGTATATTAGCAGATATAAAAACCTCTGTCTAGTAAATCGAACAACGAGGGCATGGGAGGAAATGTGTAGAGTTGACCGCCATTGAACGAACGGCCTATCCACGCTTTAAACGGATACTCTCAGCCAAAGATCTCGAAGAAGTCTATACGCCAACTCCTGCTGAACGCTTCCTCGCACTCCGTTCCACAAAAGGCACGGTGGCAGAGATCGGCTTTCTGGTCCTGCTCAAAACCCACCAGCGTCTGGGCCGTTTCATTCCGATGAGTGAGGTGCCGTTCTCCATCCTCAACCATATCATCAAACTCATTGATTCCACATTGCATATCTCGGATCTGGAGACCTATGACACCAGTGGTACGAGGCAACGGCATATTCCTCTCATCAGCATGGCGCGGCAGCTCCAGCCGTACAGCCCTGCTGCCCGCACCTGCGCTCTCAAAGCCATGATTGGCGTCGCTCGCACCAAAGAAGATGTCGCGGACCTGATCAATGTCGCCTTGGAAGCTCTTGCGAAAGACGGTTTTGAGTTGCCTCCCTTTGCCACCCTCGACAAAGCGGCTCACCACGTCCGCGCGATCACCACGCGTGGACTCTACCGCCAGGTGTCTGAAAAATTGTCTCAGGAAGCCTGTATCGCACTGGATCAGCTTTTTGTCGTGCCTCCAAACGCCTACCTCTCTGCCTGGGAAATGCTCAAACAGGAGCCAGCGAGTCCAACCCTCATGCATATGCGCTCACTCATTGATCATTTGTTTGCCATTGCAGAGCAGCGCAAACTGCTGCCCGATCACCTTTTGGCAGAAATTGCCGAGGGAAAAGTGAAGCAGTTCGCGAGTGAAGCACGAGCACTCGACGCGATGGAGATGAAAGATCTGGAGCCACACAAACGACGGACTCTGGCTGCTGCATTCGTGCTGGTTCAATCGGCGGGGGCGCTGGATGACCTGGCAGAAATGTTCATCAAGCGCATGCTCGCGCTTCATCAAAAGGCGAAAGAAGCCCTGGAGCGTTATCGTGCCGATCACCAGGCCCGCACAGACGCCCTTGTTGGGACGCTCCGTGATCTGGTGGTGGCATATAAAAAAGAGGGGACGACCAATGAGCGGATGGCAGAGATGGATACGATCATTGGAGACAAGGCATCCGAGGTCCTGCAATCCTGTGAAGAGCATCTGGCACATGCGGACAACAACAACCAGCAGTTTCTCTGGCCTTTCTACAAATCGCATCGGGCGCAACTTTTTCGCCTGCTCTCGGTTATGAACCTGCGCTCCAGCAATCAAGATCGGAGCTTGGAGGAAACCATCGCCTTTCTCAAACGCCATGAGCAGAGCAAGGGGGATTGGCTCATCACCGCCACGATCCAAAATGAGGGCACGCCGGAAGAACAGCGTCTCCCTCTCGTGGATTGGTCCTGGGCAACCGATACCTGGTGGAAATTTATGACGGGGCAAAACAAACGGAGCGCCTGCCCTGAGAAAGTCCTCCGGCGGCATTTTGAAATGGGTGTCTTCTCACAAATGCTCTGGGATCTCAAATCGGGCGATCTGTATGTTGAGGGGGGCGATCAATACTCGGACTATCGGGAGCAATTGATTTCCTGGGAAGATTACGCTCAGCAGGTAGATGCTTACGGGACACTGGTAGACCTGCCTACCGGCGGGAAGGCATTTGTGAAGTATATGCGCGATTGGTTGCATGAGAGAATTCTGCAAACGGATACAGCGTTTCCCTCGAACCAGTATCTCCGTTTTGAAAAAGGGGAACTCGTGCTCCGCCCTCTGGAGAAACAGGCAGATCCTGAGAGCCTGGCTCTCTTGGAGCGCCTCGTCGCAGAACGCCTCAAGCCGATTAGCATTCTCGATGTGTTATTGAGAACCGAGCAATGGTTGAACTGGACGCGCTTCTTTGCGCCCCTCTCAGGGCACGAAGCCAAGCTCGATGACCCACTTGCGCGGTATCTTGCCACGACGTTTTGTTATGGAT
>DAOTTL010000245.1:0-9073 GCA_034438135.1 Ktedonobacteraceae bacterium | reverse complement strand
GCACTATTTTTTAATAAGGGTATCATTTTGTCCACGTCTGGTTTTTCTGTGGTACCTTACTAAGTTTGAGCTTTGTTGAAAGGATACTTGCGTGTATAAAAAGCTTCTGGCCCTTCTGGTCCTTCTGGCCCTTCTATCTACAGTTCTGGCCGCCTGTAGTATTCATGATACTGCGGTCAGTGGTCCGTCTGTTCACATGGGCAACGCCGATTTTGTCCAATCGTCCATTACGATTGCCAAGGGTGAGTCTATTTCCGTGATAGATGACGTCGCAGTTGAGCATATTATTACAAATGGGAGCTGGACCAATGGGAAACCCACCAAAAGTTCGGAGAGTGGCTCGCCTGTCTATAACAAGACATTCAACGGGAATGATAGCGATACCCTGGGACCTTTTACTACCAGCGGAACATTTCATTACTATTGTACAATTCATCCCGGTATGAACCTTTCAGTAATTGTACAGTAATTGCCTTTATTATCTCACATGAGTCATCCCTGCTTTTGCAAAAGCAGGATAAAAGGCGTTCGGCCTGCTTTGCAGGACGCCCCAACCCCTTTTTTAGAAGAAGCGAAGCTGTTTGGCAGGGCATGCGCTCCGTCAAACAGCTTCGCTTCTTCCTTATGAGTTATCCCTCATCCCTCACTTTTGCAAAATGAGCAAACGCTTTTTCTGGCGGCGCAGCCGCCACAGCTTTAGGAGAAATGGCTGAGTTTGTGAGCAGCTTCGCTGCTCACAAACTCAGCCATTTCTCCTTTCAAAAGAGGGAGGCCTGCTTACAATAACAGGCCAGCTCCTCTTGTTCTAATGAGGTGGAGTGGCCTTTCAGGCTGATGCAGACAATTGGCAAAAAAATCTTTACCTGTAAGACTCTTTTGCCGAAGTCTTTGACTGATCGAAACCACCCCACTCCAAAGAAAGAAGAGAGGGATGTCGGGCAGGGCGTGCAACGCCCTGCCCGACATCCCTCAAAAAAAGCCTGGGGGGCGGGGCCATGCGCCTACGAATTGCCTTCGGCAACAGAGTTCTGTAAGAGGATAGCTTGCAGCACCAGAAGGAAAGGGAGACAAACTTCATTCCCTTTCTGCGAAACCTTCGGAGGAGAAGCGTTTATTGATTGAAAGCAGATAAATGGATAGTACTTTTATGTCAGAAACTGGATGGTACAGTCTCAAGCATTAGAGGGCATGGTATACTGCTTGATGAAAATTATGTAAAAAGAGAAATCAAATCGACAAAGGCGGTTTTCGCTCTATGTATTTGCGTTTATTGAATTTACTGCGAGAGCATCTCGCCTTCACGCTGAAATGTGCTTCCGTGCTTTTCTTGTTGGTAGTCAGTATGCTCATTGTGTCTTGTGGGAGTAGTGGTGCTGCCCAGGTACCGGGTACACCAGCAGTGACGGTCACAATCAACCTGGATCAAAATTTTGCCTCTCCGACCCCAGCTTTAGCGGCCTACACCTGTGGGGCCTGGGCCACTGTCACCTCACCTGGTTATGGTCCCAATGCCACGGTAGGGGTGTACGCCAAATTTGTGCAAAACATCAGCGGCAACCCGCTGGGAATGGGGAATGCTCATGCCACGGCGATCGTCTATTGGCCTAATGGAACGAACCAGAACATTAATGCGGTAACTACGTCAGACGGTCTGGCGGTTTTCCAGGTTCCGTTGCAGGCGCAGGCAGTTAACCACATTGTGCGCGTTGAAGTGGACTTTACCTCGGCTGATAATCAGCATACATGTAACGTTGTGGGAGATGAGATGGCTTATTTTACGCCGATCTATGCCTCACCTACTGCCGCGAAGAGTCCAACTCCTTCGAATCAGCCTTCAGCTGTTCCGAGCGATACGCCCCAGCCGATGCCTTCGGGCACACCTTCAACTTCACCTACTGGCACTCCAACGGTCGGGCCGTTCAAACCACGACCTTGATGTACCGTATCTGTTGAAGAAATACTCATCCGTTCAGGGTGGTTCAATGAACTTGATCTCTGAAGGCTGCGTTGGCTGGGATTATAAGAATAGCTGTTAAACGTGCTTTCATATGCGATACATAGAGGCAATTTCCGCAAAAATCCGCTGAAATCCTCTCCAGCACTTGCAAACTTCGTCAGAGATTTGCATAATTGTATGAGAGATACTGCTACCTGCTTTGCGATACATTGCGCGGCAAGCAAAAACCTGCCTGTTGCTGTGAGACGGAAAGGCCGAAGGAACGAAGACATGTTACCATCAGAGGATACGGGCTATGGCACAACCGGGTCTATTATGCGGGCTACACGGGCGGCCAGTCGGCGTGAATTGATCAATAGTAAGCGTACTCGTCAGACGGATCTCCTACCCGATTTAGAGGAAGAGGTAAGTACTGGCAAAGCCACCGGACGCCAAAGTGAAGCTCTTCGCGAGGAGAATAACCATTTGCAACGCGACCTGGCTGCTTTGCAGGAGATGTTAGAAGAATCTCGCACCACTCTAGAACAGTTGGAAGGGGAGATAGAGACCATTCATCATGCTCATCAGCAAGAGATTGAACAATATCAGCAGCATCTACGCGAGATGATGGATGAACGGAATCAGATGCAGGAAGCCAACCAGCAAATGGAGCACCGCTATCAAGAACTCTATCAGACCTTTCAAGATGCAGTTGAAGACGAGGCCAATAAAATGGTTCAGGAAGCTGCACAGACTATGGTGCTTTCTCCTGAACGAACACCAGCGCTCTTGAACGATGTTGTTAACACTCTTGAGGCGCAACTCAAGCAGACTGAAGATCAACGTACCGCTGAGTTGCTGGCAGTGATGCGTCAGGCGCAATATAAGTCGGAACTGTTAGAGCAGGAGGTTGCACACGAGCGCAATGAGCTGGCAATCGAACGCGATAGCCTGCGTGTCCAGCGCGAAGGAATCTCTCAGCAGGCAAAGGCGCGTTATAAGACAGAGAGTGCACGCTTGCGGGTTCGCTGGACTGCTGCGCTCACTTTTGTCTCGATTGTCCTTTTCGCACTGATGGTTGTATTGGAATTACTATTTTATTCTCTGCATGCTCCACTCTATATCGTGCTCTTTGTCCCGCTGATTATTTGTATGGCGCTGAGCTATGTTTTTGCTCATCTCCATACAATCGGACGTATCAACATACAGTTCAAAGCTGCGCCCCAGCCGAAGACGCCTGCCAAGACGCCTGCCAAGGCTCCTGAGAAGGCTGTGTCGAAATAGCGTTTATTTATTATTATAAGTCAGCCCTTGTAACTACTCAGGTGCCCTCTGCTTGCCTCCTGCGGCGGCGAATAAAAAAGGCATGTCGAGCAAAACGAGCGGGGTACTCCGCTCATTTTGCTCGACATGCCTTTTTCCTCTGCGGGGTGGGGCGGTTTCAGCAGGGCATCTGAGTAGTTACCAGCCCTCATTTTTCAAAATGAGCAAACACCCTTGCTGGCAGCACAGCCGCCACATTTGCAGGAGAAATGGCGAAGATTGTCAGCAGCTTCGCCATTTCTCCTGTCCTTTGAGGGAGGAGAGGCTTTCTCATAGGTAGAGTTTTTTTCTCGCTTTTCTCTCAGTGGCCGGAGGCGACAGAGAAGAAAACACGCCCGTTGCTCTTTTTTAAATGAGATGGGGTGGCCTGCCAGGTCGATGTAGCGAATCGGCAAAAAAATCTCTATCTATAAGACTCTGTTGCCGAAGACAATTCGTGGGTGAATAGCTTCCCCATGCTTTTTTGAGGGATTCTGGACGCTGCGCGTTGCGCAGCGTCCAGAATCCCTCTCTTCTTTCTTTGGGGTGGGGTGGTTTCGATTAGCAAAAGACTTTGGCAACAGAATCCTGTGAGGGGGCGGCTTTGCAAGTCGCAGAAAAGGTAGGGATGACTCATAATTTGAAGAGGTTGATGAATCCAAAAACGAGTGGAAGGTCAACAACATCGTTGGCCTTCCACTCGTACATTGCATGGCTATTGGGCAGGTTAGCGGTTAGGATTCCGGTCCTGGTTGTCTGTCGCCCTTGTCTGCTCGTGGTTGTTCTGCTCGCGAGTTTTATCCTGAACCTGTTTGGCTTGCTTGTTCAGCTGACCCTGAGCTTTGCCAGCCACTTCGCTTGCTTTTGCTTTGATTTTATCAGTCATATTTTTTTCGTCGCGATTTGACATACTATAAACCTCCTGAATAGAGTTGTTACCAACTCCAACGTTTCAAACAAGGAAGCAATCAGCGCTTCCTTGTTTATAGTACGCGTGTTTTGAAATGGTAAAGTTCGATATTATTTGAATAAAGCCTGATGAGCAGGTCCGTTTTTGGCAAAGAGCAGTTGGCATGTTTTGCGGAGCGAACGCTCTGCAAAACATATGAGTCATTCCTGTGATTTTGCAAAATCAGGACAAAAGGTTTTCGGCTTGCTATGCAGGCCGCCCCACCCTCTTTTCTTAAGGCTTTATTGGCGAAATCTTTTGCTGATCGAAACCACCCCGCCCCCAAGAAAGAAAAGAGGCATTTCGGACGCTACGCGTTGCGCAGCGTCCGAAATGCCTCAAAAAAGCCTGGGGCGCGTGGGGTTATTCGCCCGCGCATCGCCTTCGCCAACAAAGTCTTCTTAAGAAGAAATGAGGCTGTCTGACGGGACGGCATGCGCCCTGCCAGACAGCCTCATTTCTTCTTTTTTCGAGGAGAAGGGGCGGCTTTGCAAGCCGCAGAAAAGGGAGGGATGACCCATATTTTTCTCGTGTCTGTACTGACTCAGGCTAGAAGTTCCTCCATCTGGGTCAAATGTTTTTCGAACACTTGCAGAGCCAGACGGATAGGTTCGGGAGTGGTCATATCGACGCCTGCTTTTTTCAGCAGATCGATGCTATACTCCGAGGAGCCAGAACTCAGAAATTTCAGATAACGGTCTACCGCGGGCTGTCCCTCATTCAGAATTTGCTGAACCAGGGCGGAGGCAGCAGAGATGCCGGTGGCGTACTGATAGACATAAAAATTGTAGTAGAAATGCGGGATCCGAGCCCATTCAATATCGATGAGTTCATCGATTGTTGTTTCGCCGCCATAGTATGTGGCATTGAGTTCGTGATAGGCCGAACTCAGTGCATCAGCTGTAAGGGATTGGCCCTCTTCAGCGCTCTTATGGATCAGATGCTCGAATTCAGCAAACATCGTCTGACGATAGAGTGTTCCGCGCAGATCTTCAAGGGAATGGTTAAGGAGAGCCAGGCGCACAGCCGGGTTCGTATTTGTCTTGAGCAAGTATTCAGTGAGCAGACCCTCATTGAGAGTTGAGGCAACCTCTGCGACAAAGATCGTATAATCTCCGTACTGGAAGGGTTGATTGTTGCGCGTGAAGGACGAGTGCATAGAGTGGCCCAGTTCGTGAGCCAGCGTATACATGCTATCGCGTTTGTTCTGGAAATTGAGCAGAATAAACGGTTGAGTGGCATAAGAGCCGCCGCTATAAGCCCCGCCGCGTTTTCCAGGAGTCTCGTAGACATCGATCCAGCGTTCGGTAAAGGCGCGTCGAAGAATGTTTGTATAGTTCTCGCCGAGTGGAGAGAGAGCCATAATCACAGACTCGCGTGCTTCCTCGTAGCTAACCTCATCGGTTGTTTCCTCTACGATTGGCACATAGAGGTCATACATATGCAGCTCATCGAGTTGCAGCATACGTTTGCGCAGTTTCAGATAACGGTTCAGCAGAGGGATATGTTCGTGGACCGTTGTAATCAAGTTATCATAGACGCTGATAGGGATGTTGTTGCGGAAGATTGCCCGTTCGCGTGCAGAGGTGAAGCCACGTTGACGTGTGTAAAATATATTGCCTTTCACCTGAGCGCTCAGGGTAGCGGCGATCGTATTGCGTTGTTTCAGAAAGGTTTTATGGAGTCCCTCAAAGGCGTCCTGGCGTACTCGCCGGTCCGTACTGCGGATATAGACCAGGTAGTTTCCTTTCGTGAGTTCGACCTCTTGTCCTTCTTCATTTGTGATAGTAGGAAGTTTCAGATCGGCATTATCGATCATCGAGAAGATGGCATCAGGTGCTTCACTGACCTCATTGGCGGCTGCCAGAATAGCCTCGACTTCCGCCGAGCGTACGTGGGGGCGGTTACGACTCAAGTCGTGCAATTGATGCTGGTAGAGCTTTAGTTCCGGATAGCTCTGCTCAAATTGATCCTGTTTCTCTTGTGGGAGGGCCAGGATTTCGGGATCGATAAAAGAAGCCGCTGTACCTGCGCGTACATACAATTGCATTGCTCTGTCGTACATACCTTGATAAGTGCTGTTCGTCGTGTCCTCGTCACGGCGCATGGATGCGTAGACGAACAGAGCCTCCAGCTTTTCAAAAAGGGCATCACGCTTTTGCAAGATCTCAAACATTGTTTTGCCGCTCTCAGACAATGTCCCTTTTAGCGCTTCCATTTCTGGGATGAGCCTGGCGAGAGATTGACAATCGTTTTCCCAACTATTATCGGTAGCAAAAATACTCTCTAAATTCCAGGTGTATTCTTTGGCGATTGCACTTCGTTTGCTTTGTGTTTGCAAATCTCGTCTCCTCCAGGAAAAATCGGCCTGTGATTGCTAATCATCTGGCTACTTGGCGATAGCTGGTGACAGCGCTCCGACGCCATCCTCAGATAGCTTTCTTTTGCATTCTATTGTACCACATGAGTGGAATAGATTTTAGAGATCGCGCTGTCATGTATCAATAGAATCGCACATGAGATCTCTCTGTTTTTCTGCGGGCGAAACAGAGAGATCTCATGTACGGTGAAGAGCTACTCCTCTTCTTCGTCAAATGTATCGAGCAGCAGATCCTCTCGATCGCCCCATTTTTCCAGGAAGCGATAGAAATTGCGTTTATTAAGGCGGGATCGTTCGGCATCAGAGAGGGCTTCATCGGGATGAGTGGGATGACTGATCAGAGGGAGATCAGGAATCACCACAGCATTGACCTCGCTATCGCGTACCGCGAAATTGAAATCGATATCCATATAATCGGGGAAGCGGTAGCGTTCATCGAACATGCCAACATTATTGAGGAGATCGCGTCGAAAGGCCATGCAAGAGCCATCGATAGCATCGACCAGTTCCTCATTGCTCTTCTCGAAGTGGCGTAGATCGTCAGTGCGCAGTCCACGTGGACCCGCGATACCGATCTCGCTTTTGGAGAGGAGGGTGGCCAGAGGGGTGAAGATATCACCGGTCAGTTCGATATGAGGCGCGAGTTGCAAGATAAAGCGACCGCAACTCTGTTTCAGTCCCAGATTGCGTGCTTCAGCTTCGCCAGCTACACGAGAGGTATGGATAACGTGGAGCGAAGTGGTATCTTGTCGGAATTCTCGTAGCCAGGCGGCCAGGTCGTCCTGAGAAGCGTTATCGACTACAATGACTTCAATGGCCAGGTCACCTGCGCAGTGAAAGATGCTCTCGACACAGCGGCGTACCTCGGCGAAGCGATTGTTTGCCAGGATTTGGACAGAGAATAGATACCGCTCGCGTTCGTTGAGTAGTGATGGGACATGGCGAGCTGTACGATAAGAGATTTCATCTACTTCGACGCTTGGTAAAATGACCAGATGAGCACCGTGAGGATTATCTTTAATGCTATAGCCCGCCTCCTCGATGAGTTTTTTCAGGGCATCTGCGCGATCGTATTGACCTCGCTTGCGTAATACATCGCGCTCATGTGAGAGCGCCAGGATATCCGCAGGAATGCTATGGCGAACCGGGCGTGTAGTCATCTTGCTGCTACCTCCTTCAACTCTACGCTCTGCCACTCGGCCAGTGAGAGGTATTCTCTGGTGGCGGATTGGGCGTAGCTAGAATGGTGATCATGTAGCCTGGTCCTGGTCCGACAAAATTCAAAGAATGAGCGCTCTCTGGCCGTATTTTTAGCTACATTCCGTTTGAGCAAAAGCTTTGAAGGTCTTTCGCTCCTGGGAACGAGCTCTATAAGTATGAGGAACGGCTCTCAAGTATGAGAAACGGGCCTCACACCTGTGGGTGGCAAAACAGGAACGTATCCACACAGTGCGTCCTTCTTTGTCAGGAGCAGTGGTATCGGAGAGGCTTTTGGAGATTGCTGTTCCCAGCAAATCTCCCCTTGCCGATGTCCTGACAAGGGGTCCGACTTTTTTTCCACTAGTATTATAGCAGAAATTTTCTGCCTTGACGACACCTGAGAGGGCTTTTTTTCAGTGGAGAGGGCTTTGAGTGGATGGGTGTTTTGCCTATCTTCTGCGTTAGCAAGCCGGGCAGCCCTCCTCCAAAAGTATTTTTTATCTATGTTGTTGGTTGTGTTTTTCAGCCACTTCTTTGACACGCTGGACTGAACTGATATGACAGATAACGGTTTTATCTTCCATCTCAACGATAACGATATCTTCCAGTCCGATCGTAAAGACGGGGCGTTGTGTATTGTTATACACAAAGATGTTCTGGCTACCCAGATCCTCATGAGTGCCTTTGCTTTTCACTCCTTGATCGTCGCATGGGAAGAGTGCGCCATATTGTTCCCAGTTGCCAACGTCATTCCAGCCGATGTCTGTGGGGATAACCGCGAACTGGCTGGTTCTTTCCATGATGCCATAATCGATGGAAATGGGTTGGATCGTGGGCCAGATCTCGTTCAAGATCTCCTGATATTGTGGGGTACCTGTGGCTTCGACGATTAAATCAATTTTTTGAAGCATTTCAGGTAAATAAATACGCATTTCGCGCAGGAGTGTTCTGGCCTGCCAGATAAACATGCCGCTATTCCAGACATAGTGTCCGTCCTGAAGATAGCCCTGAGCGGTAGTGTAATCGGGTTTTTCTACGAAGCGTTCGCCATGGAAGGCGGCATGTTGAAATCCATCGTTGAATTGTTCTGCGTAGCGGATATAGCCATAGCCAGTTTCAGGTGCTGTGGGCTTAATGCCCAGTGTGACAAGGAAATCTTGTTTCGCTACCTGGGAGGCTAGAGAGATTGCATCGCGGAAAGTTCCGATCTCAGCAATTACATGGTCAGCAGGTAGGACAATCATAATGGCCTCTGGATCCTGATGAGCGATGGTTGCAGCGATCCAGGCGATGGCAGGCGCAGAGT
>DAOTTL010000244.1:0-7402 GCA_034438135.1 Ktedonobacteraceae bacterium | reverse complement strand
AGATGGGGCGGCTTTGCAAGCCGCTGAAACATCTGTCTAAAGATAGCGCCCTAGCTTCAGCAACAGCTCATCCAGCTCAAACGGCTTGGCAATAAAATCATCTGCACCTGCTTCTCTGGAAATAGCCTCGGCATCTCTATTGGCCGAGAAGAGAATAACAGGTAGATGCTTTGTTTCTTTCTGACTCTTCAATGTCTGACATATATCCTTTCCACTCCAACCCGAGAGCCAGATGTCCAGCAGCAAGAGTTGAGGCAAGCCATTCTGAAATGTTTGCAAACTCTCAATAGCATCTGTAGCTTCAACCTCATATCCCATTTCTTCTAAAAATAAAATAAGAACATCGATAATACCTGGATCATCATCAGCGATCAATATTCTTTTCCTGGTGCGCTCCATAGCCTTTACTTTTCATCCTCCAATGATGCGCTGATCCTTTTCAAGGGGAAAGATAAAAACATCGTAGTTCCCTTCCCCTCTTCACTTTTTACCCAGAGAGACCCGTAATGCCTGTGAACAATCTCAGCCGAGATATAGAGTCCGAGTCCTAAACCTGAGAAAGTAGACTGCGCACCTTCTTCGACGCGAAAAAATCGTTCAAATATATTTTGCTGCTTTTCAGCGGGAATCCCGATTCCGAAGTCCTGCACAGAAGTGAGAATAGAGTCTTCCTCTTGAAATGTTTTTACAAAAACATGTTCACTCTGTGGTGAATATTTAATGGCATTGATCAGCAGATTTGTGAGCACCTGTCCAATACGATCCCGGTCTCCACAAAAGATAACCGACTCGGAGAGTTCCAGGGAAATCACATGTCTGGAAGTAGTACGTTGAGTCTCCTCGACGATCTCTTGAACCAATTCATTGAAATCAAATGAGGAGAAGCGCATACTCAGTTTTCCACTCTCGATCTTTGTCACATCGAGGAGATCTCCAATCAGACTGGTAAGCTTGTTGAGCTGAATATCCATCTTCTGTGCCAGAACTGCTGAGCGTTCATCACCTGCGGCCCGAAAACGACGTTCCAGTAGTTGGGCGTAGCCTTTGAGACTGGTGACCGGGGTCTTTAGCTCATGACTGGCAATGCCAAGAAAGTCGTCTTTTTGTTGTTCCAGTTTTTTCTGTTCTGTGATGTCCGTACTGGTGCCAAACCACTGGACGATTACGCCTTGAGCATCGTAGATGGGAACGATTCTCGTCAGAAATGGACGCATCACTTGATCGGCTCCCTGTAAAAAGTAGGTCATCTCAAAAGGTTCGCCGCTGCTGAGGGCCTGTTGCCAGCGCTCCTGTACCATAGGAAGCACTTCCTGATTGATCATATTCTGCCATCCCCTGACCTCCATCTGTGCGGGAGTTGCACCTGTATAGGTGTACCAGCGGGAATTATACCAGTATGTACTGCCGTCAGGTCTGGCCATCCAGACAAGATTGGGGATATTATCGGCCAGGGTGCGAAAGCGCACCTCGCTCTCTTCTATCTGCCGCCTGGCCAGTATCTGCTCAGTGACCTCATAGGCAAAAACCATTATGCCCTCAATAACATTTGCAGCATCGCGCAAAGGGGCATACACAAAGGTGAAGTAGACATCGACAAGCGTCCCATCCCTATTTCGGTCCAGGCGTATTTTTAACTCACTCCCGATATAAGGTGTACCAGTAGCTAATACCCCCTCCAGGAGCTGCTCAAGTCCCTGACCACGAACTTCGGGGAGCACATCAAAGAGCGGCTTGCCCAACACATCCTCGCTCTTTCTCCCCCAGATGTCCAGCGTCGCAGAGTTAGCAAGCTCCACCCGATAGTTGCTCCCTCGTAAGATGAGAACCGCCGCTGGCACTTGCATAAACAGGTCATAAAGCCGTCTCTCCGCATCATAGCGAATTCTCGCCATTTTGATATGGGTGGTTACGCGTGCAAGTAGTTCCTGGGCAGAGAAAGGTTTGACCAGGTAGTTATCTGCCCCCGTTTTCACTCCCTCAACGATAGCCTCCTCACCGGCACGGGCTGAAAGCAGGATGACTGGAACACGAGCGGTATCGGGATGCTCTTTCACGGCTTGCAACAGTTGCAGACCACTCATTTCAGGCATCATGACATCTGATATGAGCAGATCTGGCGGGTTGTTTTTCACAGCCTGCAGGGCCTGTGCACCGTTACTCACTGCTTCTACGTCAAACTGATGAGCCAGCAAACGCTTGATGTAGATGCGCATATCCGCGTTATCGTCTGCAAGCACAACCCGAGGTCTTTCAACAAATCCCTCCGATGACTCGATAGACTCAACCTTCTCATCAGAGGGATGTGTCGTGCTCTCCGACTCTTCCGGCAGCCAGTGTATAGCTTCTTCAACATAGGAAGCCGATCCAAGAGCGCTCGATCTACTCGTCTGTTCGATGCCAATGCGATCCTGAGGAAGATGATCCGTACCTTTAAAAAGGGTAACGGTAAAGGTCGTTCCCTGATCCTCAACGCTCTCAACTTCAAGCGTCCCTTTATGTAGCTTGACAAGCTCTTGTACCAGGGAGAGTCCAATACCTGAGCCTTCGTAGGAGCGGGACTTCCCTCCCTCAACTCGGTGGAAACGCTCAAAAATATGCGGCAGATGTTCCGGCGGTATTCCTACGCCCGTGTCTCGAACCTGTAAGACGACCTCATGCTGCTGTTCTCGGAGGGATAGCTCTATTTCTCCCTCGAAGGTAAACTTGAAGGCATTGGAGAGAAGATTGAGAACTATCTTCTCCCACATGTTGCGATCGATATAAATTGGCTCGGAAATAGGGGCAATTGTGCTAATCTGGTGCATGCCCGCCTGCTCAATTGCCGACTGAAAGTTGCTGGCCAGCTCGCTTGTATAGGTGGACAGGTCTGTTGGCTCATACCAGAGTTGCATCCTGCCCGCTTCAATCCGCGAGAAGTCCAGGAGACTATTGACCAGTTTCAGAAGCCTGAGCGCGTTTCTATGCGCGATCTCCATGCGTTCCTGGTTCGCGGAAATCGTCGTGGGATCAAGCCGTGCATCTTCAATCGGTCCTAATAGCAGAGTAAGAGGGGTACGAAACTCATGGCTGACGTTGCTAAAAAAGACTGTTTTGGCTCTGTCAATCTCTGCTAACGCTTCAATTCGTTTGTGCTCTTCCTCATAGGCCTGCGCACTGGCGATGTTGGCCGCGATCTGACCCGCTACGAGTTTGAGAAAGCCTTGATACCCTTCGTCAAACAGACGAAAAGGATTGAGTCCAACAATCAATACACCCGCCTTCCCGGTCTGACCCGATGGCGAGATGTGAAGAGTAACCGCCTGAGAAGGAGCCTGCTTCCAGGCTCCCGTTGGTAAGTGCTCAAAACGACTACTAAGGTCCGAAATAGTGCCTATTTTTTCTGATTGGATGGCCTCTCGAAACGGCCAGATGGTCTCTGCATCCAGATTTGCGTTTTCAGGAGCTGCTTTCTGACCCCTTTGAATGCCTGTGGTACCAACCAATGAAACCTCTTGTTTCTCTTGATCGAATAAATAGAGCAGTGCAAAGGGGATATCATAGGGATTATGCTCTAAACTTTGGACGCTGAGACAGCATACTTCATCGAGCGTACGCACGCCGGAGGTCTCGGCTGCCAGAGTACGCAATAACTTCACCTGCCGCTCGCCAATAATGCGCTGTGTATCATCTGTATTCGCACAAATAATGCCCCCAACCCCTCCCTGGTCCGCAGGAACGGGACTATAGGAAAAAGTATAATAGGTCTCTTCCTGATAGCCGTAGCGCTCCATCATGAGCAGCAACGACTCATCATAGGTTCCTTCGTTGCTCTGCATAACAGTCTGTAGACGAGGTCCGATTGCATCCCAGATTTCGTGCCAGACCACGGCTGCGGGTTGTCCAAGTGCTTCTGGATGTTTGCCACCAACGATCGTTTTATATGGATCATTGTAGAGCTTGATTAGCTCTGGCCCCCAGCCAATCCAGATGGGCTGACGAGAGGTGAGCATGATACGCACGATTGTTTTCAAACTCTGTGGCCACTGAGCAACCGAACCAAGAGGAGTAACGGACCAATCTTTGGCGCGGATACGCTCTCCCATTTCGCCTCCACCAGCCAGAAAATCAGCAGAAGCGCCCGGCTTTTCGCCTCTTGCGGCAGGGGTTACGGGTTCTTGAGAAAGTTCTCCCGGTGTATGATTGTCCCTCATCAATTGCTGAAGGGCTTCCCTGGTAAAGCGCCAATCGCCGCGAGTCCCAATACGTTTGCCAGAAAGCTTGTTCTCCTGCGCCCAACGCCGGATTGTATTAGGATGAACTCCAAGAAAAGAGGCAGCTTTGTGGACATTCAGAAACTGGGAGTCTTCTTGAGTCATAATCCTGACCTATCTTCACTAAACATCACAAATATTTATCATTCTATACTACGACACGCGTAATATCTCTAACCTGTTTCAGGGAATACCTCCAGTGGGAGGAATGTGAGTACAGGGCGTCTCAAAAGTCGCGCTCTTCCCCCTCACGGATAGAAGTTTTTCGTTGATCTGCTGCATCGGCCTGGCAGGCCACCTCACCCCATTTAAACAAGAGCAACTGATGTGTATTGTGGCGCATTCGCGTCACAATACACATCAGTTGCTCTTGTTCTTCTCTGTCGCCTCCGGCCACTGAGTGAGGAGCGAGAAAAAACCTCTCCCTGTGAGGATCAATGCCCTCTCTCTGTGCGCGAAGATGACTGACGCTCCCCTGGCTCAAATTCTACAAGACCACTTTTACCGCCTGACTTTCTGGCAATGTAGACCTGTTCAATGATCACCGTGGAGTCCACGCCTTTGACCATATCGTAGATTGTCAGCGCTGCAATCAGAGCCGCAGTCATAGCCTCAACCTCCACTCCTGTCTTATACGTCACTCGCGTCTGAGCCTCAATCGCGATCAGTCCCTGTGAACTATCGAGTGTAAATTGCACATCAATGTGTGTCATGGGCAATGGATGGCAGAGGGGAACGAGATGGGGGGTCTGCTTGGCCGCCATAATCCCCGCGATTCTCGCAACTTCCAGAACATTGCCTTTGGCTATTTGATTGGTTTCAATTAATTGAATTGTACGAGGTGACATAGAGACACGCGCCTTCGCCAGTGCCTCACGAACAGTCTCCTCTTTCCCGGTCACATCGACCATCCGAGCCTGTCCCTGCTCGTCCAGATGAGTCAACTGTGTGGGTTGATCTGTCATCAAAAATGCTCCTACTTCAAGGATAGTGCATGCTTCCAGGACATGCCAGCTATCTCCATTGTATCATTTTTCAAATGACTGCTTCTTGTCGGCCTGCGTTTTTACTTTTTTTTCACCACATACCCCTCTATTTTTACTTCCCTCTCACTTGCCCCGGTTATAGTAACTTTACTCCGTACCAATCTACTCTTTTATTTTACGATATCTCGGATCTCTGCATTTTTACTTTTTTTCACCACATACCCCTCTCTATTTTTACTTCCCTCTCACTTGCCCCGGTTATAGTAACTAAGAGCACAGTCCACATATATTGTTATCGCATCACCATGTAGAACGATGAAGTATCTTCCATGATAGACCATAGATATGCGGTAAAAGGGAGGCGTTTTGCCTCCCTGACGAGGTTTCAATAGTCAAATAGAGCTCTGTCCCCTGATCGTGCTGTTGCCATAGCACAATCAGGGGACAGAGGAAACCTCTGCAAACTTCATAGTTGTGGACTATCTTCCAGGATGGCCCCGCTGTGGCGGCTGTCAGAAAAGGAGAAAAGCTTTATGCCTCGTAACAGCATTACCAGGGCATATCAGAAGATCCAGGAACTCTCCTGGGAACCAACCTCCATTCCCGGAAATCTCTGCCGCACGCGCGATGCCTCTGCTCACCTCTGTTGTACCTAATCCCGAACTCCATAATGGACTCGTCCTCCAGATGATCGATGAAGTTCGCCACTCTACCATTCAGATGCATCTGAAACGCTACTCTATGAAAAACTACATCGATCAAAGTGGATTCGATGGTACCGAAAAATCCTTTGATCGCTGCTATGCTGGAACCATTGGCCGCCAATTTGGCGAAGGCTTTACCACTGGAGATGCCATCACGGCAGCAAATATCTATCTCTAGATCGTCGCAGAGACAGCCTTCACCAATACTCTCTTCGTTGCTATGCCTTCAGAGGCAGCAGCCAACGGTGACTATCTCCTGCCGACCGTCTTCCTCTCGGTTCAGTCAGACGAGTCCCGCCATATCAGCAACAGCTACGCCACCCTGCTCATGACCCTCTCCGATCTAGAGAACAGACCCCTGCTAGAACGCGACCTGCGTTACGCCTTCTGGAACAACCATGCCCTCGTCGATGCTGCTATTGGTACCTTTATTGAGTACGGCACAAAGGACCGACGTAAGAATCGCGAGAGCTACGCTGAGATGTGGCGTCGCTGGATCTATGATGACTATTATCGCAGCTACTTAATGCCGCTGGAGAAATATGGTCTGAAGATCCATCATGATGATGTTGAAGAAGCCTGGAACCGCATCGCCAATAAGGGTTATGTACATAAGGTCGCTCAGTTCTTCGCAACTGGCTGGTTCGCCAACTTCTGGCGTATCGACCCCATGACCGAGGAAGACTATGAATGGTTTGAATTCAAGTATCCAGGTTGGTATAACGAGTACGGCAAGTGGTGGGAGCACTATAATCGTCTCTCGAAACCCAATGGACACAAACCCATTGCCTTTGAGGATGTCGGCTATGTCTATCCACATCGCTGCTGGACCTGCATGGTTCCGTGTCTGATCCGCGAAGATACAGTCATGGATCGATTGGCATGCCTATCGCGACCCCAATGAACAGTGGCAGAAACGGTTTAACCAGATAATCATCTGCACCCAGGTCGAGCACAGAAACTATATCGGCCTCACTGCCTTTGACGCTGAGCACAATAATAGGAACCGCTGAGAATTCACGAATACGCTGACAAACTTCCAATCCACTACAGCGAGGCATCACCAGATCAAATAAAACCAGTTCCGGTGGTTCACGCTCAAAAACCGACAGGGCCTCTAACCCATCCCGTGCAGTCGTCATATGATAACCATGTGCGCCGAGGGCCTGCCTGACTGCGGCCATGATTCCAGGGTCATCATCTACCAGGAGAATATTTTGTCTGGCAAAGCTCATAGTCGGTGCTCCTTGTTGTACACTAGCAACCCCACTGTTGCTGACTATGATGAAGTGTGCACTACACAACTAGATATAGCATATCTAGCCGCCTGTTGTCGATAAAAAAGAGGTGCAAATCAAAATTTCTACGCTCTTCAGAATTTAAAAGGCGCTTGCCTTTTTCTGGCGGCTGCGCAGCCAACTTTTCAAGGAGAAATGGCTGAGTTTGGCAGTAGCGAAGCTGC
>DAOTTL010000243.1:0-4688 GCA_034438135.1 Ktedonobacteraceae bacterium | reverse complement strand
AGTTCAAAAAAGATGGATTGGAAGGGCTGTGGCGGAGGCCACAGCCCTTCCAATCCATCTTAAACCAGGGGGTGGGGCCGAAAGCCTTTGGCTTTCGGAGAATTAATGGCCCTGGCTCAAAAAGCAGGGCCATTTAATACTCGTGAGGAACCCCTCCCCAGTTCAAAAAAGATGGATTGGAAGGGCTGTGGCGGAGGCCACAGCCTTTCCAATCCATCTTAAACCAGGGGGTGGGGCCGAAAGCCAAAGGCTTTCGGAGAATGAAATAGCCCTGCTCAAAAAGATCATAACTTGCAACAAATGGCCTGATCTGCTATATTTAGCAAATAGACGAAAAATCAGGTTAGCGAGGAGCTAGGAAGCGGAAATGGGGTCCGCACAAAAATTCAGACTCATCCCAGCACCACCGCCACGACAGTCTGATGCTATTATTCATGGTAGTCAGCTTATGGTCGAGTGGCTGGGCCATTATTGGCGCAAACTACAGATACCGACGCAAGAGCTTAGTCATCTGGCAATTACGCAGGAACGCCGCGAATTTACGCTGTGGACCGGGAAGCGTCTGAATACCATGGCATTTGGCTGCTATTGTTATCTGCCAGGCCGCCGCTCACTACCAACACATATGCTCTTAGCAACTCATCGGCACCTCATCTTTATTGAACCCGATATGCAGCCCCGCTCGATTGAGGTGACGATAGCTCATGAGCTAATCCATCTGGCCGATCGCGTCAAAGGCACCCCACGACGCCATCGTCATCATGGGTATGACTCAATCGCCATTGATGAATCAGCCCTGACTGGCTATAGCCTGGAAGAACTACGCCGCCTGCTCAGCGAGGAGAATCAATATCGTGAGAGCCAGAGGCTGGCCTGCCGTCCCATTCGCTACCTCTACGAGTGTCCCTCCTGCGGCAAAGAATATCCCCGCACCCGCCGCTATTCCCAGGCAGTCTCTTGCAGCTATTGCGATAAACGCTTTAATCCGCTTTTCTCTCTCCGTCTCAAGCAGGCTCTTCAATAAAGACAGAGAAATGAAGGAGTTGGCAGAGCAGCGGCGAAGGCCAACTCCTCCTACCCTCAGAGGTGGGGCCAAAAGCCAGAGGCTTTTGGAGAATGAAATAGCTCTGGGGGGTGTGGATAGGCAGAGACATTTATAGGCAGCTGTGATACAATATTTAGGAAATGAAACAGCATATAATAGCTTTGGAGCATTCTCATGGGATCACTTGTGTCCGCAAACGAAAAGGTCTTCATCGGGCCTGGTCTCAGTCTTTTTAAACGCATCATTACATATATCGGCATCACCGGCGCGATGGCTCTGGTCATCTGGATAGCCTATCGCCAGGGACCTTCAGCCAGCGTCATTGGGAGCACAGTTGTTGCGTTGCTCTTTATTCTTGGTTTTGCCTACTACCTGCGTCTCGTCGCTCCTATCCCCTTTACGATCACAATCGAACCCGCAGCTCTGGTCAAGAGCAATAAAAAGGGCGAGATTATCACGGTCAACTGGGAGAACCTGACCCGTATAAAAGAAGAATTTTTCCCTAACGGGAAACGCATAGGCATCACCGCCTATCGTCAACCTTCTTCCCCTCAGGAGAAGCCGAAAGCGTGGTCGGTCTATCGTGACGATGTAACCGACATAGATGCATTTGCCGAGGCCTTGAAGGCCTCAATACCTTCAACCTGTACCTGGCAAAGCGAAACAGTCCATGAGTAGGCGGCAGCCTTTCATTTCTACATCTTCCTTCCATGAAAAGAGCCAGGGAAAGATTTCTTCTACCTTTCTGCGTTCTATAATTGAAGAATGATAATATATAGATGTGACTGGATTTACAAGACATCTTTTTGCTTACATTAAGTAAGTAACGACAGTTGTTTCGTATCTGTAGACATGCTATACTGTTATGCATATTGACCAATACTGGCCTATGCTGGAGCCATATACCAGCCGAGCGAGGTAGAAATGGCAATGAAGTCAACTAAAACGCGTACAAATCATAGTTATATCTGTCCGCGCTATGAACATGCCATTCAACTGTTGGGTAAACGTTGGACTGGACTGATTCTGGCGACCCTGATGGAAGGCCCGTGCCGTTTCTGTGAAATGACTGCCGCTGTTGAAGGACTCTCCGACCGAGTTTTGAGTGACCGTCTGCGTGAACTCGAAGTGGAGGGAATTATCGAGCGTATTGTTTATCCCCAGATCCCGGTACGAGTGGAGTATCGTCTGACGGAAAAAGGGCGCAGCCTGCAACCCGTAGTCGATGCTATCAGTTTGTGGGCCCAACAGTGGGTCACATTTCCTGTTCTTCCAACTGAAGTCAGTACTGAGATATCGATTACTCAATAGATGAGTGTTAGAAAATAGTATGAAAAATTTATGGGCACCCTGGCGCATGGCTTTTATCACGCCAAAAACTCCGAAATCTGATGATTGCGTTTTTTGCACTCTCCCTGCTGCAAACAGCGACGAAGAACATCATATCCTCTACCGTGGCGAGCGCTGTTTTATGATGCTCAATCTCTACCCTTATAATAACGGGCATTTGATGATTGCTCCTTATCAGCATCTAGCCAGTATCTCACTGCTCGATGCCGAAACATTGGCCGAACTAATGAGTCAGGTTCAGTTAGCGCTTGGGGCATTGCGTCTGGCAATGAAACCGGACGGCTTCAATATGGGGATTAACGAGGGCAAGGTGGCTGGTGCGGGATACGCTGAGCACATGCATTTTCATATTGTACCGCGTTGGAACGGCGACACAAATTTTATGCCAGTCATCGCCGATATCAAGGTGATGCCTGAACATCTTGATACCGTCTACCACCAGCTCAAACAGGCTATCGAGACTGTCCAGAGCTCCTGATAGTAGCGCTTCTTTCGAGCGCAGGAAAGGATCAGAGCCTATGGCTGGTGCCCTCCTAAAAGAACAACAGCGTGCACTCCTCCAAAGGGAGCGGGTGCTGGTCAGTGAACTACAAAGTAATCTAGCGAGCTTTGTCGAAGCTGACCCGACTCACATCAAGACCTTGCAAGATGTACTGACGGCTCTGGACGGTCTCTTTTTGCTGGTCGTCGTCGGTGAGTTCAACGCCGGTAAATCGGCATGCATCAATGCCTTGCTACGTGCATCTGCCCTCGAAGAGGGGGTTATTCCAACGACTGCACAGATTACGATGGTTCGCTATGGTCAGCCCGGCGAACAGCCTCAAAACACAAATCCAGCCGTGCTAAACATTAGTTACCCGGCAGAGTTCTTGCAAGATATCACAATCGTCGATACTCCCGGCGTCAATGCAATCTTGCGCAAACATGAGCAGTTGACGGAGGAGTTTATTCCGCGCAGTGATCTCCTGCTCTTTGTCGCATCCGCTGACCGTCCCTTTACCGAGAGTGAGCGAGCTTTCCTGGCCCGCATGCGTGCCTGGGGCAAGAAAATTGTGATTATTCTCAATAAAATTGACCTTTTACGCACCCCTCAGGCCCTCCAGGAAGTTACGCATTTTGTCAGCGAGAGTTGTCAAAGCCTGCTGGGTTTTCGACCACAGATCTTTCCCGTTTCGGCCCTCGATGCTCAACAGGCACAGACGGCTGTAGGTAGTGAAGCCATTCGCCTCTGGGAACGCAGTGGCTTCAGTGCCCTGGAGTATTTCCTTTTCCATAAACTTGATGAGGGCGAACGTGTGCGCCTGAAGCTGCAAACCCCTCTGGGCGTAATGCAGCGGCTGTTAGCTGAGACTCGTATTGTGATCGAACAGCGGGCAAGTTTGCTGGAAGAGGATGCCCGTACTATCTCGACAATTGAAAAACAACTTCAGTTGTATCGCGATGATATGGTACGCAATTTTACCTTTCGCCTCACTGAAATTGAGAATATTATCCTGGAAATGCGTGAACGCGGTGAACACTTTTGTGATGAAACTATTCGTCTGAACCGCGTGCTTGACCTGATACACCCGGAGAAAGTACGCAACGACTTTCAGGCGAAAGTCGTTGGAGATAGCGAAACTCGCATCGATGGCTCTGTCCAACGCCTCATCGATTGGATGGTTGAACAGGAACAGCGCTTCTGGCAGGATGTGATGGAGTTCATGGATAGACGCAAAGCGCTAAGCGCCAGGCGCGATAATGAGATGATAGGAACTGTAGGAAGACAGTTTGACTATAATCGGCGTGCGCTTCTCCAGGAGGTGGCTCGTACCGCCAGCAACGTGCTCAATAGCTATGATCGCGATGCCGAAGCGACTCAACTCTCTCAAAACCTGCGTACCTCTCTCGCTCAGGCGGTGCTGGTCAGTGCCAGTGGCGTCGGTCTGGGAGCTCTGATCGTAGCCGCTACCACCGTTGCTGCCCTCGACATTACTGGCGTACTGGCTGGGATCGCACTGCTCGGTCTCGGTTTTTATATTATCCCCGCCAGACGTGCCCGCGTCAAACGCACATTTAATATAAAAATGAGCGAGCTTCGTGCTCGCCTACATTCTTCGATGAATGAGCAATTTCACCGAGAACTTCAGGGTTCTATTGGACGTGTGGTTGAGGCCATTGCACCTTATACTCGTTTTGTACGAGCCGAACAAGAGCGAACCAGTGAGGTGCTCGCCGAGATTGTTCGTATGGAGGACGAGAGACAAAACATCAATAACTCCATCAAAGATATCCATCCAGGCAAAGAGCTTTC
>DAOTTL010000242.1:0-2927 GCA_034438135.1 Ktedonobacteraceae bacterium | reverse complement strand
CCCTCAGCAGATAGTCGCCATTACCAGCCAGGCCGTGACATTGTCCACATGATCCAATGGTACGTCCAGTAGACACGGCATAACCTGCGGCAATAGCCATGCGCTCGAAATCAGGGTTATGCAAGGTTTGAGCAGCGTCTAAAAAGAAATGGCCAACACCCGTAGCACCATTGCACCAATGTGTCCAGACTGTAGATTGACCCTTATCGGGTCCTTGAGGCCATATCAAGCCTCGTGGATCTCTTACCGGCACTGCCGCTTGTATCAATGTGCTGGCGCATTTCTCTCCTACCGTTTTTAAGGATGTCTCGCCAGTTTGCTTGTAGAGGGCAAGCAAAAATGAGGCAATACCGGCTGTTCCATGAGCAAATCCCCACATCTGAGCGTCGTTTGACGGCCAGAAGATATTTCCAGACCGATCTTCTTCGGCTGTATTGATAAGCTGGTGACCCAGACTGATAGCCCTCTGGAGTTGCTCTTGATTGTCAGTCAAATGATACAAATGGAGATGCAATAACCCTATGCCAGCTTTCCCATGTGTGATATCTGCTGGTATGAGGGGGGATGCAGATAGGCTGTTCGCCAGCAGTAAGGATTGCTGTAAATACACCTGATCACTACTCTTTAATGCAATCAGGCTCTGAACCCAGGGGATCGCAGCATATCCAAAGTATAATCCCACCGGAACAGTGCCAGCCTCAAAAGGATGCGTCTCAAGGGTCCAATCAATCAAACGCTTCGCATAGGTAATGTATTTTGCATCGCCCAGACACTCGGCCATTTCTATGAAAAAATAGGCGATGCCCGCTGTTCCCATTTGAAAACACGCTGGATGTGTGTACACATCTTTCTGATGCTCTGGCCAGGGAAATGTTTCATTTTGCCAGTCAGCAGTTTCGTACAGGTTATGAGCTAGAGCCGTAGCGTTTGCTTCGAGATCATCCCAGGTGAACGAAAGCTGTCCGGGTTGTCGTTTGTCAGAGGTCTGGTGCACGCTGTAGCCTGGAAGAATGGCAAGGGGTCGTTGTTGTGTATCTTCATGTGGCCATGTCAACAATTCCTCTGTGTACGCTATCAAATCATCAAGATCAGCAGCAGGTGCAAACAGCTCCAGCAGAAGATGCTTACGTGGGAGAATGTCTACCTCAAACCCCAGATAAGGATCGAGTCCGGTCAAAATGAAGAAGAGCACCGCGCCCAGAGCGTAACGATCGTAGATGGGAGTATTGCGCAGCGTAAGCCGGGTCATACCATGTGGCGTATAGCCTGGTGTAAAGCCTCGAAAGGGTGTATGAGAATCAGGCAGTGCGTAGCCCAATTCAAAATCGAGAAGTTTACACCCCTCGGGGGTAACCAGAATATTATTTGGTGTGAAATCACGCAGGACTATGCCAAGATCATGACACTGGCGCACAAGTTCAATAGCGTTCTGACAGAGATCACGCAGATGTGTAGTTTCATAGCCACCAAAATAATTGGCTTTCTCAATATGAGAACGCAAATTATGTCCTGTCAGATGCTCCATCAACAGGTACCTATTTTGTCCTACATCAAAGATCTCGATGGGTTCAGGAGCAATGTGTAGATGGTGGAGTTTTGTGAGGAGTGTATATTCATTTGTCAACTGATCTCTTGCATCACGCCCGGTTCCATCTGGACAGGTACCAAAACGTGCTTCTTTCAAAATAAAGGTCTCGGAGTTTTTGGCGACAACGTAAGTGCCACCTTTAGCCGTCTGGCGTAATACACCCTTAATACGCAGTTCTTTTCCTAGAAAGCCTGTGTCTTTGCGATCGACACGTTGTTCTTTTGAGTTACTCGCTAAGAATGGATTTGCTATCCAGTCTGGATAACTTTTTCCAACTGCACGTTTATCTTCGACTTTTTCGCCTTTGTCATCTAAAAGAGCAAATTTTTTCATAGAAGTCAGAGGATCATAAAAATAACTTGCCTGAAAAGAGCCATAGCGGTAATAGACCTGACTGTCAGGCTTGTAGCGGGAATCAGAGGGTATAATTGCGCCTTTAAACTGGCATGTTTTGTGATGAAGTATTTCTGCGAGTTCTACTGCCTGTTCATCGTCTTGGGGGTAAATTGTCATAAATTTGCCAACTTGCGTTATGGCGATGGGAGGGGAAGTGACTGCGATCAGTTGCTCAATAGAGGCACATACTTTCCATTGTATGTTGTATCGATTTACAATGTGAGAGACCGTTTCAAGCATTTCTACGGCCTGATTGGGCAATACTGAAAGATGAAGTTTCCATCCCTGAGTGATTTTTTCCTCTAGTGCAAGGGGTACGAAATGACACCATTCTTTCGACCACTGGACAGTATACGTTCTCTGATAGAGTTCAGACAAATGCAAAACACACTGAACAATAGGATCATCCATTGGTAGATCGCTCTGCATCATTGAAGCTTTCTCCATTGTTATCTGATAGGGAATCTTCTAAGAACTTTAGCGATGAAATCGATTGGGAAAAGCATTTCGATTTCATCGCTTCAGAGCCAGAGCTTTTTCTGGAATTATACATCTTGGTGAGGAAAGCAAAACCCAATGCTGATAACCCAGAAAAAGCTCTTATTGTGGGCAGAGAAACTTATTTGGCGGTGTTCCAACAGGTCCAGGAGCAGAACGTACAGGTCGGCTGGCTGAAACCTTCCCACATAACGTCCTCAGCGGTTTGCAGAGATAAGAGATCGTCGGTGCTAACCAGTGCGACTTCCTCGACGATTTGTCCGAAATCCTTCTCCAGTTTTGGCATCTTTATCCTCTCCTTGTATAAATGACCACACAAAACTCTACTCATGAAGAGAGTAGAAATTGTAATGAGCAAAAGATATAACAAATGCATTGAATATCTTTTGCTGCGAAAACTCTTTAAAAAGATATTCTTTCCCCTAGAAATATATAACATATTTTG
>DAOTTL010000241.1:0-9046 GCA_034438135.1 Ktedonobacteraceae bacterium | reverse complement strand
GCAAGTATGTATTTTGCTTGTCGATCGTTGTGCCTTGCTTAGAAAAGCAATGGCCAGAAGTATTGAAGACTTCTCTACTATAGAAAAAGTAACAGAGTTAGACAGCATTTCTAATGTAGCGACGACGGTCAAGACATTGTTGCCAGACGTTATATTGCTTGGCACATCGGTCTCAGTCGAGGAATGCTTAAATGTTACACGCTTCGCGAAGCAGTACAACAGGCACATAGGTATTATCGTGCTACGAGTTGGCATTTTTCCAGAGATGGCACAGATGTTGATTAAGGCAGGTGTCCATGGCATTTTAGATGAAACAGCCACAGAGCAGGATCTTGAGTTTGCGATCAAGGTCAGTGCTACGGGTCAGGTCTTTCATTCTCGCAAGGTTTACGATCAAATGATCACCTCGTTTGAAAGAAACAATGATCGGTTAACCAGCTCGGAGATGCAAACGCTCTCTTTGGTGATGCATGGTGCCGAAAACTATACTATTGCAAAAAAATTAAACATAACGAAAAAAACCGTAGAAGCGCATCTGACCCGTGTTTACCGCAAGCTTGGGGTAAATTCACGATCACAGGCGATAATTCGTGCTCAGGAGTTGCATTTGTATTTTAATAGTGTCTTATCGGCCTGATCGTCTGTCCAGGCAAAGAAGAGAAAAGGGGATTTTTATGAAAACTTTAGAGGAAAGAGAGAAGGCTGCCTTGCCTGTTGGACGGCTCAGACAACTCCCTATTATTGCATTCTTCACGGGGAGCGCTATCTCGTATGTTGGCGATATATTCACTCTGCTTGCTATTCCATGGTTTGTGTTACAGTCAACGGGTAGTGTGACGTTGATGGGCATTACCGCCTTTTTCTCCGCGCTGCCTGCTGTGTTCTCTGCCTTCTTCGGAAGTACACTTGTTGATCACCTGGGCTATAAGCGTACCAGTGTGATCGGTGATATCGCGAGTTGCGTGGCCGTGATGCTTGTGCCCTTACTGTTCCACAGCGTTGGATTGGCCTTCTGGCAGTTATTAGGACTGGTATTTCTGCGTGGCCTTTTGAAGTCACCGGGTACGACGGCTCGTCGATCGATGGTGCCTGAACTGGCCGAGATGGCCGGGATGCGTTTGGAGCGTGCAAATTCGTTTGCCGATGGCATTAACCGGGTTGCGGGTCTGATTGGAGCTCCATTAGCAGGAATTCTGATCGCGATCATCGGGACAAGCAATTTGCTCTGGATTGATTCCGCTTCGTTCGCGTGTTCTGCCATCCTCATCGGCTTCTGCGTGCCCGCAGTCGTGACGCGGGTGAACAAGATTGAAGATAAGAGTCGTTACTTTCGTAAATTGTGGGAAGGCGTCCAATTCATTCAGCGTGATACCCTTGTCTTCTCTGTGGTAATTGTGATATTGATCACCAATCTTCTCGATGGTGCCTTCTTCTCCGTTATAGAACCGGCATACATCAAGCATCTCTTTAATAGTGCCGTTCCGTTTGGTTTTTTTATTGCTGCCTCCGGTGGTGCTGCTTTTGTCGGAACGATGCTCTTCGCCGCCTTTGGTCATCGCTTGCCACGTCGTCTCACGTATGGCCTGGGCTACATCATTGGCGGAACTCTCAACTTCTGGGTCTACCTGTTTTTTCCTCTCTTCCCGCTTATTCTGCTCTCGCAAATTATCGCGGGGCTGGCTATTGCTCCTGTGAATCCTATTCTTGGAACGGTCATGCAGGAACGGCTGCCAAATGAGATGCGGGCCAGGATCTTTGGAACCATGAGCGCCATAACCCTTGCTGGCATCCCGCTGGGTACATTTGTGAGCGGCTATGTGGTCTCATGGATCGGATTACAGGCGACGATAGCGGCGATGGGTACTTTGTATCTCGTGACGACGCTCTCCCTGCTGGTCAATCCTTTCTTGAAGCGAATGGAAAAACCTCCCGTGCTGGAAGTTGCTGAGAACAGTCAAGATACCTCTTTACAACCTGTGCACTAAGAAGAGCGTTTGATGAAAGGCAAAAAGAAAATAATGAGTAGTATAAAAATTTCCCAGGAGCAGCTTGCAAGTCTTGCTGAATATATGCGCGAAGAAGATAGCAGCGAGTTATCCATCCAGCCGCTGGCGCGGACATCTCAACATGAGCGTTTCCCTCTCTCCTTTGCACAACAACGTCTCTGGTTCCTGGACCAGTTGCAGCACAATTCACCGGCCTACAATATAACTGTTTCCTACCGTCTCAAGGGCGAGCTAAAGCTCTCTATCCTGGAGCAGTGTATAGGTGAAATTGTCAGGCGTCATGAAGTCTTGCGAACGACCTTCAAAACTATTGATGGACAACCTGTACAGGTAATTGCGTCTGACCTCACACCGAAGTGTGTGGTAGAAGACCTTGAACCCTTGCCTGTTCAACAACGCGAACAAGAGATGGTGCGGCGGGCGACTGCGGAGGCGCAGGAGCCATTCAACCTTGTGGATGGACCTTTGTTCCGTGTCAGAGTATTCAGACTAGAGTCTCAGGAACATGTGCTGGTGTTTACGTTGCAGCATATTATCTCCGATGGTTGGTCGCTTGGCATTCTCTTGCGGGAACTGGCGACCCTTTACGATGCTTATGTGCAGGGTCGTCCGTCTCCACTGACTGACCAGCCTCTGCAATATGTCGATTTCGCCTATTGGCAGCGTGAGCGCTTACAGGGCGAGGTACTTGAGGCTGAGCTTGACTACTGGCGACAGCAGTTGGCGGACGCTCCTCCTGTTCTAGAACTGCCAACTGATCGACCAAGACCGGCTGTCCAGACCTTTCAGGGCGGCTATCACTCTTTTGTACTGTCTCCTACACTCTCTCAGGCGGTCAAGACCCTTGGTCGTCAGGAGAGTTGTACCCTCTTTCAGACCTTGCTGGCTGCCTTCCAGATTGTGCTCTCCCGCTATACAGGGCAGCACGATCTCGTCGTAGGCTCACCTGTCGCGAATCGTAACCAGGTAGAGCTTGAGAATATGATGGGCTTTTTTACCAATACGCTGGTCCTGCGTAGCGACCTTTCAGGCAATCCCACCTTTCTTGAGGTTCTGGACCGGGTACGCGAAATGACGGCAGATGCCTATTCCCATCAAGAGTTGCCCTTTGAAAAGCTGCTGGATGAGCTACAAACCAGGCGAGACCTGAGCTATAATCCTCTGGTACAGGTGCTTTTTGCCCTCCAAAATAGTTCAGACTCAGACCTGAAGCTGACTGGTCTGAATGTCAGTCCTCTCCATTTCAGCAATGGCACGACCAAATTCGATCTTTCTCTGGAACTGGCAGAGACGGAAGCAGGTCTGGCCGGGAATATTCAGTATAGCCTGGATCTGTTTGATGAAGAGACCATCGCTCGCTATGCCGGACATTTTCAGTCTGTCCTGGAAGCTCTTGTTGCCACTCCTCAGAAACGTATCAGAGATATAGTCATGTTGACCGCGTGGGAACAGCAGCGAGTGTTGGGAGCGTGGAATGCGACTACGGCTGACTATAACTACCATCAGGCAATCTATCATTTCTTTGAAGCGCAGGTGGAGCTAACGCCTGATGCTACGGCTATAGACTTTGAGGGTCAGCGACTGACCTATCGAGATCTGAATGAACAGGCAAATCAACTGGCACATTTTCTCCAGGAACAGGGGATTGGCCCGGAGCGGTCGGTTGGGATCTGCGTGGAGCGCTCCCTGGAGATGCCAGTAGGATTACTGGGCATTCTCAAGGCTGGCGGTATCTGTGTGCCGCTTGATCCAGAGTATCCACGAGAACGCCTGACGTTTATGCTGAAGGATGCTCATGTCTCGATCCTTTTGACGCAACAGCGTTTGCTGGAGCTCCTGCCCGAACATGCTCTCCCGGTTGTATGCCTGGATACTGCCTGGGAGACGATTGCGCAGTATCCGCGAGAAGATCCGCACAGCACCATCACAGCGGAGAATGTCGCCTATATCATCTATACCTCTGGCTCAACCGGTACACCGAAAGGCGTGTTGTTGACGCATCGCTCTATTAGCAACCGGATCTGCTGGGGTCAGGCGAGCTATCCTTTAACGGAAGACGATCGTGTTTTGCAAGAGGCATCATTTAGCTTTGACTTTGCTATATGGGAGTTCTTTGGTCCCCTGGCGGTCGGTGCACGCGTTATTCTAGCGCGTCCTGGCGGACAACGAGACATCGATTACCTGCTCGAACGTGTTATAGCGCAGAAGATTACAGTGCTCCATCTGATTCCTTCTCTGCTCCGCGTCTTCCTGGAACAGCCCGGTATTGAGCGCTGCACAAGTGTGCGCCATGTCTATGGAGGTGCTGAAGCATTACCTTTTGATCTCTGGCAGCGCTTTACTGAACGTATGACTGCACAATTCCATAATGTGTATGGTCCGACCGAGGCAACGATTGATAGTACTTGCTGGACTGGTGAAGGGGAGAATGGGGAGCAGCGAGTGTCCATTGGCAGACCGATTAGCAATGTGCAGCTCTACCTTCTCGATCAGTATGGCCAACTGGTTCCAGTTGGTGTCCCTGGAGAAGTGTATCTTACAGGGGCAGGTCTGGCTCGTGGCTATCTCGATCGACCAGACATCACAGCCGAGCGCTTCGTGCCTCATCCTTTCAGTCAGAAGCCAGGAGAAAGGCTCTATCGAACCGGTGATATGGCTCGTTACCTGTCTGATGGTCAGCTAGAATATGTAGGTCGCGCCGATCATCAGGTCAAAGTGCGAGGCTTTCGGATCGAACCTGGCGAGATCGAAATGATACTGAAAAGCCATCCTCACATCCGAAACAGTGTCGTCATGGTGCGAGAGGATCGGCCTGGCGAGAAACAACTGGTTGCGTATCTGGTACCTGAGGATGAGTCAACAACTCCCATCAGCGAATTGCGCTCTTTCTTACAGGAAAAGCTGCCCGATTATATGCTGCCCACGCGTTTCCTCTTCCTGGAGCGTTTGCCGCTTACACCTCATGGCAAGATAGATCTAAAGATCTTACCCTCGCCAGAGGCTGAAAGACCGGAACTGGCAAAGAGCTATGTTGCGCCAGGCACGCCCGCCGAGGAACTTCTTGTGCATATATGGGGACAGGTTCTGGGTATCGAACATATTGGTATCCATGACAATTTCTTTGAATTGGGAGGAGATTCGATCCGCAGCATTCAAATTGTCGCACGTGCAAAGGTCGCTGGCTTACATTTCTCGGTGCAGCAGCTTTTCCGCCATCAGACAATTGCCGAACTCGCTACCATTTCAGGAGTCGCCCTGGAGAGCTTTGAGATCTTGCCTCAGACAGAACCTTTTGATCTACTCAGCGCGGCTGATCGTCAGTTGCTACCAGCAGATATAGTGGATGCGTATCCACTAACCGCTTTGCAAACAGGGATGCTCTATCACATGGAGCTGACAAAGGATCTTTCGGGTGCTCCTGATTATCATAATGTTGATAGCTACTACTATCGCCTCCCGTTTGACCTGGCTGCTTTCCAGCAGGCGGTAGATTTTGTCGTTCAACGTCACCCGGTATTGCGCACTTCATTTGATATGACGAGCTTTAGCGAACCGCTTCAACTTGTTCACCGACAGGCTAAGCTTGTTGTACAGGCGGTAGATATTCGTCAGTACATGCCGACGGAGCAGGAACGAATTATCAAACAATTTGTGGAAGAAGAGCGAGGAACATATTTCGATATGTCATATCCTCAGTTGCTCAGATTTCATCTTCACCGTAGAACAGATGATGCGTTCCAATTTACCCTCACTGAATTCCATCCAATTCTGGATGGTTGGAGCATCCACAGTATTCTGGCTGCTATATTCAAGAACTATCTCGTATTGCTCAAACATGAAGAGTTGAAGGAAGAAGAGCCTCTTACCACTTCGTTCCGAGATTTTGTAGCTCTGGAGAAAACGACATTACAATCAGAGACGTGTCGCCAGTATTGGGCCGGAGTACTGGGCGATTATGAGCGGCTTCAATTGCCCGCATGGACGCTATCAGATGAGCAAATTGAGCGTCCTCGCTACAACAAGATAGCCTTTCCCATTCCTTTAAATGTGTCGCAGGGGCTGCAAAGTCTGGCGCGTTCGCTTAACGTATCGCTCAAACATGTCCTGCTGGCCGTTCACACGAGGGTGCTCAATGTATTAAGTGGGCAAATAGATATTGTGACTGGCATGCTCAGCCATGGTCGTCCTGAGGTCATGGATGGAGAGCGCGTTGCAGGTCTTTTCCTCAATGTACTTCCACTGCGGCTGAACATTGCGGATGGTTCCTGGCAGGATTTGATCAGGCAGATCTTCGCGGCGGAATGTGCTGTGCTACCCTACCGTCGCTATCCGTTGGCCGAGATGCAGCATCGCTGGGGCGGCAGAACGCCTTTGTTCAATACGGCCTTCAGCTACTTTGACTTTTATGTTTTCCGCGATATATTCTCTTCCGGGGAAATCGAGGATCTGGATTTCGGCGTTACCTCGCCTAACTCCGGGTATATTCTGGATGCGCTCTTTTTCGCTCCCAGGCAGGCATCCGATTCGATTGTCTTTGAGCTTGTTTATGAGACGGCACGTCTGGGTGAGCACGATGCTCGTTGTGTAGGCGAGTACTATAGCTCCGTTATGCAGGCGATGGTAGATCATTCTCAGGAGCGCTATCGTCAAAACTCACTGCTTTCAGTCGCTGATACAAAGAAGCTGCTGACGGAATGGAATGCTCCCACGGTGGTTTCCTCAGAAAGCAAGCTGGTTTTTAAGCTTTTTGAGCAACAGGTTGAGCGTACTCCCGATGCTGTGGCTGTCATCTTTGAACAGGAGCGACTTACCTATCGCCAGCTCAATATGCAGGCCAATCAACTGGCCCATTACCTGCAACGTTGTCATGCGGTCGCTCCGCAGGCACTGGTTGGTCTCTGTGTGGAGCGCGGCTTGCCCATGCTGGTAGGAATGTTGGGTATTCTCAAGGCTGGCGGGGCCTATGTGCCGCTGGATCCAGCGTATCCGAGCGAACGCCTGGCCTTTATGCTCGCTGATACTCAGATGTCCGCTTTATTGACGCAGCAACATCTGATCGAGAAACTGCCTGAGCATGCTGCTGCGGTTGTTTGTCTGGATCGTGACTGGCCTGCGATCAGTCAAGAGGACAGCGCAAATCTTGCCAGTCAGGTACTGCCCCAGAATCTGGCTTATACGATCTACACCTCGGGTTCGACGGGAAAACCGAAGGGGGTGTTGATCCCACACCAGGCGCTCACAAATTATGTGGAAGCCGCTGCACACGTTTATGCTATAACGCCTGATGATTGCGTTCTTCAGTTTGCATCGATCAGTTTTGATGCCAGCGTAGAAGAAATCTATCCCTGCCTGACACGTGGAGCAACGCTGGTTCTACGTACCGAGTCTATGCTTGACTCGGTTCAGACATTTATGCAGCGTTGTGAGGATCAGGGTATCACCTGTTTGAGCCTGCCAACTGCCTATTGGCATGAGATTACGGCGAGAATGAGTGACGAAGTTCTGCTGCCGTCCTGCTTACGCCTGGTCATCATTGGAGGGGAAGCTGCTCATCCCCAACAACTGGCTCTTTGGCAACGCTTCAGTCATGGCATACGCCTTATCAATACATACGGACCTACTGAAACAACGGTGGTCTCTACGATGCATGAAGTAGAACCTGACGGTAGCGTAGCGCTTCCCAAGATACCCATAGGTCGTCCAATAGCTAACAGTCAGGCCTATATCCTGGACGCATCCCAGCAATTGGTGCCCATCGGTATTCCAGGGGAACTCTATACAGGTGGTATAGGACTGGCTCATGGGTATCTTAATCGCCCGGAACTAACTGCCGAACGCTTTGTGCCTCACCCCTGGAGTCAAACGTCTGGTGAGCGACTCTATCGGACGGGCGATGTGGCGCGTTATCTGCCCGATGGCACTCTTGAGTACCTGGGACGCGTGGATCAACAGGTCAAGGTGCGGGGGTTCCGTATCGAATTAGGAGAGATTGAGGCTGTTCTCAGTCAGCATCCCCAGGTGGAGACGTCTATCGTCCAGGTCCATGAGGGAACCAATGCAGACAAGTCATTGGTGGCGTATGTGGTCATGCAAGAGGAGCTTGAGACAAAGCAGTGGAGGAGCTATCTGCGCCAGCACTTGCCTGAGTATATGGTGCCTTCAGCCTTTGTACGGCTCTCGGCCCTGCCATTGACGGCCAATGGCAAACTGGATCGACACGCGTTGCCAGCACCAGATCAGAGACGTGTGAGCGGAGCGTATGTGGCACCTCGAACCCCGTTGGAGGAGCAGTTGTGCCAGATCTGGGCGCAGGTCTTAGAGGTCGAGCGCGTGGGCATCGAGGACAATTTCTTTGATCTGGGAGGACACTCCCTCAAGGCTACGCAGATCGGTTCGCGCATGCGGCAGGCCGTGGGGGTGAATATCTCATTGCGTAGTTTGTTTGATGACCCAACAATAGCCGGTCTGGTTCGCGTCATCGAGCAGATGCAGGAGGACAATGTAGCAGAGGATCATTCCACCATTCAGTCCTACTCGGCAGAAACGCAACAGGAGCAACTGATTAGCTATCTGGAAGATCTGTCGGATGAGGAAATTCAGAGTTTGCTTGAAACGGCTGATTTAGTAGCCAGTAATGGCAATGAATAGGAAGGGGTAACCCATGAAAAATGTACTTAATCGGCCAGAGCAGTCTTCCTCAGAGAAACGTGCCTTGCTGCTGAAGTTGCTTCAGCAGCAAGGTAAACAATCCAATACATTTCCAGTCTCTTATGCCCAGCAGCGGATGTGGGTGCTGGAGCAAGTTGCGCCAGATCAGGCGGCCTACAGCATTCCGATTGCGTTGCGCTTGCAGGGACCATTGCAGCAGGCAGCGCTTGAGCGAGCGATTGCCGAGATTGTCAGACGTCATGAAAGCCTGCGCACAGTCTTCCCGGTCGTGGCGGGTCGTCCTCTGCAAGAGGTGAAGCCAGCCTCCTTTGTGTCACTCTATCGACACGATCTACGTCAGGTACCAGCGGACGAGCGGGAGGTAGCCGTCG
>DAOTTL010000240.1:0-7835 GCA_034438135.1 Ktedonobacteraceae bacterium | reverse complement strand
CCCCAAAAGATACCTGCGAGGAGAAAGCCTATGCCCACAAGCACGCGCCGGACAGTTGAGGCTTGTGGGCTTCCATGGTGCTCGTGCTTTTGCGCTTTCCACAGCATTCGTCTGAAGGTACGCCACAACCACAAGATCCAGGCGATGAACCATGAACCCACCAGCAATCCCAGAAAAACAGGTAAGAGCGTTGAGAGAGCAATGATCAGAAACAACCCACCGCAGAGACAAAAGAAAATGGCCGCACCATCAATCCACACATCGGTCTTTGTGCGAGGATATCCCTGCCAGCGATCGAATAGAGTGTTGAGCATGTTATCACGTGCCTTCAGTTTTCCTTCGTTCATACGCCTGCCTCTTTTTTTGTTTGTAGAGAGTTCTATTATATCATAACTGAGAGACATCTCAAAACGTTTCTCAGAAAGGCAGACGTTTCACCACGGAAAAGCGGTCCTTTGAGAAACGGACCGTTCTAATGCATGGGAGTTTCGCTGGAGAAGCAGAGGAAAACTTGCTCTTCCATAACCCATGCGTTTCATCAGCTTGAGCTTGTTGACGAAGACCTCCACCTGTCCATTTGAACGAACTGTCAACTACACCCAGTGCCTCAAATGGAGAGCACACCTTTACCATTACGCATCCTTTTCATCCCCTCTGTGGTCAGAGCTTCCCCTTGCTCTCGCAAAGCCGGGCCTGGGGAGAAGAGCGCGTCTTCTTTGCAGACCCGCAGACGCATCAGGTCCGCTCTCTCCCTCTGGCCTGGACAAGCCTCACCTTTCCTGATCCCTTTCTAGTTCTTGCCGCTGGGAAAACCATGCTTCGTTTTGAAGACAGAGAACCCCTCAACCAGCTACTCAAGGCTCACCAGAAGGAGGATCACTACGCTGACTCAGCAGGTCAGAGCTCATCATCTCAGTCGCCTGGCATAGCTGTATGTACGACAAAGTACCCATCAACAAGTTCTCAAAAATACCGAAAGTACTGCTCGCCAATACGCGCTCCGCGAACGGGCGCTGGCGCTTGGTTGGAGCCAGGAACGGATTGTCGTGATTGACCAAGATCTGGGCCATTCGGGATCCTCAACCGTTGATCGCCTTGGCTTCCAGCGCCTGGGAGCTGAAGTTGGCCTTGGACAGGTCGGATTGGTCTTGGGCTAGAGGTTTCTCGGCTGGCCCGCAATTCCAGCGACTGGCATCAGCTCCTGGAAATGTGTGCGCTTACCCGCACCTTGATCCTGGACGAAGAAGGACTCTCTGATCCAGCTACTTTCAACGACCGGCTTTTGCTTGGCCTGAAGGGGACGATGAGTGAAGCTGAGCTTTTTGTCCTTCATACTCGACTGCAAGGTGGTATCCTCAACAAAGCGCGTTGGGGAGCCCTCCAATACGGTTCAAATAAGACGAAAGGAGGACAAGGAGACAAGGAGGCGGTTGTGATGGCCAGTATGCCATCACAATCATCAAAAAGGAAACCGCCTCATGACATACGTTACCATACCGCAAGATGCAAACGCTGGCAAGGTCTGCCAGCAGATCGACCTGGGTTTGCTGCAAGAAGTCGTCCCTGTCGCCATGATTGAAGAACTGCTTTCGACGTACCAGTTGTGGGAGACACGCGAACGCCAACTGAATATGCTGACGCTGACGTACTGGCTGATTGCCTTGCATTTGTACCCCACGCTCTCCCAACGCTCGGTGTACAGCAAACTGGTGAGCGGGTTGCGCACGATACGCGATGATGTCGCCGCCTGCATTCCGGCAAAGTCGGCGTTTTGTTACCGCCGAGAGCAACTGGGGAGCGATCTGCTGGAGGAACTCTTTGGCCGCCTTGCAGGTCCAGCGGCCAGCGAGTCCACGCCAGGGACCTTCTGGAAAGGCATGCGTGTGCTGGCGTTGGATGGCACTGTCGAGTCGGTGCCCGACACGGCAAGCAATCGGGAGACCTTTTGCTACAGCACCGATGATCCCGATTCGCACAGTCCCTTCCCTCAGGCGCGCCTGGTGCTCCTGGTGGAATGTGCAACGCATCTGATCTGCGACCTCGAACTCAGTGCGTGTCGGCAGGGAGAAGCGACTAGCGCGGCGTTTGTGCTGGAAAAACGACAGTGGCACGATCAATTGCTGCTCTGGGAGAGCGGCTTCCATTCCAGTCGGGCGATCTTTGCGCTGAGAGCAGCAGGTAGGCAGATGCTGGGACGAGTCAAAAGCACCAGTCACCTGCCTACGGTAGCCAGCCTGGTGGATGGGAGTTATCTGAGTGTGCTCTATGAGAATCAGAAGCATCATCGGGAAGCCGAGATGCTGGTGCGTGTCATTCGCTACATCTTCACCGATCCACGCATTCCTGGGGCCGGAGAACAGGCGTATCGACTGGTAACGACGCTGCTGGACCCGTTTCGCTATCCAGTCGAGGAGTTGGCAGTACTTTATCATGAGCGCTGGCACTGCGAACTGGTCATTGGAGAGACCCGGACCACGATGCGCTTGTCGGCACGGACCTTGCGTTCGTTGACGGCTCAGGGGGTCATTCAAGAGATCTACGCGTTGGTGCTGGCCCAGACGGTGGTGCGAACCTTGATGCTGCGAGCCGCTGAAGAGGCGCACGTGGCTCCTACTCGGATCAGCCTGACGGCTACCATCCGGGTGCTCGATGAGAGTCTGCTGCCTTTAGAACTGGTGGCCCAAGCGCGCAGGGCCAGCATGGTAGAGGGCCTGCTGCACGAAATCGCCGCCTCGCTCTTGCCCAGACAGCGCATTCGCATTCAAGCTCGCGTTGTCAAACGGGCGCGTTCGCATTACGCCCGCAAAAAACCGGAGCATCTGCACGCTCCTCCTTTGGAACTCGATCTGGATTTTCGCCAGCTTCTCACGCTCGTCGTTTGAGTCGGGATCGTGGTTCTCCTTATTTGAACCGTATTGGGGTGTACCCTGTAGCAGCCACAAACGCCCCCAGAACCTATTGCTTGTGAGCACGGGGCGCATGACGATACCCTGGTGCCATCTGCCGGAGCAAGATGCGTCGAGCTTGTATGCGTCATCCATTTTCCATATGTCCCCTCCCTTCCTGTGCCAAGCAACCAGGAGATGGCATACGACAGACCTCCTTCTGCTTGCCTCACCACCTTCGTCTTTTTGTCAGGAGTATACCGCGTGACTGTTCGTTTGACCAGAGGTCATGAGAGCTTTTGTGACCTTGTGCGAAGAGAAACAAAGATCAGGGAGAGAAGCGTACCTGAGACACGGCAGAGGATGATTTTGGTGAGGCAATGCAGGCATCGATGATCTGAGAGCATTCCTCGGCCTGTGTCGGCCTTTGCTCAGCCAGCAGACAGGCCATGTGTTCGATCAGTTGGGCGCACATCTGTTCTTGTCGTACAAATTGGCTGTGATCGGGAAGCCTCGGAAAAGCGGTTTTCAGATGACGCAGGGCAAAGCGGTAAAACGCACGCTCGCTGGGAAAGCGTGCCCATTGCCCGAAGAATCGTCAACGTGATGATCTCGCTCAGGCCCAACTTTGGGGCAGGACCGCGATGTTTTGGCAATGACAACTGATGCTGCTTGCACATCTCATCTACCATGACATACAGTGTGATCAGAAAGGTATCCAGGTCTTCCATAGGAAGCTCCTTGTGAAATGTCTTGAGCTTCCTTTAGCCCATGGATACCTTCCTTTTCAAGCTCTCCTTTGCTAAAACTCACACCAAGCGTAAATACCTCTCTCGCTCAAAGAATAGAGGCCATCACGTCTTAAAAGAGGCTGCTTCGACACCCGCAGTATCACGTATTTTGAGATACGTGATACTGCTTCTCTCCTTCTGGAAACGCTTCCTTTTACTCGAAACGACACTCCAAATGACGCTGTTCCAACGTTTTTTCTTTCTCTTTTCTAGAAAATAGAAACAGCCTCTTCTTGCTGGCCCTGGTAACTATCAGCCTGTTCCTCAAACACAAACGATCCAATCCAAATGACAGCCGTTCCCACTACTGCTCCGCCAGGCCCTACGGATACTAGCCCTGCTATTGACCCGCCCAGGCTCTCATAGCCCGCTATATCCATTGCATCTACAACAACGTCAAGAACGACAGACAACACAACAAGCCCAAGGCCGATAAGTACATCGTCTGCTGATACTTGAGCAGCTTCTCCATCCATCTGTTGAGCCTGTTGGTCCACATTGTACCCATCAAACCAACTTAATAATTTTGATGCCTCTTGAGCGAACCCACGTGCATAGACCGAGGCAATATCAGCTAACGCACCTGAGATGGCCTGGGCTACAGCATATCCAAACAAAGAGATAAGGTTCAACCACCACGGTGCATTCGCTAGATTATGAAAAAAATCAACGACGCTCTGAAAGTAACTAGCTGCTTCTTTCGCAAGATTACTGGCTTCAGTCTCTCGTTGGCATTTGTCATCACATGATGCCTGTGACTGGCCAGATCTTGTTGACTTTGCCTTCGTCGTTTTATACGCAAGAAAGCCTGTCTTCGGATGCGAAAACATCTGGGAAGTTGAACTTCGATCGGTCGGACTGATTACTTGTGGGAGACTACCAGGCTTATCGAACACAACAGTTTTATGATTCCCACTGGCATCAACAACAGGCTCTGCTGATCCTCAACCTCCATCAACGGGTCCCACAATGCGTTGTCCAGTCGGGTCCACTCTGGTCTCTGGATTGCCACCAACGTAGTTGTACGGATCCATGGCCTGTGGATTGCCCTGCTTGCTATCTGGCGACATGAACACTCCTACGACTGGATCGTAGTAGCGCGCGTTATAGTAGTCCAGACCTGTCACAGGATCAGCTACCTGTCCCGTATACCCCTTCGCTGTACTGATTGTACCACGACTGTAGCGTTTATTGCCATACGGACCATCGTCCTGCTCTCCCTGCACAGCAGTACTGCTCAGGCTCATCAGGACACTGCCCTGCGCACTCGTCAGGTCGTAGCTGAGACTCGTGCCGTTGAACGAACCGATCAGGTGTCCAGCCAGGGCATAGTAGTCTACTTGCGCCGTGGGGGTGCCCGCACCGCTGTAGTCCAGCTCCTGCAAGCCGAAGGCATAGCCCGTCAGGGTCGTGCTGCCTCCGCTGATCGAGCGTTTGAGCACTCGATTGCCGCCAGCGTCATAGACATACCATTCCTGACTGTTGGCCCCCGCATTCCAGTTCACCAACCGGTTGAGCTGGTCGTAGGAAAGCGTGGCCGTGACACTGTTGTACACCCGACCACTTTCGTTGCCCCAGGCATCGTAGGTCGCCGTGTAGACTGCCGTCGCTCCGCCGCGCGTGGCACAGGTCGTTCCCGTGGGATACAACCCGCTCAGTTGATGCGGATGACTGCTGTCACAGTAAAGATACTGCTCGGATGACCCTGACCCGTTGAGCGGTCCCTGCCAGGTCTGGCCCAGGTTCGTGTACGTGTACGGATCGGTGTAATTCGCTCCGCTCAGGCTGTTCGAGAGCGTCCCGCTGCCACAGGTGCCATTGCCTGCGGATGGCTGGGTGCCACTATTGCCCGACCAGAACAGGCGGTTCTGCTCATCGTAACAGAAGTTCTGCGTCTCCGAGCCGCCTGAGCCACTCTGTCCAGGCACCGCCGCATAGGTCGTCGTACTCCCCTTCACGTTGCTGGCAGTATCATAGGAGATGCCCTGACCCAGCAGTGTTCCGCTGTTGCCACTGCCTGGCAGCCAACTGGCCGACAGACTCGTCGGACGCAGGTTGCCGTCGTAGCTGAACGACTCACTGGCAATGCTGGCTGGCGAAGTTGCGGCTCCGTTGAGCAGCGTGAGACTGGACAGTTGTGCAAACTCGCTGTAGGACAGTTGCGCCAGGTTGGCCGTGCTGGCACCGTTGTTACTCAGGCCTGTTATGGCTCCAGTCGTGCTATCGTAGACAGTGGTAAAGGTATAACTCTGACCCGTGCCCGCGTTGGCACTGGTGGTGGTCACCTGATCCGCATCGTTGTAGAGCATGCTGACCTGGTAGGTCGGGATCGCCGTCGAAACGCTCCACCCAGATGGGACGCTCACTTGCTGCTGCTCGGTGATCGCTCGCCCACGGGTGTCGTGCTGACTCTCCTGCGTCACCGTTGCCGAGGTGGCATCGGGGAAGTAGGTGGTCGCCACGCTTTTGGTGAGTTGCCCTACTGGGAAGTCCGTCGTGCCAGCAGTGCCCAGAAACGTCGTGTCATAGGTATTCTGGACCAGCGGATTGCCAGCCGTACAGGCACCTGTGGAGTTGATCGTGGCTGCCGCCGTCTGCTCACAACCCGTTCGCTCCAGCAGATCGTAGTTGAAGCCCAATGTGCGCGTGCTCGACCCGGACGTCTGCACCAGCGAGAGGGGATGCCCATTGGGATCATAGCTGGCCGTGAGCGTTCCCTGATCGGGATCGACCTGCGTCAATTGGCGACCAGGGTCGTCATAGGTGGCGGTTGTGGTCACTGTGGTGAGACTCTGTCCACTCTGCGGCTGCTCATCGACGACCGCCACAGAGTTGGGTTTATTCAACACATTATACTGCGCCTGCGTCTGTTGCTGCACCGTCAGCGTCCCACTGAACAGTCCGCTGTTCGTCTGCGTATAGACGGTGCGATTCAGCCCATCGGTGAACTGTTGCGTGACATGTCCATTGGCATCGACCATGGAGGCCTCGGCATAGACCGTGCTCACCCCGTTGGGCATCGCAAAGCTATAATTGGTACAGGTCGTAAACATCCCACTGAGCACCGCAGAGCAGGCGATCCCTGGCTCCAGATGCAGATCGTAGTTGATATCCTGCGTGGCCACGACTCGTCCCAGGGCATCATAGAACGTCATTGATCCACCAGGAGAATTGCCATTGATATCGTTCACGGCACTGGGGTCGATCCAGCCCGTTCCATAGTCGGTATTGGAAACCAGGAAGGGCTCGCTGGTCCATATCGTATGCAACCCATCGTCATAGACGGTCATGACCACCGTGTCATCACCGGCAATTGGCCCGGCTGTACGCGTCTCAATCTTGCGTCCCATGGCGTCAAAGAAGGTGCGTGAGACCGCACTGCTGTAGAGCGACTTCACTCCATCGATCTCGTAACAGGGCAGGGTACTACTCGATGTACACTGTGAGTTCTCGCTCGATTGACTGGTGTAGGAGCCTGTCTCCCCTGGATCCTTGAGACTCAAGGTCTGATTGCCAGAGCCATCGAGAGATTCACTCAAATTGGTGGTCTGCCCATTGAGATCCACCGTACTGTTCGGCAGCAGAGCCGTCGTACTATCATAGCTGGTTGAAGTCGTCTGACTCAGCGCATTCTTCTGCGTGAGCGGCAGGTTGGCCGTGACACTGGTATCATACGTGCTACAACTGGTGTAGCGACCAGCCGTCCAGGCCGTGGCCAGGATCACTGGCGCGGTACTCAGCGTACAGCCGCCGCTGCTGTAGAAACTGGGATGAGCGGCACCCACCGCGTCCACACTTGCCACGGTGTTGCCATAGGCATCGTAGCCGCTGTAGGTGGAGAGGGCCGTGGAGGAATTGCCACAGGTACTGTAGGCCTTGACCGTCGTTGGCCAGCCCGCCACCGGCGAGGGTGCTCCACTCGTGTTTCCCTCGTCATAGGTGGTGTCTTGACAGGACCAGACGTGCCCACTGCTATCATCAATCTCACTATGGGTCACCTTATTCACGTTATAGTACACAAGCCCACCATAGGAGCCACTGGTCGAGGTATAGGTCCACTTCTTCGTCAGTGTGGCCGCATTGGAACTACTGATCACCTCCTGGGTGGTATTATGATAATGGCCTGCGACATAGCCCACCGAGGGATTGATATCGTCAT
>DAOTTL010000239.1:0-7199 GCA_034438135.1 Ktedonobacteraceae bacterium | reverse complement strand
GCACTCACTGTGAGGTAAACGTTTATCTAAATGAGGGAGGAAAACTTACTTTTCTCTTTGTCCTGCTTTTGCAAAAGCAGGGATAACTCATATATTACCATATATTGATGTATTGCACATCGTCCAAAAGAACGATTTCTTTTTGTTGCGCCTGCTTTATACTCTCTCTGGTTGGTCCAGAAACGTCGATCTTTTCATAAAGAAAGGTTTCGCCAATGACTTTATTGAATACACATCCACAGAGACTCTATCTTATGCAGTTAAAGACCTCAACTTTTCCCACAACACCAGAACCTACCCCGGCCTCTTCAGGTTGTTATCTTGTTCAGACCAGTGATGGGAAGAACGTTCTCATTGATAGCGGTCTGCCGGCTGATTATACGCCTCCTCCTGGAACACCGCCTGGGGAAGATAAAAAGAATGTACTTGAGCAGCTTGAGGCTCTTTCTCTGTGCCCTGAGGATATTGATATCCTCATCTGTACTCATTTTGACGTGGATCACGCGGGCTATCATGATGCGTTTCCGCAGGCTGAATGTATTGTACAGCGTGAGCATTATCTGCTGGCACGAGGTGGGCATCCGCGTTTCGCGGGCGCACGTGCACATTGGGACCATCCAGCGCTGCACTATCGTCTGATCGATGGTGATACTGAACTGCTACCGGGCCTGAGATTGATCGAGACCAGTGGACATGCCCCCGGCCATCAGTCAGTTCTGATTGACCTGCCGCAAACGGGTCCGGTTCTGCTGGCGATCGATGCGGTTCTTCTACAACAATTTTTCACCCCTGAACGCAAGGCATGGCCCATTGAGAATGAGGAGCAGCTACGCGCCAGTACACGGAAGCTTCTTGATATCGTTGCACATGAGCGCGTAGCTCTGGTTGTCTTTGGTCACGACGGTCGGCAGTGGGAGACGCTTAAGAAGTCGCCCGATTTCTACGCCTGAAGCGATCATTGAGCTTGCTCTATTCACGAGTTTGTGGCAGTAGTTCAGGAACAGTCTGTACAATAGGCATACCAGAGGACGGATCGATATCTGTCTTATTGGCGGCTGTTGTTGTATTGATACCAGCATGAGCGATCTTTTGCTGTCTTTTCAGCTTACTGAGTTGTATGGGGCGTGAGCTTGACGCGAGAGTTGACCAGAGATGGTGTACCGCATAGGCCCGCCAGGGTCGCCAGGCCTGGGCGCTCCTCGCGAGACTTCTCAGATCGGTGCTGATCTTTTTCTGTTCGAGTGCTCGTCGCAAGCCAAGATCGGTGAGCAGAAATGCGTCGGGATCTCCCAGTGCTCGCATCGCAATTACAGCCGCGGTCCAGGGTCCTATCCCGGGTAATCGCTGAATGTGAGCAAGTGTCTGCTCTCTATCAGCAGTGGGGTCGAGCACTAACCCATCCTCAGCGACCGAACGAGCAAGCGCCTGAAGTGCCTTGATGCGTCCGCCTATCAGGCCAAACCCCTGAAGATCTGCCTGTGCGATCACCTCTGGAAGTGGGAAATAATGGGTCAGATTTCCCTGGGGGTGTTCAAGTGGAGTCCCGTACGCTGTGACCAGCCGTCCTGCGAGTGTGCGAGCCCCTGCCACTGAAACCTGCTGCCCCAAAATAGCTCGTACAGCCAGTTCAAACCCATTGACCGTTCCCGGAATGCGCAGTCCTGGACGCGCCGTAACGAGCGGTGCAAGCAGCGGATCGGCTGAAAGAACCTCGCCAATGGCCGATGGAACAGCATCGAGGTCGAGGAGTCCCCGACATCGCTGTACAATCAGATTGAGGTCACTGAGATCGGTGAGATGCAAGCGTAACAGAAAGGAATGCGTTTGCTCCAACGGCTCCAGCTCGATAGTTCCAGCAGAGTGTGGAAGAGTTACCGTTCGTCGATACAGTCTCTCGTTCACCTCCTCGACTCCGGTCAGTGCTTGCCTGGCAAGGTAAGAGAGGAGATATTCGGCATCCAGGGGTGGACGATACTGTAATCGCAACGTCAGTTTGCCCTGTCCAGGCTGCTCCGGGTGGGGGGCGCGACGGAAGTCGGAGGGTGTACAGCCAAAGGCAGCCTGCATGGTTTCATTGAACTGGCGAATGCTGGCAAAGCCAGCCGTGAAGGCAATCGTAGTGAGTGAGAGATCGGTCTGATCGATCAAGAGACGAGCCATCTGGGCACGACGAGTCCGAGCCAGGGCCAGCGGACCTGCTCCGATCTCGGCTACCAATTCGCGGTGTAGATGTCTTTCGCTCACATGTAACCGTTCTGCCAGCCCGGCGACCCCTTCGGTATCTACGATCCCATCGGCGATCAGTCGTAACGCGCGGGCCACCAGGTCGGCTCGTACATTCCACTCCGGCGAGCCTGGACTGGCCTCAGGATGGCAGCGACGGCAGGCTCGAAAGCCGGCGGCTTCCGCCGCTGCCGCACAGGCATAGAAGCGTACATGAGCCGCGAGTGGAGTTCGTGCCGGACAAATAGGCCGACAGTAGATCCCTGTTGTCGTCACGGCTGTAAAAAATTGTCCATCGAAGCGAGTATCACGACTACAGACAGCGCGATAGCACAGGTCGAAATCGGTAAAGATCTGTCGTATATCCATAGCTTTATAATATCCAAAGAACGCTGAAGATACTAGCGGTTTTCGGACATTGTCAGGCGAATCTTAAACAAGCTGCATTATATAGCAAGCTAACATACATGCAAAAAATAGCTAGAATCTTGAAGAGCCTTTGAAGAGCCGTTGAAAAGCACCATACTGCCGTCGCAAATCCCTTTAAATAGTGTTATGATCAAATAGATAGAGAAAGTTTCTCTAGCATTCTTCCTTCATTCCTTTATGTTCTGAAGATCGATATGCTTTTATCACAGCAATTTGCCACTCAGGGACTGTTTGAGAAGAGTCTTTTTTTTGTGGAAAATGCATAGAGAGAAAAGAGATCTATGAGAGGAATGAGTAGATCATTGCAAAGGAAAAAAGATGGTTACAGTCGCATTGTTCGTCCAACTGGAAGCCAAACCCGGCAAAGAGGCAGAAGTTGAGAGTTTGCTAAATGGAGCTCTAGCGTTAGCAGAGCGAGAGCCAGCGACAACAGCCTGGTTTGCGCTCCGTCTAGGACCCACTACTTTTGGGATATTTGATGTCTTTCCAGATGAAGCAGGCAGACAGGCGCATCTTGCTGGTCAGATCGCCGCAACCTTGATGGCGAAGGCCCCTGATCTGCTCTCACAGCCACCGAACATTCAGCAAATAGACGTTCTAGCATCCAAACTTCCCGGTTAGCTCCTCTTATGCGAAGACTTTGTTGGCGAAAGACCCTGTTGATCGAAACTACTCTATCCCTCAAAAAAGAATGGGAGTGGGATAGTTCGCGCACGAATCGCCTTCGCCAACAAAGTTCTGTAAGCTGACCATTGCTGAGGAATGACTTTTGAGAAACACTGACCATCCTTAGATTTCATCGAGATGAAGTGCATAGTACGCAAGAGGCTGTTTGAAATATTGCAGCTTTTCATCTGAGGTTGTCTCCAATAAATTAGTCAGAGTAAGTTCCATCGCCTCCTTGTAGTTTTGCAAATTGTACAGGGTCATCGCCAGAAAGACCTGGATGGCCCGGTTCTCAGGAAATTCTCTCATACCTCGGCGCAATATCTCCTCCGCTTGCTGATAGTTCCCCAGACCCCGGTATGTGCTTCCCAGGCCCATTAAGGCTCGTTCAAGGTCGGGTCCTGCAAGTCCTTGCGCGAGGGTCTGTAAGTAGAAAGGAATGGACGCCAGTTCAAGTCCCAGATTGTCATGAACCACTGCAAGCTGAAACGTGATCTCGGCATCATCTGGGTAGTCAGCAGCCAGGTCTAAAAGAAGTGTTCGAGCCTCCTGGAGCATAGCCTGGTCTTGTCTGGCACGTCCCGTTTCACGCAGTTTAATAGCTTCCGCTAAACGCTCTTGTTTCATTGTCTTCCATTTCTTCTTTTTGCTTGACGTTCTTGATGATCTTATCTTAGAAAAATATGAGTCATCCCTATCTTTTCAGCGGCTTGCAAAGCCTCCCCTCCCCAAAGAGAGAAGAGGGGCAGCCTGCATAGCAGGCCAAATGCCTGTTGGCCTGATTTTCCAAAATCAGGCATGACTCATGTAAGAAAAGGGAGAAATTGTTGAGTTTGGAAGTAGCAATGCTGCTTCCAAACTCAACAATTTCTCTATGAAAATCGCAGTCGCCAGAAAGAGCGTTTGCTCATTTTACTAAAATGAGGGACGACTCATAGTTACATCAGTGGCATAATCCGGGAGAATTTCTTTGGGAAAAGGGCTTTCAGAAGTACCTCTGGTTCACCCCGTACCTGTACGTCGGGAAAAGCGTAGCGTAACTCGTCCAGGTTGCGGTGACCAAAGAGTAGTTGCAGGAAGACCAGCGGTGGACAGTGCGCGACATCAGGTGTTTCGTCGGTTGGGGGCACCCAGGGGTCAATTGAGGTTATGTGACCTCTATCAAGAGTCATGTGCAGCCCTTGACGATAGAGATCAAGTTTTAGCTCTCCTGTGGAGGATGCTGCTACCGAATTAGCCAGGCGCTGCTCCAGTGCCGGGATAATGTGCTGTAAGAAGGCCAGAAGATTGGGAACGCGCACATACCATGCATAGGGTGGTTCATAGAATGGAGCAAGAGTCTCGCCCAATACCTCATAGATCGGGTGAGTACTACCCATATCAAAACTGATCTCGCTCAGAGGTCCTGCTTCTGATGTAACGGTTGGGAGCTGCTCTCCATACTTTTGAAGTGCGCGTAAAAGTGGTAAGCTAACCTTTTGCCAGTTTGTGCCGGGGAAAAGGTCCAGCGTCCAGACATGCAAGGTTTTTCCCCGGCGTTTATTTGAAAGAGTGGTATAGCCCTGGACTACTCCGGCAGCGTCCACAAGCATGTATATGCATGCTTGTTTTCCGACTGCAACGGGATCGACATCTCTTTCTTCCAACTGATAGTGCCAGTATGATCTTGTGACGACTGCCCAGACTGCGCTGGCTGATCGCTGTTGTTTATACAGATTCTCGATAAGTGGGATATCATCGGGCGTGGCTGCTCGCAAGCTATAGAGTTCGGGTGTATTCTCTCTGGCTTTGGGAATGAGTGAAAGGTACGTCACGCGGCGACCTTCCAGTTCAAGGGCATACTCATAGCCAAATTGACGGTAGAAGTAAAAAATGCCTGCGATAGCCTGTACCAGGTGACCCTTTGACTCGCTGCGTGCGTGGATCATTTTGAACAGATTGCGGATCAGACCGCGATGACGATAATCTGGATGGGTGGCTACGAATTCAGGCTGACCCAGGCCAAAGGGAATGCCCTCATACTCCCATTCTGAACTAAAGAGGCAGGTGCAGGCGACAAGTGGATTGCCTTCTTTGCGTGTATCCTCGATCAAGGCATAATCGCCTGCACCCATGAACGGAAAACTCCCATGCATCTGTTGATGAACATTATCTATGATGCGCACATTGAGTGGTTCATCCTCTTTATCACGGAAGACATTGCCGCAGAGTTGGGCAACGTTTTCAACGTCATCAATTGTAGACCAGCGTTCAATCAGTCCGTTGCCCAGATCGCGACGATACATCGGGTCCGCACCAGTTATAGTAGACATACCTGTCGGTTCACTCTCTTTATCATTCCATACTATGCACAGAGTTGGAATGGGTGTTTGAGTCTAATAGATCGTGGTGAATATGCTGAAGCTTGCGCTCCATGTCATGGATTTTACTCACCACCAGGCTCATTTCCAGTTCTGATTTGACATCAACCTGGTAATCCAGATCAGCCTTGAGCCGATCTTTGGCGGCCTGCCTGTTCTGACTGACCAGCACGAAGATTGACAGAAAGATTGCTTCGAGTGACACAGCCATGGTCAGGAACTGGAATGGGTAGGGATCGAAACGTGATACTTTGGGTCCTACTGTATTGAGCAGGATCCAGGCCAGAAAAGCTACTGCATTGAGGAGGAGAAAGGGAATCGATCCACTAAACTCCGCAATGAGATCTGCGATACGTTGACCGATCGAGGAATGCTTTTCTTGTATATCGTTCGGGTTTTTACTGGCACGAGTGCGCAGGATGTCGTCTGTGCGCTTCAACCTTGTGCTTAACTCGGTGAGCACATCAATAGCGGCATCTGGTCGCTTACGGAGAAAGGTAAAGAAATCGTCGCGGCTCAGTTCCAGGGCGGCCACATCCTCAGCCGAGGTGGCACTGGCCGAGCGCGTGTCTCCGGTGAGCATGGATAGCTCTCCAAAGAACTTGCCAGCTCCTACGGTATCGAGTACGACTTTTTGGCCTTCGGTATCTATCAACCAGATCTCCACTTCCCCTCGTTCTATGATATAGAACGAACTCCCTTCATCACCCTCAGTCATAATAGTTTGTCCTGGTTTAAAGATGCGCTCCGTCATAACGGCACGTAATCCCGCACGTTCTTCTTCATCCATGGTGGAAAAAAGTGAGATTTCTGCCAGCGTTTGTGTGTTAACAAGACTCATAGAGTGTTCTCCATTATTTAATGATTGAGCCCGGTGCCATGACAGCGTCGTGCGGGCATAAATACTGCTGCGTCTGCTATCATACTCGAAACAGATCTGATTGACAAGAGAGAAATTCATAGGATCCAATATTTCGCAAAAACTATGGATCAGCGATGCTCTGTTTCTTCTCTCTTCAGCCCCAGTTTTCCTGAGATTGGCGAAATCTCTTGCTGATCGAAACCACTCCATCCCAAAGAAAGAAACGAGGGATTTCGGGCCAGGAGTCGCACGCCTGGCCCGAAATCTCTCAAAAAGTATAGAGATGGGGCCATTTGCCCACCCATCGCATTTGCCAATACAGTCACAAACGCAGCGCTTGTATCGTTGCACGCTCTACGCTACTATTTTTGGTAGCTAGAACAGTACCTTTCAAAAGAGTACCTGTGATTGATAAGCTTTTGTAAAGAAGGAAGAGAAAGATGTATTCCTTGATATTTCCTATTGCCAAGATGAGCAAACGCTCTTTCTGGCGGCTTTGCAAGCCGCAGAAAAGTGAGGGATGGTAACTACTCAGGTGCCCGGCTGAAACTACCCCACCCTACAGAGGAAAAAGGGATGTCGAGCAAAACGGGCGGGGTACCCCGCCCGTTTTGCTCGACATCCCTTTTTTAGTCGCCGCCGCAGGCGGCAAGCAGAGG
>DAOTTL010000238.1:0-12515 GCA_034438135.1 Ktedonobacteraceae bacterium | reverse complement strand
GTCCCTGAGGACCTCTATAGTCTCTTCGACGGTTAACTCGCGTACAATGACTTCCTGGAAGAAGCGAGGCTGTCTGGTGGGGCAGTTGCCCCACCAGGCAGCCTCGCTTCTTCTTTGCTTTCTGAGATCTGGGCTATGCAAACCAAGCCTGACCGGACGGTCTTTATTCGGTGCGCAGAGCTACGATCGGGTCCATACGGGCCGCGCGTTGAGCCGGGTAGAAGCCAAAGACGACTCCGACCACGGCGGAGAAACTGAAGGCCAGTATCACCGAGATGGGATCGAGTACAAACGGCCTTGAACCAATGTTTGCGGCCAGTACGCCGCCGATAACGCCCAGGAGAATGCCTACAATGCCTCCAAGGACGCTCAAGACAACGGCCTCAATGAGAAACTGACTCATAACATCCCCTGGACGAGCGCCGATTGCGATCCTAATGCCAATCTCGCGCGTGCGTTCAGTGACCGAGACCAGCATGATATTCATAATTCCAATACCGCCCACTAGTAGCGAGATCGCGGCAACGCTGACCAGCAAGACCTCCAGGGATTGACTCACGCCCTCCGCTGTCTGAATGATCTGACCCTGATTCTGGATGGAAAAGGTGTCCTGCGTTGAGTCGGTAATCCCATGGTTCTCTTCCAACGCCTGCTGAATCGAGGTCTGGGTCGTTGTGATATCCGCCGTACTACTCACCTGTACATCGATCGTGTTGACTGACGTACCACCAACCAGGCGTTCCTGAGCTGTGCTGAAAGGCACGTAGACTATATCGTCAGCGTTCCCAAGCGCACTGCCGCCTTTCGATGCCAGTGTGCCAACAACCGTAAAGGGTACGGCCCCGATGCGGATCTGCTGACCAATGGGATCGATGCCCTGCGGTGTGAAGAGGTTATCCACTACCGTCTGACCAATCACCGCTACAGCCTGATTATCTTGTTCCATTGTATCGGTGATAAAGCTGCCCTCGCTGATCTGCCAGTTATTGATCTGCTGGTACGGTGGACTAACCCCCTGCACCTGCGTTGACCAGTTCTGACTGCCGAAAATGATCTGACCCGAGGCACTGACTACTGGACTTACCGCTGCAACTCCTGAAACCTGGGTCACTGTTTGCACGTCCTGCGCGGTCAAACTGCCCGTCGCGCCTGCGGCCTGACGTACGCCGCCAGTACTGAAGGTTCCCGAGCGGATAATCAACTCGTTTGGGCTAAGCTGCGATAGACGCGAGTTAATCGAGGCCGAGTTCCCTTCGCTCACCGAGATCACCATAATGACCGCCCCTACACCTATGATCACACCCAGAGAGGTCAGTAAGGCTCTTAACCTGTTTGCACGCAACGCCTGCAACGCGCTGAAGAAGCTCTGGTACATGGCCATACGCTGGGAACGTTTTCTGGCAGGCTGAAAGTAGTTAGCACTGTCAGCACGTTCCTGGCGCAGCACAGTCTCAGGCTTGCTCGTCGCTTTTTTCACCTGCAGTCTCCTTTTTTTGCTCAGTTGCCAGATGCTCGTTTCTCTGGGTGCGGGCATCCTCTGCCTGCGCCAGCTCGTCTCTTACAACCCTTCCATCTCTTAAGGCAACCCGGCGTTTGCAGTAACGGGCGATATCGTTTTCGTGCGTTACCAGTATAATTGTGCTTCCGCGTGCATTCAATTCTTGCAAGATCGCCATGATATCCAGGCTCACCCGACTATCCAGATTCCCGGTTGGCTCGTCGGCCAGGATCAGTGCTGGATCTGTCACAAGTACACGCGCAATCGCTACGCGCTGCTGCTGTCCCCCTGAAAGTTCCGCGGGACGGTGGTTTGCACGTGCGGATAGACCAACCAGGGCCAGCGCCCGGGACGCGAGCTGACGACGCTCCTGTCTGGGTACTCCTCCATACACTAGCGGAAGTTCAACATTTTCTTGCGCGGTCATCCAGGAGAGCAGATTAAAGCTCTGAAACACAAAACCAAGGAGCTGGTTGCGTACAGCGGCCAGTTGCCCGGTATTCATTTCACTGACCTTTACGCCGCCGAGCAAGTACGTGCCATCTGAGGGTCTGTCCAGGCAGCCAATAATGTTCATCAAGGTGGACTTGCCAGAGCCTGACGGTCCCATGATGGCCACAAACTCTCCCTGCTTGACTTCTAAATCAACCTGATAGAGTGCTGGAACAGTATTCTTGCCTAGCATATAGTACTTCCTGATGGCTTGCATGAGAATGACTGATGTATCCACGGGGAAAGAGCTGTTCTGGCTCTCTCCCCACTCTTTCGTTTGTACCATATCATTCTCCTCTATTGACCGTTGCTGGTCCCACCGCCATTACGTCTACCGCCGCCAGTACCGCCACCGCCGCCGAATCCACCGCCGCCGAATCCACCGCCGCCGAGTCCGCCGAGTCCGCCGCCTGCTGTAGTCGTTGAGGAAGTTGTGGTGGTTCCACCTGTCTGGCTTGTGACGACCTCATCGCCCGCCTTCAGACCGCTCAGAACCTCTGTGAACTGTCCGTTACTTAGCCCGATTGTCACCAGTACTGGCGTCAACTTGCCGTTCACCAGTTCCAGGACGATGCCTCGGGTGCTGGCTGCGCTCTGGGTGCCCTGAGTACCCTGAGTGCCTGGCGTACTCTGAGTGCCTCGCGTACCTTGTGCTCCCGAAAATCCCTGTCTCCCACGCAGACTGCTGCGCAGCGAACCGGTGAGATCTGAACGGCTGATCTCGTTATTTGCCAGCGCTTGCGTATAGAAGGTCAGGGCAGTGGCGGGTATCAAAAGCACATTCGTTGCGCTCTGGGTCACAATATTCACTGTAGCCGTCATATCGGTATAGAGGTGCGTATTTTGGAGACTACTCATATCGACCGACAGCTCAACGGGATAGTTAACCACGTTCGAACTGGTGCTGCCGATGCTTCCAACGCTTGTAACGGTTGCCCGGAAGGTATTTTTGGGATAAGCCGCAACCGTAAACGTCGCCGCCTGTCCCTTCTGAACCTGAACGATGTCGGCTTCATCGACGTTGGCAGTTATCGTCAGGCCGCTGCTATCAACCAGCACAATAAACGCACTACTGGAGCCCGAGCTTGAGCTGGAACCAGAGCCGCTGCCTGCACTATCTCCCACAATGCCATTGATCTCGGCCACGGTTCCCGCGCTTGGAGCAGTCAGCGTTGCCTCGCCCAGTTGATGCTGAGCAGCCGTCAGAGCCAGTTGCGCGGCATCAATTTGTTGTTGATCCTGATCCAGGGTTGTCTGATTGACACCAAGAGCGCTCGCGTCGTTGAACGCTTGCTGGGCTGCGTTCAGTTTCTGTTGAGCCTGGTTTACCGAATCCTGGAGCATAGTGGCGTTGAGGGTTGCCAGAGTCTGTCCCTGTTTCACCTGCTGACCAAGCTGTACTTTGATCGACGAGATCTGACCGCTGGTCTGAAAGTTCAAATCAACCTCGCTCTTGGGGGCAATTGGCCCCGTTGAGGAGGTTGTAAGCGTAAGGTTGCCCTGCCTGGCAGCAGTCTGGATATATTGGACGCCGGGTTGACGATGCATGAGGAAATAGGCTGCACCTCCGGTCCCTATAAGCACAATTACAACGAGAATGGTTAAGATAATTACCAGTCCGCGCCTGCGCCCATGATGCGGCGTTGGCAGAGGAGTTGTCAGCGGAAAATCTGTTTCACGATCATCTTTAAGTAAAGGTTCAAGAATTCTTTTTGGTGTTTCTTGAATTTCTGCCATATATTCTCTCCGTTACATACAAGGGATAAGAATAGCTATCAAGCTACGCTACTATATTGCATAGTACCAATTCATATTCAAGAATTATTAAAGTTTTTGCAAAAATTGTATGAAGTTTTGCTTTTGCAGTCAGTTTACTCAGTTTCTCACAGGTGCTATCATTACTTTACTCAGCATTTTTTTCCTACTCCCAATGAAAAGTGTCCGGTAGATGCTGAGCCTGGTTCTCCGCTCTCTCGTCAGGGAAGAGATGCTTTTGAGTATCAGCGCAATAGCATCAGTTCCGAGGTCGATGAGCGCACATTGCGCGAGATCTATCTGGCTCCTTTCCAGATGGCAATCCAGGAGGGCAAACCCTGGGCCATCATGGCTTCCTATAATAAGATCAATGGCATCTTTGCTGACGAGAACCCATTCACTCTGACCGATGTCTTGAGGGGAGAGTGGAACTTTGAAGGGCTGGCGATGTCGGACTGGTTTGGGACTCAGAGTACCTCTGCTGCGGTTAACGCTGGTCTGGATCTGGAGATGCCTGGTCCCGCGAACTGGCGAGGTGCGAGATTGCTCAAGGCGGTGGAAGAGGGCGAAGTGGCTGAGGCAACGATCTATACAAACGTGCTTCGTCTGCTGCACCTGATCGAGCGTACGGGAGTCTTCGAGCATCCTCAGACCGAGCCGGAGCAGGCCATCGATCGACCTGAGCATCGCGCCGCGTCAATATCAGGTACACCTTGCTCCAGGTAAAACCCAACGCAAGAATTGTTGAGGCGAGCAATGGGCCAAGCAGAGCACCCGTTCCATAACAGGCATGAAGATAGTTGAGTAGAGCGGTATTGTTTGGGAAGCCAGCAACGTATGCATTCAGACCAGCATCAAGGAGAGCGATCCCAAAGCCGATAGGCAGGAACAGGGCGAGCATGACGATAAATGGTGGCATCAGCAGCAACGCGCCCATACCGCATCCCAAAGAGGCGAACCCTATCAATAAAAACACTCGTCTGCCAAGTTTGGGCATCAGGAACCCTGTATTCATGGCTGCCACCAGGTAGCCCGCGGCGTTTGCCAGAAAAAGCAGGCTAAGCGTGGCGTTCGTCACCTGATAGTGAACCGCCAGAGGAGGGAGAAGCACGCCAAAGGCTCCATCGTTTGCGCCGATCAAAAGAAAAGCCAGAAAGGCTATGCTTATTTTCATGCGTTTTCCAAACAGGGCAACCGCCCTTTTCTGGCGGTTGCGCCACTACATTTTTAGAGAGAATTGATGCGTTTTTGTACTGCGAAACAGCACAGAAACGCATCAATTCCCTCAATTCCCTGGAGGAAGGGCGGCTTTACAAGCCATAGTGGTCTGTCAAACTTCGTTTGAAGGGTGGGAAAAGCGAGAGTGCAGAGGGCGGCAGCCCTTTGCCTGGGGTCCGGGGCTGTGCCCCGGTGCTCTCCTCTCTCCCCAGGTGGGGAGCGGACCCGTCAAACGAAGTTTGACAAAGCACTATGGGAAGGGCGGCTTTACAAGCCGCAAAAAAAATCAGGGATGACTCATCCTTTTAAAGAACTTCCACGATTGTGCTTACAATCTCACGCTGCTGATATGCCGCGACTTTGCCAGCGAGCGTCACGGTTTGTTCTGCCCGTATATCAGCCGAAGAGCCTCCGACGCGGAAGCGAAATTCTCCTGGCTCGGTGACGAAACGCATTGAGGGATCGTAAAAGGCGAGCCGTGACGGATGGACGGTAAATTTGATCTGGCTCGCCTGACCCGCCGCGAGGGGGACGCGGGCAAAGCCAAGCAGGATGTAATTGGGACGTGCAACGGAGGCCACCAGATCTCGGCAGTAGAGCTGAACGATCTCATCTCCTGCCTGTGCGCCTGTGTTGCGTACCTCCAGAGCTATCTCGATGGGATCGGTGACACTCTTTGCCTGCACTACGAAATCGCTGTAAGCAAACGTTGTATAGCTCAACCCATGGCCAAATGCGAAGAGTGGCGAGGTGGGCGAATCGATATATTCGTCGAAGAACATGGCCCGATCTCCGCCGGCGCGTGTACCAAGATAGTTTGGTATCTGTCCGACCACGCGTGGCATACTGACGGGCAGGCGTCCGCTCGGGTTTACCTTGCCGGTCAGTACATCTGCCAGTCCATTGCCACCTTCTTCTCCGGCGGGAAAGAGTTGGAGCAGCGCACTGGCCCGCTTCGCAACCGCCGCCAGCGTATGAATACGTCCGCTGAGCACAACCACAACCAGAGGTGTACCGCTGGCCGCAAGTGCCTCAATCAACTCTGGCTGTACGCCGGTAAGGTCAAGATTGGTTGCATCGTTTGCCTCGCCAACCGTGACGGGACGCTGGATGCCGCTTTTTCCCGCGACTACAACCACGGCGACATCGGCGTTCTGGACCGCCTGAACCGCGTCAGCGAAGCCGGAGCGGTCATCGCCCAGAACCTCACAACCCTTCGCATACTGTATTTCTACATTCTCTCCTAATGCGGCACGCAAGCCTGCCAGGGGAGTTACATGGGGAGTAAAGTACGGACCAGGAGCGTAGACCCCGCTGGCCTGAGGAACGAGGAGCGCGTCAATATCAGCGTTAGTATGCAGGAGAGGCGCGTAGATTATTTCCAGGTGAGCCGGATAGTGATAATCGCCCTGCAAGAGTCGTATATCATCCGCGCCTGGTCCGATGACCGCGAGACGCTTGACAGTTGGCGCGAGTGGGAGCACGCCATCATTTTTGAGCAGAATGGTCGATTCTGCCACCACCTGACGAGCCAGGGCACGCTGCTCAGGGGTTTCAAAGGCCGCGCTGGCGGCTTCAGCGTCAACATAGGGATTTTCGAAGAGACCAAGCTGAAACTTGAGGCGCAGCACACGACGAACCGCTGTATCAATAATCCCCTGCGACAAGTGTCCAGCCTCGATTTCTGCTTTGAGCGGATCGCCATAGCAATCGATGCTTGGCAGTTCCATATCGAGTCCCGCACGCAATGCCTGGCACGCGGCCTCTCCCCGTGTCGCAGCAACCCGGTGATGGTCCTTGAGCATAACCACCGAGGTATAATCAGCGACGACAGCGCCGTGAAAACCGAGTTCGCCGCGTAAGAGATCGGTCAAGATAGCGGGACTGCCCGCGCAAGGCAGACCATCGACGGACGAGTAAGAGTTCATAATCGTCGCCAGTCCAGCGTTTCGAATGACGGCTGCAAAAGGTTCAGCATAGACCTCGCGCAACTCGCGCGGTCCAAGCTGAACAGGTGCCCAGTTGCGTCCACCCTCCGAAAGAGCATAGCCAAGGAAGTGTTTGCCCGTGGCCGCTACTCCATGGGCGAGATCGTCGCTCTGCAATCCTTGCACATACGCGGTTCCGATCGTGCCAATCAGCACCGGGTCCTCTCCGTAGGTCTCTTCCACACGTCCCCAGCGAGGATCACGTGCGACATCGAGTACTGGAGCAAGGGCGTGCCTGGCCCCAACAGCCAGCATCTGAGTGCGAATCACCTCTGCCACCTGTTTCACGAGTTCAGGGTTCCAGGTTGAGGCCAATGCGATGCCTTGAGGGAAAGCGGTTGCGTCGCGATGACATAACCCACTCACAGATTCCTCGTGTACAATGAGAGGAATACCCAGGCGAGTTCGTTCAATGGCAATCTTTTGGATCGCATTCATAAACTCGGCACTTTCGCGAGGATGCAGACCGGTCGAGGCCCCGATGCGCGTCACCTGTCCGATACCATGCGGTATCATCTCAGCGACAACCTCGGGATCGAACTTGCCTGTACTGATAAACGCAGTGCTCCAGTAGCAGCCAAGTTGAGCAAGCTTCTCGTCCATATTCATAAGGGCAAGCAGACTTTCAACCCGGTCCTCAATGGGTGCCTGTGGGTCACGGTAGGATGCGGTAGTAGCCATAATATTTTACGTCTCTTCCTTCTCTCTTTTAGCATCGCAATGGATAGTGTCAGTTCCCGTGGAAACTACTTGCTGAAGCCTGCGACCAGGCCACCAAGGAGTTGACGTCTCCCAAAGATATAGAGGAGAATAATCGGCGTGGCTGAAAGAAAGACCGCCGACATAATTGCTGGAACGTTTGTTGTATATTCTCCCTGAAAGCTCCACAAAGCCAGAGGTAGGACGCGAACGTTCGCGCTCTGTGTCAACACCAGCGGGAAAAGAAAGCCATTCCAGACCTGGATCGTCTCGTAAATGACCACGGTAATGATCGCTGGACGCGATAGGGGGAGCACCAGGCTGCGCAAAATGCGCGAATGTCTCGCTCCGTCCAGCACCATCGACTCGTGTAGTTCCTTGGGGATATCTCTGATGTAGGTAACGAGTACCAGGATAGAGAGTGGAATGCCAAAGGCTACGTTCGGTAGAATGAGCGCGAACAGTGTATCGTAAAGGTGCATGTCGGTAATCATCACATAGATCGGGATAATCGTCGCCTGGAGCGGAATTGCCAGTCCCACAAGAAAGAGCCTGAAGGTCAATTGTGTGAAACGGTTATTGATCTTCGAGATCGAATAGGCACTGAAGAGCGAGACAAGGACAATCAAGAAGACACTGATGACGGTTACAAAGACCGTATTCACGAAGTAGATACCGAAGTCTTTGGAGAGGATATCGCTATAATTCCCCAGAGTGGGGTGCGATGGGGGCAGCCAGGGAACATCCGTAAAGAAGTCGGTCAGTGGACGCAGACTGGTCAGGAACATATACAGTACTGGATAGAACGCTATGAGGAGCCAGACCACTCCGAAAATGATTGGAAGGATCTCCCATGAGCCGCGCAGACGGACATTGCGTGGTTTTTCGGTGTATTGCTGTTTACCGGCTATATCCTGAGGAAGTGTGCCTACACCCATAAAGTACCTTTCTTTCTAGCATGGCGCTATGCTACAAACCTTCGAGCTGGCTCGACATCTTCGTAAAGCCGGTGAAGCGCAGAAACACGAACGAGAGTGCAATCCCGAATACAGCCAGAACGACGGCCAGAACGCTTCCATAACCCACCGCTTCATCAGGAAAAGCCGTGATGTACATATGGAGTGGGAGCACGCGGGTAGCATAGCCGGGTCCGCCACCTGTCGTAACCCAGAAGAGATCAAAGTAGGTCAGGGAGCCAGTGCAAATCAGCGTGGTGGAAGTGATCACCGTATATTTAAGCTGAGGCAAGGTGATTGAAAAGAAGGATTGGATGCGTCCGGCACCGTCAATCGTGGCTGCCTCATACAATTCTTTCGGGATCTGACGCACGCCTCCCAGGTAGAGCAGGGCATGGAAAGGAATGAATTGCCAGCAAATAATAGCCATAACAACGGGAAACGCCAGCCTGGGATCGCCAAGCCAGCCTTGTGCCAGGCCCGATAGACCGATGGTCTTGAGCAGAGTATCAACCAGGCCAAAGTTTGGGTCGAGAAGCGAGGACCAGGTGAGGCCAATGGCGACCGCAGAGAAAAGGAGAGGAAGAAAGTAAACGACGCTAAGGATTGCTCTGTAGCGCTGCATCCCGGCCATAAAGACGCCGAGTGCTATACCGAGCGGAGTCTGGACTATCCAGCTAATGATCATCACCTCAATGGTGAGTAGCAAGGCGTTGCCAGTAATGCTGTCCCCAAAGAGGGTAAACCAGTTTTTCAGACCCACCCAGGTAATTGTCGAAGAAACGCCGTCCCAGCTCGTGAAGCTCAGGTACAGTGCGATGAACATAGGAATGATCGCAAAGAGGAGATAGAATGCCAGCGCCGGGAGTGACCAGACCACTGACACCCAATTTGCTTCCCTGGATATACGGGACACTGCCGATGCGCTTGATCGTTGTTTCACCAATGTGCTTGTGCTCATAATGCTCTCCTATCAATTTGCGCGTATCCTCCCCTGATCAAAGGGAGGATACGCGGAACGGAGGTGTTCCTCAGAATATGAAACATCCCATCGTTGTGCGCTAGGAAGCCGGAAAGGTTTTGTTCATATTATCTGCGAACTGCTGAGGCGTGATCTGTTTCAGGAACAACTGATCCAGATTGGTGAGCACAGCCTGAGCGGGCGCGGGCAACATCGCCTGGTCCCAGGATAGCTGGAAATGAGCAGCATCCTGAACAATCTTATAGTTGTACTGTAACCAGTCAGCATTGGGAGCGCCCGCCAGCAACGCATCGATGCCTGTGACTGGTGGGACATCGCCGACGGCAATATACTGTTTGACCTCATCAGCATCCAGAACTGCATCTTTGAGATAAGTGACGCAACTCTGGGTAGACTTGGCGGTCTTAGAAATCGAATAGAAGTTACAAGGATTACCATAAATGTTGCTGGCATCGCCCTTTCCGCCTTCGACGGCGGGGAATGGGAACCAGCCAAGTTTGCCACTCTGAATGAAGGTTGGGCTGTTTGTCTGTACAACCGGGAAGTTCCAGGTGCCCTGTAACATCATCGCGGCTTTGCTTGTATAGATCAGCGCGGTATCCTGGTTTGTATCGGCGATAACCGAGGAGAAGGATGAGCCAAAGGCACCCATGGTCACCAGATCCTGAATCATTGTATTCGCCTTAATGAATGCATCCTGCGACCAGGCATCGGCCTGGTTGGCAAGCACAGAATTAAAGGCGTCCGGTCCTCCAATGCGATCGGTCAGGTATTCGGCGTACATCAGGTACGGCCATTTGCTCCCACCGGCCAGCGCGATCGGAATGACATTGTGACTCTTCAATGTACTAACGATACTGAGCAGTTCGGTCCAGGTTGTAGGCACACTCAAGTTGTACTGACTGAAGATGTCCTTATTGTAGAAGAAAAGTATGGGCTGTACGCCGCTGGTAGGAACTCCGTAGAGCTTTCCGTCGAAGGTTGCGCTTGCCAGGATGGAGGGAATGAATCTGTTTTTCCAGGACGAGTCAGAATTGAAATCGTTGGTCAGATCATAGACATCGTTGGAGTTGATGTAGCTTTTGAGCACGCCACCGCCCCAACCGAAGAAGATATCAGGTGGATTGTGTGCGCCCATGGCGACCTGGAGTTTTTGTTTGTATGGATCGTTCTGGAAGAAGCTGAGTGTGGCATGGATGCCGGAATGTGTGGAATTAAAAGTATCTGTAGATTTCTGGATAACCTGTTGTTCACTCCCTGTACGAATATCCCAGATCGAAACGCTTGAACCACTCCCACTTGTTGTTGAGCTTCCTCCCACACCAAAGCAGCCTGCTAACGTCGTTGATAAGGCGACTCCGCCTGTAACCTCTAAAAAAGTGCGACGTGAGATTTTTGATCGCATTGCTCTGCCTCTCTGGCATCTTTGCCTACCAGGTCCTTTAAAAGCCCCGGTCTTATCAAATCAAATACGAATAAATCAGGATGAAGCGAAGTAATAAACGCGTGCTGAGTGAGCTACCGTTATTGTGGTTTTCGCGGATAGGTCTTTCTAAGAAAGCTAGCTACTAAGTTTACTCCTTTCAATCACCATAAATAAATGGACTGTCGAGAGAAGAGTTCTTCTACCCGGTAGGGCGCAAAGGGGCGCAAGAGTCACGCTTGATCAAACTGGTGGTCAATTCGACACGCGTGCTATCAAGCTGTTCGCCCGCGATGAGGCGAAGCAACATCGTTGTCGCAACCCGGCCCATTTCCATAAGTGGCTGACGCACCGTCGTCAAGGCGGGGGTGACTATCGGTGCGAGGGGAATATCATCAAAGCCAACGACGCTGACATCGCGAGGGATGTCGAGACCACGGGCACGCAGTGCACTATATACGCCCATGGCCTGTTCGTCGCAGCCAGTAAAAATGGCGGTAGGAGGTACCGGGAGATCCAGCAGCGCACAGGTCTGTTCATAGCCTGTATCGTATCTAAATGCTCCGGGTCGTAAGAGGTTAGCATCAAGTGGTATGCCTGCGTCTTCCAGGGCTACGCGATAGCCTGCAATGCGATCCAGGCTACAACGATGGCTTTCATGGCCAGCGATCATGGCAATTCGCCTGTGTCCGAGTGAGATGAGATATTCAATTGCAGTGCGTGCGCCTAACCAGTTTGTCGCTCCCACGGAAGGAATCTCGATGCCCAGTTCACCACGATGGTCAACCACCACGAAAGGAATATTATGACGGCGCAAGGTATCAAAGTGGTGGGTCTGACCATAAGCGAGCACAAGAATAGTTCCTCTGGTCGAGCCATTAAATACTTTGGTAATCCAGCGCTGCTGGAATTGCAGGGAATCATGAGAGGCCGATAGCCCTAAGCGAAGCTCTGTGCGTGCCAGTACATCTTCGACGCCACGCACGATCTCGATCGAGTACATTGTATCCAATCCTGGTACGAGCATATCAATGATCCCGCCGCCATTCCGGGCAGGCTGCTTCACCTTGTTATGGATGAAGCCGCTATCCTTGATCACCTGTTCGACGTGCTGACGTGTTGCGGGTGCAACATCTGGTCGCCGATGCAGGACACGTGACACGGTGGGAATAGATACGCCTGCTTTCGCAGCGATCTCGGCAATGGTGCTGCGTTTAGTCAAGGGTCGTTCCATATGCTAGACAGTAGTCAACCTTTCTCGGAATATTAGATAGTATTGCCGATATTTATCAGTTTGTCAAGGGGAAGATATGCTTGATTTTCGCACGTTTCGCCTGTATTCAGTTCTCAGGCTACTTCTTTCCTGCCATTAGTAAAGCAAAAGGAACAGTTAGTCTTTTATTTTTACCGATATTTTACTGGGAAATACCGGTAAAAATAAAGGTGAAATAGACGCGATTCCTCCCATTCAGGGCCATTTCATTCTCGTGAGAAACCCCTCCCC
>DAOTTL010000237.1:0-2963 GCA_034438135.1 Ktedonobacteraceae bacterium | reverse complement strand
TCTTACTCTTCTGTCTGGCAAAGTAGGCGATTGCACGTTTCTCTGGGAAATAAGAACTAGTGAAGGGCAGAAGCGATTGCAGCCTCTACATTCACCATGACTTCCAGGCTCTCATCAGGATTGGTCTCGCGGGCCGTGATTAAGATCTGAAATACATCCTCTTGATCGCTGATTTGACGCAGCAGAATATGCTGCGTTTTGCCAGTAATTATCGAGTGCTCATATTCCCCGGACAGAGCTTGCAAGGCGCTCTGCACGATATTACTCAGGGGAAGGCACTTCAAGGAGATATCCAGATCGTCTACTGCGACCTGGGCGATCGGGGTTCCATCCAGACTAATCACTGCGGAGGCAATAAAACCGGGAACAGAATATCCCAAAGTCTGCAAAGCTGCCGCCAGAGCAGGATAATTGCGTCTGACAGGCTTTTCTGGCTGACCCGTCCTGGTCACAGCCTCATTCTCGTTTGGCGTTACAGGGTCGGACGGTTTCTGTATCTCTCTCTCTGTGGGAGATTTCACAGACGCTACTTCAATCGAACTATAGGAACTCAGATCTTCAAAAGGAAGTATATCGATAAGATCGATGGTGTTGTGCGGACGCAACTCTTCAAGCTGTGAAGAAGGCTCTACCTCAGTGTGGTTATATGAATTCTTCTCCTTGAAGGGTGCCTTTGGCAACATTGCACTCTGGTTGCGTGGAACGATCTCTTCAATTTGAGGCGAGGCGGTACTGATCTGGTTGCGCGAACCCGACTCATCAAAACGCGGCGGCAGTGTTATGCCTGTCTGATGGGACGTGCTAGCCCTTTCAGGTTGCGAATGCTTTGTGACACTCGACTGGTTACGCGGAGAGGCCGTTTCCTCAACTGTTCGGGTTGGGAGAGCGTTTGGCCGATTTTCAGTTTGAAAAGGGACGGCAACAGAAGGAAGCGTACCCGTCTTCTTGAGCACATTCAAGCTTTGCAGGGCCTCTACAGTCTTCTCAGGACTTTCTTCTCGCGAACCATTTCCCGTTAAACCAATACGGCTCTCAGGCCCCTGACGCTCAGCTGGACTGGGGCGCAACATCGCTCCTGAGTTTCTGACGGCGCTGGTCCCTGACCTGATGACTCGTTGAGGACCCGTGTAAAAGGCCTCTTCTGGCTGAATTTTGCGCAGACCCGATGCGGCGGGATTAAACGTTCCCGGCAGCGATGGCGAGGACCATTCCGTACTCCCATTTGACGAGATAGCAGTTGGCGAGACAGATGGTAAAGTTGGATCGGTTGGTGAAGACTGCGCAATCGAGGGTGGGACAGGAGTCGGTGGGGAAACCGGTTGCGGAACCGCAATATCCTTAGTCGCAGTCGGCATAAATCCAGCATTGCCGCGCAGAACTGGTAGTTCCCGATCTGTCGGTTGATCGGTGAGCCAGGATGGAAGCATACCGTTCAATCTTGTTGGAGCGTTGTTGGCAGCTGAAGGCATGATGCTTTCTACATCATCATCGGCAGGCAAAGGTCTGCTGGAACTGCCCCCTGTGATAGCATACCCATTAGTGCCAGACCCTGACCCTCCTGAGACAGAGTTGTTCGATCCCTGTCGCGCTCTGACTCCTGGCTCCGCTGGACTGACTGTTCTCCGATCCATCTCCAGTCCATTTCTTTGCGAGAATGGATCAAAGGCCATATGAGATGAGGGCTGCTGAGCCGGGAGATCTTCAGCAACAAAGAGGAAGGGCTGGTCGTCGTCCTCCAGATCCTGTAGGGCCGCTGGCATTGCCGTTGATGGCAGATTTGGAAAATCCTGTAAAACTGCCGGCATGGCTGTTGATGGCATCTGAGGCATAGCTGGAAAGCCGGAATTTCCCCCATTTGTTGGCCGTACAGCATCCAGTTCACTACTCAATTGCTGGTACGAGGCGTACTTTGAGCGATACTGGAGAGCCTGAAAGATCAAACGGGAGAGTGGCAAGGTCACGTTAGGAGTAATCTGCTCGTTCCAATGCCGGTGAATGACAGTGCCGTTTTTGTGCGCAGCGAGCGCGAAGAACGCTTCCTCGCCACGCAGAGTTCCATACTCTGCCCAGATCAATTCACCATTCTGGAAACGCAAAACGCCCTGCTCCTCCAGACCTGTACTCACTACCAGAGCAATACTTTTACGGCTCATAGTGATAATCTGAATCACATCAAGCAGATCAAATGAGTCCAGGTTGGCTGAGAATCCTGTCTGATGGAGCAAACGGCGGAGTTCTTCTTTTAGCACACGTATGTCCAGCGGCTTCTCAAGGTAGCTGGCAACGCCCATCTCCAGAGCGGAAGAACGCATTACGCCCCCGCCAGCCTGAGCCAGCATGATCATTTGAGCATTGGGACAGTATGTACGCATCCACTGGAGCAGCTCAAACCCGTCTGTATCGGGCAACGGCTGGCAGCAAATGACCACATCGTATGCTTCGCTCCATAGTAAGCGAATAGCCTCGGCTCCGCTCGCCACACCGCGCATAACGTAGCCATCTTTTTGTAGTGTATTGACAATATTCCAGTTGAGCTTCTCTTCGATCTCAACAACAAGGATGCGCCATTGTTCAGCCATGGTTGCCACCACCAGATTTATCTATACAATTTTTCGTTTTTTTCTGCCACACGACGTGACAAAAGAGGAAAAGAGACTTTTCGAGGATCCCCAGAATACACGAACAAAGAACAGCCCACCCATCGCCATTCTGCGTTTGCCAGAACTGACAAACGCTGCCTTTAACCTTTCTGGAAATTTCTTCAATCCTGGGAAGGTATATTATGACAGAGTGTAACATGGCAGAGTGGCCCGTGACAAGTATATTGAGGTTGGCACCTCCCGAATTTCCCACTCCAGACCTCCTGAACCGCTCAATCCTGGAAAAAAGCTGGATAATAGAGAATTTTCAGGGCTATGGAATGCTCCGAAAGACTTTGTCTTTCGGAGCATTCCATAGCCCTG
>DAOTTL010000236.1:0-16989 GCA_034438135.1 Ktedonobacteraceae bacterium | reverse complement strand
TAACCTGATCCGATCCTGGACGACTTCAGGTCAATAGCACACAACTTTGGCAGAGTTGTATGCAGTATTATCAGTAATAACACTCTTATTGAGTCATCTTCGGATACAATTGTGCATCTGCTACTTCAACGATTCTTTCCCATTTTGTTGTTTTGTGGACGCTAGCCTTTTCGATATCTGTTACAGTCCAGACACTTTCCAAAAAAAGAAGAGGGGAGGCTGTTTGGCGGAACATGCGCCGCCAAACAGCCTCCCCTCTTCTTCCTAACCGCTTACCAGGCGGAAGGTGGTGGTGGGGGAACCACCGGAGGCCTATCATCGCAGGTGATCGTGTTCGGCAACTCCCACGGTGCGAGCCAGGGACCAGTAGTCCCTCCTCCGGTGTTGCCGCCGAGGTCGGTCACACTAAACTCCGAACCCGCTGGTGTAAAGTTGAATGAGCCGCAGTTGTTGATGCCCACGGCACCGACATTGCGTGCGACGACGTTTTTGAAGGTCGCATTTCCTGAGGAACGCGCACTCAGCACCGACGTACCCGTTCCATCGACATGAATATCCTTGAAGTGGACGTTCGTGATGGAGTAGAGATCCTTCACTGAGAAATCGGAAACGATCAGGATCGCGTTGTACGTGCTTTGCAGGAAGTTGTCACCGGTAACCTCAATATCCGCCGTGATAGAGCCTTCAAGCGCGTAGATCCAGATTGCCCCAAGGCCGATCTTCCAATTGAGTTCGAACGAGCCCGCCCGCACAGTCGTATTATCCTTGAACTTGAGGTAGCCAGCGAACGGGGTCGCACCGAAACGCGATCCCGCGTGGAGACCACTGCCCTCACGTACGGGGTCGGCGACGATGTTGTTCACCACAGTGTTGTCGCGTCCGCCGTAAATGGCGATGCCGTTTGCAAGCACAGGGTTCTGCACCGTATTGTGGTCGAATACGTTGTCAGCGTCCTCGATGCCAGGCTGACCGCTGACCGCCTCTGACCACATCGCGAGTCCATCATCACCCGTGTTGCGGATAAGCGAATTGACGACTTTCGAGTTTGTCACGCCCTGGTGGAAGTTAATGCCGTCCGCAATCTGGTTCGCGATGACCGTGTTCTTGATTACAACGTCGTTCATTGGTCCGTCGAGCCAGATGCCGACTTTTGTGTGATTGATGTAGAGGCCATCGATTGTCGAGTCGTTCAGTGCTCCGCCGACGCCGTTCACCTGATCTGTGTCGATGCGCTCTCGAACGTCGCCCTCGATTGCGAAGTTCGACAGATGCACGTTGGAACTCCCGCCGTCGCTTGCATATTTACCATAGAAGCCAACGCCCGTGTGCACAGAGCCGTCGGGTGCCGGAGAGGCAAGCGTGACTTGATGACCTTTGACGATTGACCACCAGCTACCAGCGCCTTTGATCGTAACATCATCGACGATGATGTGCCTGTTCACCTGAAACGTGCCAGCGGGGATGTAGACCGTCTTGTAAGCAGCTTTCGCCGCCTGAATCGCGCTATCGAAAGCATCAGCGGAGTCGTTAACGCCGGTCGGGTCAGCGCCGAAGCTGGTCACAGAGACAGAGTTCCTGGGCTGAGGCGTGGGAGCGTCGATCTCCTGAAATTCAGCGAGATCGATGACTGTCCATGCTGCGTTCGAATTCGCGGGCATGGTCAGAGTGATGACATCTCCCTTCTGATAGGTCTTTTGAAGATTCAGGCGTTGCTCATCGTAGAAGTGCATCGGCCTGAACGGCTTCGTGATGACGGGTGGAGGTGTCGTCTGATCTGGCACGCACGAGCACTCAGTGATCCACCAGTCCGGGTGCAGCAGATCCGCATTAGGATCGTTCGTGAACGGATATTCGTTGTAGAGCCATGAGTACTGCGAGGTCAGCGTCATAGTCTGCGAATGCGTGCTCTGACCGCCGTTGTGGTTCTCGCTCACAGTCAACGGGGCTGTGATGCCGCCGCCGGTCGGAGCATCGGGGATCGAGTAGCGGACAGTCATGGCATTCGCCCGCTGGGTGAGCGTGAACGAGACGGACTGGCCAGGCGCGAGCTGAACGGCTTGCCGTCCTGATGCCTCCCCGGACAGCGTGTAGGCCGATGTGTCGAACGGGAGTATCGTCCCGTTTGTCGTCGCGTTCTCGGCCTCCTGCTGAACGATACCGAGCTGAGCGCCGCGTCCTGCAACGAGTGACGGGTCGATCGCGGCGACGGTCACGTGTGGAGAAGCAGCTTGCGCTTTTGCTTGTTGAGAGAAGAGGCTGCTGCCTAAGATTGTCATACAACTTGTGAGGACGAAGAGGGATACAATCAGCATACGACTACGTTTTTGCTTTGATCGTGCTCGACTGAGAAAAGATCCGGCCCTGGATATTGTACCCATGAGAACCTCCTTGAAAAAGGGCATGTCGTTCTTACATCATGTCGTGTGCATGTCAGAAAGAAGATATGCAGCAGGCATGCATCGGTCAGTGACCAGTGTTACGAGTGGGAAACTTCCCTGTTTTGCTGAAAAGACGGAAGTGGTAGATAGGGATGGCCAAGAACGGTGTATTTCGTGCGCAGAGGGTTAAAATAAAGAGAACCTGCGCAGTAGAGCACACCTGGAGGAAACAGAAAACATTTGGAAGAAAGCATATGGAATGCCTTCAGTTTTGAAGGAAACAGCGTCATAGCTTCGAAACCTCCTCAAAGATAATTCGTCTAACGGCGACGATACAGACAGCAAAGCACCCCATAGCTCTGATGCGGCTACAAATAAATAAATGAACCTACTATTCCGCTCTGTCCGCTCAAGGCAACGCTCTCAATTCCGCTCTTCTCACTCCATCGTCGGGAAGAGAACCAAATTTCATCTGTGCCGCCTGACTCTGGTATGGCTGGTAGCGCAGAAATTAAGGGTAACGTTTACCTTCTTTTACCTTCTTCTGTATTGAAAATTAACATAGAAATGAGTGATTGTCAAGAGGACGGCGATTTTCAAAGGAATGCATTTCTTTAGAAACGGAATTTTTGCCGTTTTTTTCGCACTAACGAACATATTGCCAATTTTCTAGAGAGAGAAATTGACCTGAGGGGAAAATATAACACAATAGATGCAATATTTTGAGTTATCGTTTACCTAAATAAAGAGGAGAGAAGCGGATCACAGGCAACGGGCTGCTGCCTTCTGCACTCCTGCCTCTGAGGCGATCATCAGTTGTGCGAGCCTGGCATCTTCGCGTATCTGGCGGAAGATGCCTTTACTGCGCACTTAGGCGGCAGGTACCCAGAAGGGACCTCTTCCGCGCCGTTCGCTGGACCGGGTCGGAGGTCCAGAAGTAATCGTCATAGCTTGCAAGAGATTTCCGTTCTCCCCCCTCTACAGAGTTCAGAAGAGTCCAGCTATCTTCGTGTCAAATGCTCCTTGTAATCTTGAGCAAACTGCACAAACGAGCGCGGGTTCTGACTGGTCAGACGCTTGACTTCTTCGGTCACATCCACAGCATAGCTACCTGCGATGACAGAATATTGCGCCAAAATGGCATTCATACGCCACTCTTCTAATCCTGCTTGTTGCAGCCTTTTCCGCATATCTTCTGCTGATGTCGGGATAGCTCGTACCTCGTATCCGACACTTGCCGAGAGCTGCTGTGTAATGTCTTTGACGGATAACGCGTCCGGTCCGGTCAGGTAATACGTTGCGTTGGCATGGGTCTCCTCGGTCAAGACGGCTTTCGCCACCAATGCCACATCACGGGAATCGATGTAGCTCACTCGTCCCTCGCCAGTGGTATATGGAAGAACCCCTTGAGAAATGGCGTGAGCGGATTCCAGGAAATTTTGCATGATGCCTGTCGGGCGGAGAATGGTCCAGGCCACCTTCTTGCTTCGTAAGTAGTGATCCCCTTCAGCATTGGCCTTTGCCCAGGGCACTTCTGATCCCACATTGGCATCGGCTGTCGAAATTTTCACCACCTGTTGGACATCGGCTGCGACTGCCGCATCGATGGCGAGCCGTAAATGGTGCGTTTGTCTGGGCGAAGGCGCGGCTAAGAGGAAGATTCGTTCACAGCCTTGCATGGCGTGTTTCAGACTTTCAAAATCTTCAAAATCACCGAGAACCGCTTCCAGCCCCCTGCCTTTGCAGTATTGGACCTGTTCAGGCCTTCGGCAGTGCATGAATTGAAGCAGAGAGATTTCTGCCTTTGGAGTGCGAAGTAGAAAACAATGAGGAGGTGGCATAATCATGCTGGAAGTGTAAGCACTCAACCCGGTATTCCTTTCCTCCATGAAATGGTTGGCGGCATTGCTTAAACTTATTCATGAAAATGTTTTCATGAATAAGTTGATAGTAACTTATAAATATGGATGTGTCAGCGCGCGATGGGTTCTCTACCGGGGTTTCTCAAAAGTCGCATTAACGTGACCGCGCAGGTGGTGGTAGGTTGCGGAGATTTTGTGACTAATGAGCAGCCACGCGTCATAGCTGACCTCCTTCAAAATCAGGTCTAGAGATGTTGCAAAAACAAAAAAAGCCTCAAATTCTGTTGGTACCTCTGGTAAGCGATGCTCCACTTTCGGAAGCTCAACCTCTAGCTCACTTCTTAAAGCATGGAAGACCCCTTTGAGATAGGGGGAATCAGGCTGTTCGGCTCTCAAATACTCCGCCAATTCTTTGGTCTTTTTCTTCTGTGGCGTTCGCTCTGGCTGGCGAAAAACTGGTTGAGTATTTTATGCAGCATACAATGCTCTTTAAAGCTCTTCATGAGGGGAACGTGATTGCAGAGGCGCTCTAAAAATAAGATCCCATCATCTTGAGGAATGGAGAAATGTAGTGGATAAAGGTCCTGGCTACGCGCAATCAAACTCCATCGAACTATATAATAAAAACGACAGAGAACGCCCTGTCATTATATTTCACGCTAACTCTGAAAATGAGCTAGCAATGGCATCTTAGGAGGGGGATTTTCATGAAGGAAGTGTGGGACAAAAGGAGAAAACCAATCTTACTTCTGGTAAGTGTACTGTTACTGGTGATCTTTATTCCATTAGCTATCATCGCTAGCAATCAAATCTGGCTTTTACGGGCGGATTCTGGTTCGAATATCACTGTGAACTATGGGCAAAATATTCGCGAGCTCAATCCCCTGGCGCTTGGCGGCGTTGATGAAAGTGAATATGGAGCACCAAATGTTCTGGTCAATGATACGCTTCAACAGCGACGCCTCCAAACTCTAGGAGCTAGATACATGCGTATCAATTTAAGATACGCAGTGGCGGGCAATCCATCGAGCGGTATTATCTGTGGAGCACAGGGATGCGATACCCGCTGGAGTGGAGATGACTGGGTAGACTCGATTAAAGCGTTGGGGGCCACGCCTGTGGTGGAAGATCCTGTCAATCCAAACGACCTGCCCTCTCTCGTCAAGCATTTTAATATCGATACTCACAACAGGGTGGATCGCTGGCTGGGCGGGATCAACGAGCCGAACATCAATGGAGAAAACGGGACAACCTACAGCTTACAATTCAACAAAACGTACGATGCTATGAAGGCTGTTGACCCAACTATCCAGGTTGGGGGACCGACAGTTGCCTGGTACGATTCCACCTTTATGCAAACTTTTTTGAATATCTCTGGCAGTCGGGTGGATTTTCTCGACTTTCATGGGTATGCTCAGGGCGATACCTCACAACTTTCCTACACCGATTTATTTGACAAGAGTGCAACATACGAAGTGGACATTGCCGACCTCTATCAGAGAATCCAAAAAACCGTTCCGTCGCGTGCCTCACACATTACCATCGAAGTTGGTGAATGGGACCTGGATTACGCGGGCCACCTTTTGGAATATACACAGTTCGATAATGCCTGGGGAGCTGCTACTCTCGGTCATATTCTGCACGCAGGTGCAATTAGCATGCTTTATACAGATAAAGGCAATCTCCTCCTAAAAACCGGAACAGAGATAACCGGTGGTTCTATGGACTCGGCTACACCGATGTATCACGCGCTGGGTATGTATACCGGGGAAGGGCTTTTCCGTGGCTTTGGACGTATGATGGTTCAGGCAACAACCACCTTGCCAGGGATAGATGTGTATGCCTCTGATGGGGATAAAAACATTGTTGTGATTAACGAATCCCCAACCACTACCCAGACCGGCACATTTCAATTAAAGGGACTAACCAGCGGGACAGTAGACATCTGGGGCAAAAATCAATCCATCTCTGCCTCCGCTCCTCCTAAACATTTAGGAAATACTACGTTCCAGAATAGTTCATTTTCCTATACACTGCCTCCCTTTTCGGTCACAACGTTTTTGATCAACTCGTCTTCAACAGGAGTTACCGCGCTTCCAACTCCGACCGCTATAATTCCGACAGTCGCGACGAATGCGACCCCAACGGCCACGCCTCCCCCTGGGACAACTCCAACGGCTATGCCAGTCAGGGGTGCGAACCCACCTGCTGCTCCAATGAAGGGTACTGCTTGCGTGGGAGACGGCATCTACCTCTACAAGGATTCTAACTACAGGGGTACCTGTGAGAAATTTACCTCGGACGTAGCCAATTTGAAAGGGAGTATTATCGGGAGCGATACAGTCTCTTCGATCAAATTGGTTGGGCACTATACCGCTACGTTCTATTCTGACGAAGATTACCGGGGAACCTCTTTCATGATAACATCTGACATTTCAGATTTATCAATGATAGCTGGTGGCAATGATACTCTAACTTCTCTACGGGTCCAACCGTGAGATCCATTTTGCCATAAGGGCAGCGCTGCTATCCCCCTCTCTTTTCTTCTTCTTCTTCTTGGAGAAGAAACTTAAGAGAGGGGGCCGTTTTGCGTTTTTTTTGGCTGGTTTACGCTGGTTTTTTGCTCATTTTGCACCACTTTCTAACTTCATTCAAGAAGACCAGCGTATGGTGTCTATAAGGGTGAATGCAGCTCTCGCACGAATATCTTGCGACGACGCGCCAACCAGAACCTCAAACACGCCCGCTTCCGCCACCCACTCGTGGGTCAGATCATCGTAGTAAGCCAGTGCATCACGGTCAAGAGAGAACATGACCGTTTGTTGCTCACCAGGCTTCAGGTGAACCTTCGCGAATGCTTTCAGCTCTTTTTCTGGCCGTGTGAGACTCGCCTGCTCGTCTCGGACGTACATCTGCACGATCTCTTTGCCTTCACGCTGGCCTGTGTTAGAAACTTCAAGCGACACGTGGAAGGGTTCTGTCAGACTGGTCTGCTGCGCATCAAGCTCAAGCGAGCTATAGCTGAAGGTGGTATAGGAGAGACCGAAGCCGAAAGGAAACAGGGGAGCGACTTTTTTCTTCTCATAGTAGCGATGACCGACGAACACGCCCTCTCCATAAGAGACCTTACCGTTTTCTCCTGGAACATCGAGGTAGGTTGGAGTATCCTCCAGACGGACCGGAAAGGTCTGGGGTAGTTTTCCTGAAGGATTGGTGTCCCCAAAGAGCACATCGGCAATCGCATTGCCGCACTCCTGGCCCGGATGCCACGCCTGCACCACCGCCGCCACCGACGAGAGCCAGGGCATAGTGATGGGTGAGCCAGTGTTAAGGACAACGATCGTATGGGGGTTCGCGGCAGCAACCTGCTCAATGAGCGTATCCTGTAGTCCAGGCAAAGCCAGACTCTGTCGATCAAAGCCCTCACTCTGCCACTCGCCGCCAAACCCTGCACAGACGAGCACCGCGTCCGAGTTCGCGGCGAGATGCACAGCACGTTCAAGCATATCCACAGGAAGAGGGGGCAGGCATCAGGGAACATCTTACGGGTTGTGGAAGCATTCTGTCCTCATTAAAAAAAGCCCCATTTGCCCGCACTATGACGTGATATACTGGATGTGGTAATCTCTCATCATGTTCCAGTTGTGAAGCACTCGGAGACTGAGCAGAACCGCGGTGAGCAACTACTGGCTCCGAGCGAGAGACGTGGGGTGCATGTCTCGCGTGCTTCTCTCGTGAGCCCTGTCCGAGAGTAGGTGTCTCACTCATTTGACTTTCACATGCTGAGACTCTCGGGAGCAGGAAAGAAGACATCTGATGAAGACACGCGAACCGTTGGCGGCTTTTCCTCAGCGACAGTATCGCCTTGGCCTGTTTCTGCTGATCGTTGCTGCCTATGTCTCCCTCCTTGTTTCCATCCCATTTGACCCATCGCGTGTGGCTGTCCTGGTCGGACTCGGTCTCATTTATACGGCGGTCGGATTGTTTGGCGTGGAGTACTGCTGGCACTCACCACATGGGCCGATCATGCTAGCGTATTTTGTCGTCCTCCTCGTCGTTCTCGGCGCGATTCTCTTTCTCAGCCTGGGAGAAGGCTTTCTCCTGCTTATAGCGCTTGCCGCCTACAGTATCATCCTCCTCCCCCGGCGTGGCGCGGTCGCTATGTGTGGGCTGTTGCTCCTGCTGCTCGGCTTCGTGGACTGGATGGTCGGTGACACCTGGAAGTCCATCCTCCTGATCGTACTCTCAATGCTTGCCTCGTGTGTCTTCGTGTTCGTCTTTATTGAAGCTATGTTGCGTGAAGCACAAGCGCGTCAGGAACTCGACGAAGTACACCAGCGTTTGCTTGCGTATGCCGAGCAAATCGAAACGCTGGCGACGGCTACCGAACGCAACCGCCTGGCGCGGGAGGTCCATGATAATCTGGGACATTATCTCACTATCATCAACGTGCAGCTTGAGGCGGCACATGCCATGCTGGATGTGGATGCTGAGCGTGCCCGCAGCATCCTTGAGAAAGCGCAGGAACTTGCGCGGGAGGGATTAGGCAACATTCGGGGGTCCCTGGTCGCGCTGCGTACCTTGCCCACCGAGAACCGTTCCTTGCCAGAGGCCCTCGCAGATCTGGCGCAGGAGTCGCAAGCAGCGGGCGTACCAACCGCACTCCTTGTTCCTGGCGCGTTGCCCCCACTCTCGTCCCCGGTGAAATTCGCCTTGTATCGTATTGCCCAGGAAGGACTCACCAATGTGCGCAAATACGCGCATGCTACCCACGTTGACCTCACTCTCGACGGAATAGAGGGGCATATCGTGCGCTTACGTGTCCAGGACAATGGTATTGGAACGCTGGGCACCATCGACGGCTTCGGGCTGCTCGGAGCACGTGAGCGTGTCAAAGCTCTGGGTGGCCAGCTCCGCACGACCAGTTCTCCAGGTTCAGGCTTCCTCCTGGAAGTGGAGATCCCGTTATGAGTACGCCCATTCGTATCTTGATTGTTGATGACCAGGCCTTATTCCGCGAAGGCCTGCATACCATTCTTTCAGTTCAGTCCGATCTGCAAGTAGTGGGAGAGGCTCGCCATGGGGAGGAGGCGCTGCATCTGGCGGCTGTTCTTAACCCGGATATCATCCTGATGGACCTGCACATGCCTATCATGAACGGCGTGGCCGCAACCCGCCGCCTGCGGAGCGAGCATCCCACCATCAAAGTGCTTGTACTGAGCACCTTCGACGACGACGAAGATGTGTTTGAAGGCCTGCGTGCGGGAGCGGTTGGCTATCTACTCAAAGATGTCCCCTCGGAAAAACTGGTCGAGGCCATCCGCGGGGTCGCGCGTGGAGAGTCCTTCTTAGAACCTTCCCTTGTAAGCAAGCTCATTGCTGAGTTCACACGCCTGTCACCCCGGCTGCCCTCTTCATCTCACCGCTTGATCGAGCCGCTCTCCGAACGCGAACTGGAGATCCTCCGCCTGCTCGGCCAGGGAGCCAGCAACAAAGAGATTGCCGAGCATCTGGTTATCACTGTGGGCACAGTGAAGAATCACCTGACGAGTATCCTGGGAAAATTGAGTGTACGTGACCGCACGCAGGCGGCGCTCAAAGCCAGAGAGTTAGGACTCATTTAACCCATTGGCTTCCCTCTCCCTTCAGTTCGAGCATCAGCAGCCAGAGGTCACAGCAGGTCATGAGGTAGAACATGACCTTGTGAAATGACCTCTGTCACCTCTTCTGTGCTCGCAATTAGCCTATACTCTCCACAGAAGAGACACGAACCGGTTGCTTCTACAACTGGCAAGACAAAGAAAAAGAGAGAAAGAACTAATGTTCGAGACACACACTGTTTCATCATTCCCTGGCAGATCTTCGCTGCTCCGCAGCATCCTGAGTCTGCTCATCATCAATGTTGCCATTCCGTTTGGCTGCTACAGCCTCTTGAAAGCGTACCACGCCTCGGATGTCACAGCCCTTGGGGTTGCGGCCATCGTACCTGCGCTTGAGATGCTGATCAGCATGCTACGTGGTCGCCAGGTCAACATCATTTCACTGTTCGTCTTTGGCGGCCTGGCTATTGGAATCATCGCGATTTTCCTGGGGGGAGACCCACGTGTGCTCCTGATCCGCGAATCGCTTTTTACTGGTGCGCTCGGCCTCACCTGCTTCATTTCCTTGCTTTTCCCCCGTCCGCTCATGTTCTCGGTCGGTCGGTCCATGTTTGCGAGCAAGGACCCGGAGCATATCGCCCGGTATAATCAGCTCTGGCAGAACCCGTCTGTGCGGCGCACGAGCCGTGTGACCACCGTGGTCTGGGGCCTCGTCTACATCAGTGACTTCCTTCTGCGCCTGCTTATGGTCTTAACCCTGCCGATTGCGGCGGTACTCGCCGTTGGCCCGATCCTCACTGGAAGTCTGATTGGCCTGAGTCTGCTCTGGACGTTCGCCTACCTGCGCCGGGCGCGGCAACGGGTCCACACTATGCCGGGGTCCCCTGTGCATGGAGGCGAGGAAGCTCTTCCTGAAAGCAGTACTCAGCCTGCAACGGAGTCGTACTCATAGTGTTTCTTCGAGAAGCGGAAGGAGGAAACCGATGGAGTCGCCATTTGCAACCGCTCAGAGTATGTTGGAGTCGCTTCGCACGAAACGCATTTCCGCGCAGGAATTGCTCAGATTGCATCTAGAAAGGATCGCCCGTTCTAATCCTGATCTCAATGCTATTGTGACCCTCAATGAGGAGCAGGCTTACCAGCGTGCGGCCCAGGCCGATGCAGCGATCTCCAAAGGCATCTTGCTTGGACCACTGCACGGGCTGCCAGTGACAATCAAAGACAGCATTGAGGTGGCGGGATTGCCTACGACCGCTGGAGTACCGCAGCGAGCGCACGCAATCTCTACTACAACCGCCCCCGTGGCGCAGAGCATCCTGGACGCTGGAGCGGTTCTGCTTGGGAAAACCAATCTTCCACCTTACGCGACCGACTGGCAAACCAGTAACCCGCTCTTTGGCCGCACGAACAACCCCTGGGATCGCACACGTACCCCAGGGGGGAGTACTGGTGGGGGGGCTGCTGCTCTGGCAGCAGGACTCACGGCGCTTGAATTGGGCAGCGATCTCAGTGGCTCGTTGCGCATCCCACCTGCCTTCTGTGGCGTCTACGGACATCGTCCCAGTGAAACTGCTGTTCCGCGCAGTGGACATATCCCTGGCTCTCCCCTGGAGAATCCGGCTATCGTGATGAATGTGATGGGTTCACTCACCCGGAGCGCCGCTGATCTGGATCTGGCGCTCTCGATCATCGCTGAGCCAGTTGTCGGGGAAGACGTGGCCTGGCAACTCCGCTTTCCGCCGGTGCGTCACAGCACTCTGGCCGACTTTAGGATCGCTCTCCTGCCGCCTGTTCCCTGGTTGCCGGTCGATGAAGAGATTCGTGCCGCTCTCGACGATCTGATCACGCGCTTACGTCAACAGGGAACGCGAGTGGAGGAGATGCAGCCGGAGGGTTTTGACCTTTGGCAGCACCACGAAGCCTATTCCATGCTCCTGAGCGTGATCGCCTTCGCCCACCTGGAGGAAGAGGAACGTGCCCATGTTGTGGCGTTGCTACATCAGTCGTCTGATCCGTTCGCCAACGCACAGGTGGTGGGTATGAATGCGACTGTTGCGCAGTTCATCGGTATGCATAGTCGGCGTACACGCTCCTGTGCGCTCTTCCGTGAATTCTTCCGCGATGTCGATATCCTGTTGGCCCCGGTGACAATTACACCTGCTTTTCCCCATATCGATGACCAGATTCCGTTACTCAAGCGCACACTCCAGGTGAATGGCACAACTGTCCCCTACCTGCACCTCCCCATCTATGCGGGAGTGGCTGCGTACAACGGGCTGCCAGCCACAGCCTTTCCTTGGGGAAGAACCAGGAGTGGTTTACCCATTGGGTTGCAGGCGATTGGTCCCTACCTGGAAGACCACATGACGATCTCCTTTGCCTCGCTGCTCGAACGCGAATTCGGCGGGTTCACACCACCACCTGACTACCTCTGATCACCAATATCTCTCACCAAAGCTCGGCAAGATCACGATCACGCATGACAAGCTCACCGAGATCAACATGATCTCCAATCCTATACACATTCGCCAGATCGACCTGGCGGTTCTGAAATGAAGTATGCAGGTATATACTTTTCTTATGGGACATGTCCAGTGAGGGAGATGGCCCATGCATGCATGCTTAATCTTTATAGAAGATTGAAAAAGTGGAACACAGGGATGTATCGAGTAGGAAGCTGATTTCGAGTTTGAGTATGGACAGATACAAGAAATTTGTAGATGAAAAGAAAGAGAATACGATGCTTCAATTAGCTACTTCCTGGCAAAAAGTGGAAAAGCAGTATCATTGGTTTCAGCACATGCAGAAAGATAATCCGGTCTGGCAGGATGAGGTCAGTGGTTGCTGGCATGTCTTTCAGTATGAGGATGTTCATCAGGTCATCACTGACTATACGCTTTTTTCCTCTGAGTGGAATACGCTGATACGCTCAAAAGATGGAGATGTTTTACTCCCTGAGGCGAAGAGTTTGATTGCGATGGATCCTCCTGAGCACCGCCAGTATCGCAATCTGATCTCGTCTGCTTTTATGCCTCGTGCACTGGCCCGTCTCTCCGAGCGCATAGCCATGATTGCTCAGGAGTTGCTCGACCAGGTAAGAGAGCGGGGTGAGATGGACCTGGTGGAGGATCTGGCCTATCCACTGCCGACAATGGTGATTTGCGAGTTGTTGGGTGCTCCGATTGAGGATCGTCCGTTCTTTAAACGTTGGGCGAACCACCTGCTTTCCTTACAATTGAGCGATGAGGAACTGACCGATGACGGCTTTCTCTCGTCTGATGAACGTGTTTTGGCGGACTTGCGGGAGATGCGCCGCTACTTTCGCACTATGCTGGAGGAGCGCTACAAGAACCCACAGGCGGATATGATGAGCGATCTTATCATGGCGGAGGTTGATGGAGAGCGTCTGGATATCGAGAGTGCCATCAGCTTTTGTGTGCTCTTATTGCTTGCTGGCCATGTCACGACGACCAATCTGCTCAGTCAGGCTCTGCGCTGTTTCGATGAGCATCCCGGGGTGATGGAACAACTGCGTCAGGATGCCAGCCTGATGCCCGGGGCGATTGAGGAGGTTTTGCGCTACGCTTCTCCCGTGTGGCGGCTGAGACGCCGGGTCAGGACGAAGACGACGCTTGCGGGGGTGACTCTGCCTGCCGGGTCAAGGGTTTTTGCCTGGGTTGCGGCTGCCAATCGAGATGCATCTCATTTTTCTGAGCCGGAGCAGTTCGATATTTCGCGCAATCCTAATAAGCATCTATCCTTTGGACATGGCATTCATTTCTGTATGGGTGCTCCGCTGTCTCGATTGGAGACCGCGATTGCTCTGCCGATGATTCTGGCACAACTGCCTGGTCTGAGGCAAATACCTGAGAAGCCTGGCGAGCTATTTGAGGGGGGCATCCTGTTTGGCTTTCGCTCGCTGCCTATGGCGTTTGAACGTCCCTGAGACTGTGGAGGTCTGATAGGTCACTCTACCCGAAGAAACCAGCTAAAAGAGCAGCGTGGATGAATTTTGCCCACGCTGCTCTTTTGTTCAGAAAGAGGATTAAGAGATCTTTTGTGTCTTTCGTCAATAGCGTGAAAATCAGAATGTATTATAAAAGAGGCAAGACGTGAACAATATAAATAGCATGCAAGCGATATTTATCTGTTTTTGACATTATAAATGATGCCGCTGTATACTTTATTTATGGGCAGGACAGAAGAGAGACAGTCTATGTATTTTGTCTATTCGTTGGATGTTTGGATAGAGGATTTGTAAGGATGTATTGAGTAAGAAGCTAATTTCAGGCGTGATTACGGACAAATAGAAGAGATTTGCAGAGAAAAAGAAAGAGGATCTAATGCTTCAAGCGGCTACTTCCTGGCAAACGGTACAGCAGCAGTATGATTGGTTTCAGCACATGCAGAAGCATCACCCAGTCTGGCGAGATGACGCCAGTGGCTGCTGGCATGTGTTTCGCTATGAAGATGTTTATCAGGTCATCACTGACTATACGCTTTTTTCTTCAGAGGTGCCTTCGCGTATCCAATCAGAGGAGGAAGAAGTGATATCTCCTGTGCAGAGGAGTTTGATTACGATGGACCCTCCTCAGCACCGGCAGTACCGTAATCTGGTCTCACCGGTTTTTACACCACGTGCATTAGCCCGGCTTTCTGAGCGAGTGGCTGCAATCACGCAGGAATTGCTGGATCGGGTAAAGGAGCAAGGTGAGATGGATCTGGTAGAGGATCTGGCTTATCCCTTGCCGACGATCGTTATCAGCGAGATGTTGGGAGCACCAGTTGAGGATCGTCCACTTTTTAAACGTTGGGCAGATCTTCTGCTTTCGCAGCAATTGAGCGATGCGGAGATCTCCAATGGAGGCTTGCTCACGTCTGATAGAGAGATCACCAAACTTTTCAGGCAGATGCACGACTACTTTCACTCTATGCTTGAGGAGCGTAGTAAGAACCTGCGTACGGATATGATGAGTGATCTTATCATGGCGGAGATCGATGGTGCGCGTTTGGATAGAGAGAGTATCATCAGCTTTTGTATTCTCTTGTTGCTCGCCGGTCATGTTACGACGACGAATCTGCTTGGTCAGGCCCTGCGCTGTTTCGATGAGCATCCTGAAGTGATGGTGCAACTGCGCCAGAACCCTGGTCTGATGCCTGGTGCAGTTGAGGAAGTACTGCGGTATGCTTCGCCTGTGTGGCGACTAAGACGAACGCCCAATACTGATACAACGCTTGCGGGCATGACTATCCCTGCCGGGTCGATGGTCTTTGCATGGGTGGCGGCTGCCAATCGAGATGAGGCGCAATTTGTTGAGCCGGAACGGTTTTTGATTGAGCGTAATCCCAATAAGCACGTGGCCTTTGGGCATGGTATTCACTTCTGTATTGGCGCTCCTTTATCGCGTCTGGAGACATCGATTGCCCTGCCAATGATCCTGGCACAACTGCCCGGCCTACGAACACTACCAGAGAAGCCAGGGGAACTCTTTGAGGGCGGCTTTCTCTTTGGCTTCAGGTCTCTACCTATGACGTTTGACCCTTCCTGAGCCTGTGGTCGTCTGAGAGGCCACTTCATCAGCAAAAGATCGCGTGAAAATAGCAGCACTGGCAAAGGTTAGTCCAGGCTGCTATTTTGCCTGGAAGAAGGGTGCCTGCTGTGGGTAGTAGTGTGCGTATTTGCATAAATGACTCGTAAGGCTGTATCGTATAGGAAGAGCTGATTGTAGGTTTGAGTATGAACGGACGAATGTAAGTGATTTGTACATTGAAAGAAAGAGGATAGGATGCCTCAATCGACTACTCTCTGGCAAAAGGTGCAGCAGCAATACCAGTGGTTTCAGCAGATGCAACAGGACGCTCCTGTCTGGCTGGATGCGGACAGTGGCTGCTGGCATGTGTTCCGCTACGAAGATGTCTCTCAAGTCATCACTGACTCGACTCTTTTTACCTCTGACGGGACCTCGCTCCTCCAGGCAAAGGGAGCCAAAGAGTCGCCCTCTGTGGAGAAGAGCTTGATCGCTATGGACCCTCCTGAGCATAACAAGTACCGCAATCTGGTTTCCTCCGCCTTTACTCCACGCGCACTGGCCCGTCTTTCCGAGCGAGTGACCACGATTACGCAGGAGTTGCTTGACCAGGTGAAGGGGCGAGACGAGCTAGATCTGGTAGAGGATCTGGCCTATCCCTTGCCAGCGATTGTCATCAGCGATATGTTGGGTGCTCCGGCAGAGGATCGTCCGCTTTTTAGACGTTGGTCGGATCGATTGCTCTCCCAGCAGTTAAACGATGCGGAGTTTGCCGGAGGAACTTCTATCGCACCCGATAGGAGTATTTTAGAGGACTTTAAAGAGATGCGCAGTTACTTCAGCGCTATGCTGGAGGAGCGTCTCAAGAGTCCACGTGCTGATATGATGAGCGATCTTATGGCGGCTGAGATTGACGGCGAGCATTTAACGATAGCGAGTGCCGCCAGCTTTTGTGTGCTCCTGTTGATTGCCGGTCATGTTACGACGACGAATCTGCTTAGTCAGTCAGTGCGCTGCTTCGATGAGCATACTGGAACGATGGAACAACTGCACCAGCAACCGGAGCTGATGCCTGGGGCCATTGAGGAGGTTTTGCGGTATGCTTCGCCTGTGTGGCGGCTGAGACGCATGACCAGGATCGATGCTACCCTTGCGGGCGTGACTATTCCTGCCGGGTCGATGATCTTTGCATGGGTTGCGGCTGCCAATCGCGATGCAACGCAGTTTTTTGAGCCAGAGAGGTTCAACTTTTTGCGCAATCCTAACAGGCACGTAACCTTCGGGCATGGTGTGCACTTCTGTATTGGTGCTCCACTCTCTCGTCTGGAGACCTCAATCGCCCTGCCGATGATCCTGGCACAATTGCCCGGCCTGCGGCAAATACCTGAGAAGCCAGGGGAATTGTTTAAGGGTGGCTTTCTCTTTGGTTTTCGATCGCTGCCTATGACGTTTGACCGTTCCTGAGACTGTGGAGGCCTGAGAGGACTTTGGCCATGCCTCAAATACCTCTGCTGCGGATATTGTAGAACGAGCCAGTGGCATCAGACCCACTTCGATTGACACTTTCTGGCGTCCACTGATCATTATCTGAATCCGACATTATACGATGCGAGAGCCGATA
>DAOTTL010000235.1:0-3204 GCA_034438135.1 Ktedonobacteraceae bacterium | reverse complement strand
AGACCAGTCCTCCTAATACCCCCAGGATGAGTACAAATACAAGCAGAGTTGCGAGCACACGGGGCATAAAGCGATTCAGGAGATTGACCACTGGTGTGACCAGAAAAGCAATGGCCATTGCCAGAAAGAGCAAGATGATGGCATGCACGAATTGTCCCATAATTGACCAGGTGGCCCAGAACAAAATGCCTATACAGATAATACTGATCAGTATATCACGCACTCGCTGCCAGTTTATTCGATCCATTCTCTTTTGCCTTATTGATATTGATGAAAAATTCTTTGTTCTTCTACTATTGTGACAGGTTTATGACTAAACTACAATCCCCGCTGTTTACTAGATCAGCTTTTCAGGGAGAAAGGACTGAGTTTGGAAGCAGCAACGCTGCTTCCAAACTCAGTCCTTTCTCCCTTTTCTCGGGGGAGGGGCGGCTTTGCAAGCCGCAGAAAATGAGGCATGACTCATACCCAAATGGGTGGGTGGGCGGGGAAAGAAAGACGTTTGAGAAACCCTTGTGTACTAGATCTTCAGGATTTCACAAATGTTGCATTGATCAGCATGTTTGCACACTTTGTTTCTAATCGTGTATCATTTGAACGACATACTGCCACAGTCATAGTGACAGAGGAATGGCAGTAGAATGACATACTCCTGCACTATTTCTCTGATACACTAAAGAGGGAAATCCAAAAATCACGGAGGTTTATACATTCTCTTGGCGAAGAAGAGGTCGGGGGAGGCAGGAGCACTGGAGGCAAATTGCATGGAAAATCCCTTTAACAGTCCAACAACTATTCAAGACTCAGAAAAATTTATTGGGCGAGATAGTTATCTAAGACGACTCTTCTCAACATTGAAGAATGGTCAGAATGCTTCACTGGTGGGTCCAAGGCGTATAGGCAAGACTTCATTGCTAAATGGTCTCAGGGATGAGGTTGTACAGAAAAATTATCAGTTTGATGGTACGAAATTTCTTTTTCTGTATATCGACTTGCAGGAGCGTTTACTCAAACCTCGTGCGAACTTTCTGAGTGATATGAATCTTATTCTCAGACAGCAAGGTCGTGCTTATCTTGCCGGGCTAAAGAGGGAAGAGGAAGAAGACGAAGAGTTTATTCTTCTTCTTACTCGCTTGCATGAGCGTGGTCTACACCCGGTTCTGTTGCTCGATACCTTTGACCTGGTAACACGCTATAAGCGGGCTAATGCTGATCTCTTTGGGTTTTTGCGTGCCCAGACAAGTGTCAGACTTGTTTCGTATGTTACGGCGTCAGTGGCTTCGTTAAGGAAGATTTTGCCTGTCGATGATAAGGCATCTCCCTTTTTTAATATCTTTCAGACTATCAGGGTTGAAGCTTTTAGCAAGCAAGAGGCTCGTGAACTGCTCACGGTTTTTTCGCAGAGAGCGGGACTCCCTTTTACAGAGGCTGAAGTAAGCTGGGTCCTGGATATGGCCGGCTATCATCCCTATTTCCTTCAACAGGTGGGATCAGTCTTTTTTGAGGAGAAGCTGTTGCGTGGGACAAAAGGGGTGCGGTTAGCGCAGGTGAGAAAGGAGGCATATCAGAGCTTAGAAGATCATTTTCAGGATTGCTGGGAGCAATTGCAACCCGAAGATCAGCAGCGGCTCATGGATGAGATAGAGCAGATGGAATGGGAGGACGGCAGGTATCCTGAACTGAGTACGGGCGCACTCTTTCGTGATTACCTGCACAGCATGGAGGTTTCGCAATCAGCGGGCGTAGAAATTTCTGTACCGGAAATTGAGTCCACGAGTGAGATAAATGGCAGTCACTTTAGTGCAATGCTCAAAAACCTTAAAGACACCGCGAATTTGGGACAGAGCGAACTTGTTCATCTGCTCTGTATCACTGAAGAGGCTGAGCAAGAAGGCGCGAATTCACCTATTGCAAAGGGAATGATCGTTTTCAGAGTACTGAAGGGAATTTTTGAAACTATGCAAGGGCAGGATGAGCGCAGCGATACCGATCAGAGCTGGTTGTATTATAATATCCTCTATTACCGCTATTTCGGGAAAGCTCAGATGAATCATGCAGCTATCGCGCGTCGTCTGGCGCTCAGTACGCGTCAGTATTATCGTCTTCACAATCGAGCGATTGCCAGGCTGTGGCAGGGTTTACAAGAGCTAGAAGCTCGTGCAGAGAACAGGCTGGTGCGTAAAGAATCTTGAGGCGGTCTATGGATAGTATCAGGTATAGGTTTGGCGATTGAGATCAATCGCCTTTTTTGGTCCATACAAGAGAAGATATCTGGTCCGTTCCCAAAAAGAGAGCAGAAAGAGCTTTACTTGTATGAACGGCCTTTAGATTAAAAAGAAAAAAGTAGTCATGGAGCAGAGTAGTAATGATGAGTATCGTTTGTGACCGTGAAGAGGTGGCAGCAGCTTCGCCTTATCTCACTGGCTGGGGCACAAACTATCGGCCAGATCCTGCTACTACGGCGTCGCTTACGCTGGTATTTCTGGTGGGCTTTGCTGGAGCGGGTAAAACAACTCTGGCAAATAAGCTGCACCAGAGTCTTCATTGGGAGGTGCTGAGCAAAGATCTGATCCAATGGCAGTATATGCGGGCGCTCAATCTATCGAGGCCATTAGAGCACGCGGAAAAGGAGAAGACTGGTCGGGACGCATTTGAAACATTATTTAATTTAATTGAGGACAGAATCGTCTCTCAGGAAAAATCTATAATCATCGATACATGCGGCTATCTTCCCTTTATTTTGCAAAGAGTGCAGGCTATTCAGGCTAAAAGTGCTTTCCATGTATCTTTGAAAGTTATTTTATGTAATGCTGATAGTGAGACGCGTAAAAAAAGACTGGAGGAGCGAGGAAGTATGTTTGAACCTTTCTACTACGGTTTGCCTGAGATTGTGGACGATTCCCAGGCCACTGTACTCTTCCAGCACCTGCCGAAAGATCGAGCCTGTTTAGATACAACTGTTCCCAGGGAGATGTATGATCTCAGAGTAGGACAGGCGGCTCTGGCGTATGTAGAAGCTACAAGCTATCAGCCCACTCGACTCCACTGCTAAAATGTCTGGACCGCATTGCGGTATTCTCTCAAATATGAGTCATTCCAACCTTTTCAGCTCGCCAGGACGATCTTCTGCATCGTCCTGGCAGGCCACCCCGCCCCATTTTAACAAGAGCAACTGATGTGTGTTATGGCGCGAATGCGCCATAA
>DAOTTL010000234.1:0-13446 GCA_034438135.1 Ktedonobacteraceae bacterium | reverse complement strand
GGCATGACTCGTACTCATGTGGCGGCGTAGCCGCCACATGAGTACGAGTCATGCCTCTGCCTGTTTAGAGACAGGAAGGATCTTTCTTAAATGTTATAGACATCCTCAAATTTGCTGGTCAGATAGCGTATAAAGTAATCGGGGTTAGGGGTTTCGTTGGTAACGCGTTGGATGAGATTTTCGGGTTCGTAGATGGCACCATAGCCATACATATGTTCCTCAAGCCAGGTGCGTGCAAAGGCCGTTTCTCCGCGTGCAAGCTGCTCATCGAAGTCTGTAAAGTTACGCTGGAGCGTATTGAAAATCTGAGCACTGTACAGGTTTCCCAGAGTGTAGGTAGGAAAGTACCCAAAGCCGCTGGTCCAGTGGATATCTTGTAGTATGCCCAGGCTGTTATTTTGTGGCTCAATGCCGAGGTATTCGCGGTACCTGTCGTTCCACATGCCAGGAAGTGATTCGACAGCGACCTCGCCGTTGACCATAGCGCGTTCAAGTTCGTAGCGTATGATGATGTGTAGATTGTATGTAACTTCGTCAGCTTCGACGCGGATCAGGCTGGGTTGGACCTTGTTCAGCGCACGTGTGAAGGTCTCGACATCGATGGTAGCAAAGGGTTCAGGAAAGATTTCTTGCATAGCCGAGTACTGGCCACGCCAGAAGGCCAAAGAACGTCCGATATTGTTTTCCCACAGGCGCGATTGCGATTCGTGGGCACCCATGGATGCCCCACCCGCCAGAGGCGTGCGTGTCAACGTTGGGGCACTCCCTTGTTCATAGAGTGCATGTCCGCCCTCATGAATAGCTGCCATAATCGATGACTGGACAAATTGTAGATCGGGGTTAATTGTCACACGGACATCGAAGGGACTGCCAAAGCTGCTGGTAAATGGGTGTGGAGAGCTTCTCATGGCACCATAGGTGAAATCATAGCCGATACCACGAAGGAGCTTTTTGCAGATTTCCCACTGTTTTTCTATTGGGAAATTTCCCTGCATAAAGGAGTCGTCAATTTCGTGACCGCTAGCCTGAATACGCTTCAAGAGGGTCGAACTGACCTCGCGAACGGGTGTGAAGAGGCGATCCAATTTACTGGCCGTTATGCCCGGCTCGTACTCATCCAGAAGTGCGTCATAGCGTGTCTCCACGAAGCCAAGTCGGTCGGCAATCTCTCGCTGTAGACCGATGATGCGTTCTAGCCATGGGGCAAAGCTGGCAAAATCGTCGTTTATGCGAGCTTTGCGCCAGGCTTCAAAGCTTTTCGCCTGGGTACGAGCGAGTTCTTCAACGAGGGTACGTGGTAATTTTGTAGTACGATCGTAGGTGCGCTGAGCCTCACGGATCAGTGCCCGGTCAGCGTCACTGAAATCTGCCTGTGTGCTCCCCTTACTTAGCTCCTTCAGCAGCGTATTCAGGCGCTGAGAGGTCCAACGCTCATGCAAGACTCCTTGCAGCGTGGCCATCTGATCTCCGCGCACATCAACTGCTCCCTCGGGCATCTCGGTGTTCTGGTCCCACTCTGCCAGAGCTCCTAGAGCACTCAGGTCTGCGATCTCGTGCATGATCTCCAACAATTCGGAGATATGTGTATTGCTTTGCGTGAAGTTTGGCATGGACGCCATGTCTTGCTTTAACATCTCTAGCCTTTCTGAAACTTTTCTGGCACGAAAGTCTTTTTATAGATGTTACTATGCTAGAGCCAGGATTGCAAATATTTTGTGTGTATGACAGGCCACTCTGCCCTTTTTTGTGAATCTTCCCTGATTCTTCGGCGGCTTGCCAGGCCATCTATTTCTCTTGAAGATGTATGAGTCATTCCTGATTTTTCAGCGGCTTGCCAGGGTGCTCCTCCCCCCGAAAAGGTTGGTGGGGCATTCGCCCCACCAACCCGGCTCACTTCTTCTTAGGAAAGGGAAGTGGGATATGAGTCATCCCTCATTTTGGCGGCGCAGCCGCCATTTCTCCCTTTTCTCAGGGGAGGGGCGGCTTTGCAAGCCGCAGAAAAGTTTAGGATGACTCATAAAAGCCCTTTGCCCTGATTTTGCCAAATCAGGATGACTCATAATTTCTCCTAAAGATGTGGCGGTGCAGCCATCAGACGACCATTTGCTCATTCTGATGGCTTATTCGCTTCTGCTCGTTTTAGGACAAATGTAGCCAGTGCGCGTGCGCCGAAGCCGCTAGCGCCTGTTTCTGCGAACGCCGGGTTGCCTTCAAAAAACTCCATGCCAGCGATATCCAGATGACCCCAACTGGCCTTGCCAACAAATTGCTCCAGTATCTTTGCTGCGATACTGGCTCCGCCATACCTTCCTCCTGTCTGCTTCATATCTGCAATCTGGCTGGAGAACTTTTCCAGGTAGTCGTCGTCAACAGGCATTGGCCAGAATTTCTCATCGGTGATTTCGCCTGACTCCATCAGCTCGTCGCTCAATGTATGGTCGTTACAGAACAGTCCGGCTCTTACTCCACCAAGCGCGATATAGCAACCGCCAGTCAGAGTAGCAATATCGATAATGGGGGAGTAGCCTTCTTGAGATGCATAGGAGAGCGCATCCGCCAGGGCCAGACGTCCTTCTGCATCGGTATTGACGATTTCAATGGTTTTGCCATTCATCAGGCGTAAAATGTCGCCAGGGCGGTAGGAAGAACCATCAGTCATGTTCTCAGAACCAGGTATAAGGGCTGTAACGTTGATCGACGGTTTCAGTGCGCCGATGATGTACATTGCGCCTAGAACTGCTGCGGCACCTCCCATATCACCTTTCATGCTTGCCATACCATCAGCTGTTTTAATCGAGAGTCCGCCGGAGTCGAACGTGATGCCTTTGCCTACCAGGGCGATATCTTTATCAGTACTTTCAGGCAGACCGCGGTGACGCAAAATAATGAATGTGGGTGGCTCACTGCTGCCTTTTGCTACTGCCAGCAGACCGCCCATCCCAAGCTCCTGCATCTGGTTCTGATCGATAATCTGGCATTCCAGTGAAAACCGTTCAGCCATGGTACCGGCTTTTGCGGCCAGCGCACCTGGTGTTAAAACAGATGACTGTTCATTGACCAGATCACGAGCGAAATTAGCTGCTTCGGCCATGATTATTCCTCGCTGCAAGGCTTCTTCCAGTGAGGACTGGTCAGGGTTTGGGTTGAGAAATTGGATACTCTCAGGAGGGGCTTGTCTGGGCGTTGTCTGGTAGCGAGTGAAGCTATAACTGCCTAGCAATGCTCCTTCAACGACTGCCTGCAACGTCTTGCTGGCTCTGTCTTTATCCTCATCCAGATCGAAGGCCAGAACAATCTCGCGAGCAGCCTGCCTCTGTGCGTAGCGAATACCTATACTACTGGCACGTCTGAATGTGTTGTCTGTGGCATGCTCTCCCACTCCCACCAATAGAATGCGTCGCACCGTCATTTTGTCAAGTGTATAGATCTGGCAGATCTCACCGGAATTGCCCTTGAACTCGCCATTCGCATAGATAGTCGAAATATGACCGCCCATGAGTTGATCGATTTCCGCGAGAAGAGAGGAAGGTGCTTTAGGACTATGTCCCGCTCCCAGGATAAGCATATCGCAAGTGATATCTATAAGTTTTTTCTGTGTGAGCGTTGTTTGCATAGTAATTGTAACTCTTCTCTGTCTATCTGGCTGGTAGTAGGCGATCCACAACTTCTAGCAGTTGGCGAGGTTTGAACGGTTTGGTCAGATACTCGTTACAGCCAATTTGCAGCGCTGCTTCGTTTTCATCACTCTGAGCGTAAGCCGTCACAGCCACAATCGGCACTTGCTCCATCCCCGGTCGCTCTCGAATGAGTTGTGTTGTTCGATAGCCATCCAGAACCGGCATAGAGAGGTCCGTTAGGATTAGTTGGACTCGTTCCTGTTCTAACATATTCAGTGCCTCAAGACCGTTGGAGGCAGAAATGCAGCGGTATCCACGAGTCGAGAGGACGCGTTCGATGAGAATGCGGTTAGAGACCTCATTTTCAATGATCAAGATTGTAGGTGTTTGTGTGTCGCTTTCCACTTGATGCAGTGACGGATTAACTGTACTCATAGAATTGTTCCAAATCCTTTACCTGGTTTCGGTACATCCTGTTTGCCGTTGTCCCAGGTTGTTTATTTGCTCTAATGATCGTCCAGATCAGCAATGACGGTGCGAGAAGCCAGTACACTCGCGCTTGTGTGTGCGTGGCATGCTCGACTACGTTCGTATTTTAAGGGGAATCGCGATAGGAAGTGTGAAAGAGAAAGTCGATCCCTGACCGACAGTGCTTTCGACGGCGACCTCTCCCCCCTGAAGTTCAACCAGTTTTCGTGCGATAGTCAGACCCAGACCTGTTCCTCCAAAGCGGCGGGTAGTGCTCCCATCAGCCTGACGAAAGGCTTCAAAAATATAATCTAATGCTGCTGGCGAGATACCTATGCCGGTGTCGTGTACTGAGATGCGCAGAATATCGTAACGCTCTAAGATCTTGCAGCGGATCGTAACGCCGCCCTTTTCAGTGAATTTAAGAGCGTTGGAGACCAGATTTAAGAGTACCTGACGGGTGCGATGACTGTCGGCCAGGGCCGATGGCAGGTTCTCATCTACATCCAGGGTCAGGCTGAGTCCCTTGTCGTTAGCCATAGGTTTCAACTGATTTACGACCTCAAGTAGATTTTTTTCCAATCGAACAGGTTCTGGTCTGACCTCCAGGCGATCAGCCTCGATTTTGGAGAGGTCGAGCATGTCATCTACCAGCCGGGACAGGTCTTCGGCGCGATTAACCATAAACTGGATATGCTCTTCTTGCTCACTGGTCAGGTCTCCTTCCAGAAAGCCCTCCAGAATTAAACCGCCATAGCTAATAATACTATGTAACGGTGTACGCAATTCATGCGTCACTGTCGCCAGAAATTGGGATTTCAAGTGATTAACACGTTCCAGAGCCGCATTCTTGTCTTTGACCTCGGCAAAGAGCAGTGCGTTTTGAGTGGCCATTGAGATCTGAATTGCCGCCGTCGTCAACAGAAATGTATCGCTCTGGGTTACCTGCCGTGGCACGTCATTGTAGAGAATAAACGTGCCGATAGCCTGGTCTTGAAGCAGCATTGGCACAGAGATAACCGAGCGGTAGCCAGTTTCTAGCGCTATCTGGGCCCAGGATTCCCCTCGCTCATTGTAGATGGCAGCGATATCTTCGGCATAGACGATTTTGTGCTTCTGCATGGCCATACGGGCCAGGATCATGTCCAGATCTCGCAGGGCTGGTGAGGGAATTTTAGGCTTCCTTGGAATATAGGAAGGTGGTGGTGGGGTCAGCTTGGGGGCACGTAGCGCTCTACGTTTGCCGCTGGGAGTTTGATTATTCGGTCGTGGCGCACGCATCGGAATGGCTGCCATTTTGGTAGTCACAGCCAGGGTGATATCGCCTTCTGGGTCGATATGTACCGAGAGTGTGCTATTTTCCTTGTTTTCCGCTATCTCTCCGGCCCGTTCTCCATTTTTCTCCCATTTGGCTACTGCCCAGGGGGAAGTCATCTCACGTCCGTACAGAAGCAGAACCGCTCCCTGTGCGTACATGACAGGTCCCAGGCGGGAAACGATTTCGCCCAACAGGTGCTCCAGGTCCAGCGTAGAGAGCAGGATATCGCCCATTGTAAGCAGATCACTCATCTGGCGTGTAATCACATGGCTCTCGTTCGCGCGTGAGGTGAGGGACTCAGAGACCAGGTTGAGTGAGAGGGTCAGCCGTAACAGTTCGTCTGCTGGCAGTCGCAGATCCAGACTTTCGGGGGCGAGATCTTCAACCTGACTTTGCAGTGCGCGTAGTGGACGAATAAAAAAAGTTCGTGCGATAATTGCATAGGCTGTAATACCCAGGGCGGTCACAAAAATGCCGATACCCAGGAGTATCTCTAATACGCGGCCTGCATGGGCGTTCAGATTGTACAGAGGCTCAACATCTATGATAGCCAGTTGAGGAGAGGTCGCGAGCTGTTTTGGGGTCTGCGCAATTCCTGCCAGAATGAGGTAGTGTTGGGTATGGTCGTCGATAATATGGACATCGCCTGGTATACAGAGGGTTGTACTCATGGGAGAGAGGTTTTGCGTAAGACCATAATCGCTGGCTCCTAGCATCTGTCCCCCGTAACAAAGAACGGTATGAAGTCCATTGTCATGGGTCAGGTCACTCGCAAAATAATCGTCGAGATTTTGTGTTTCCAGCAAGATCCCGACTACCTGTCCAGCCTGATTGTGGATAGGTGCCTCGCTGGCAAGCTCCCACATATTCCGAGCGGAATGCTTGACGAGTTCCGAACTCGTCGAACCCTGTAGTCCTGCTGTAAACAAGTCTTGCAGGTTTTCAGGCAAACCTTCACCTACCAGAGCCAGCGTCTGATGATTGGTATTTAACAACGCTAACGAGGTTAAACGATCCTGTGCCAGACCGCGAGTAAAGAGAGAGATGAGCGTATCCTGTGCACCAGGATGAACAGATTGCGCGAAGATGCCTGTAATGGTTGGATTTTTTGTTTGCCTTGTCAGATCATTTAAATTGTGATCGTTCTGCTCGCGATATGCCATTTCGATACTTGTCAGATTGACAGAGGCATCCCTGCTGGCCTCACGTTCGTAAAAGAATCTCACCAGGTACCAGGAAATGACCGAGAACAGGAGCAAACAGAGCAACAGTGTCAGAGCTGCGCTGATAACAAGTTTGCTTCCCAGTGAACTCACTGTGAAACGGTTGCGGCTTCTCTTCACTAGCTTTGCTGTGCTTGATTGTTTTCTGTCGTTCTTCGGAAGCAGACCGTCCATGATTCCTACGTTTCGACTCTGTCATTAACAGGACAGGACTGTCTATAGCGGCAGTTATAAAGTCCCTTGATTGAATAGTGCTTGCCTGATTGATCTTCTATGTTTAGAAGTTACTCCCTTATTTTAATCTTTTAGAAGATATTGTGTGAGCATCTGAGAAAATGATAGCCAATTTGGGCCAAAAGCGGCCACATGCGCACTCCGGGTGGAGTCCGACATGCTAAAGAGGCAGAACTCCTGGCGAACCACTTTTTGGTTTGACTATTCAGGATAAAAGTAAGGGTTGGACGGGGTGCCAGCTCGTCCTCCCCTTACCGCGCTATTGCGGGTTGCAATGCGAAACACTAGAAGGGGCGCGTGCAAACCCCATGGGGAACAGGTTGCACGAAACACTAGATGCTCGCTACAAGCTTGCTCGTCGAGGTGGATCTGCTTGCTCACGGGTATCCCGCCTTCCTTTCCAGGCCTATGTATTATAACGCACAAGGAAGCGTTTTGTTATCATTTTCCAGGGCAAAATTTTCTGGCCGCATAAAAATCACCCTCTAGTCGCTCTGCTGGGGTTTGTTGATTGTAATAATCTACCCGAATTTTTACTTTTTTTTGCTATCCTCGTATATATTCTGCGTAGCCCTTCTTCATCAATTGCAATAAAATCTGCTCTACCTCGAATTCTGTATGGTGTGTCAGACGAGCAATGTGTCGAATCGTGCGCTCCCCATCTAACAAAATAAAGATGACTCGTTCACGACGTTCCATAAGTTGGATAATGCGTGTAGTCATGACCATCGCCCTGGCTTTGAAAATCGCCAGGGGTCCTGGTTTGAGTTCTTCTTTGGGGGAAGGAAGCGTGGGTTGCAGGGGTTCCTGCTGAGCGGGTTTGTTCAGAGGTTTTGTTTCTGGGACCAGGTGTGTGGTCCAGCGCCTGACTGCTGCTGAGGTTTTTTCTGGTTGAGGTGGCGTAAACGTCTTCAGCGTTTCTCCTTGCAGGACCAATGGTTGGGTTAACCTGGCTGACCGACTGGTAGTGCTTGTTCTTGCCAGGTCCATAAGTTCTGTGAGCTGCATATCAGGGTCTGGCGGGTAGTTTTCCACGGACGGCAGGGAGGTAGATTCCTGGCTGACCTGTTTTCCGAACAATAAATGCGCGTAGGGCACCAGATCACCGGTCTGAGGACCTGTATCGGATAGTGGGTGTACTGATATCTCCTCACGCTCATTTCTCGTCTGCTCTCTTGTGAGCGTCTGAGCATGCTCGGAATACGGTCTGCTCATGCTTTGAAATGAACAGATGATCTGTTTCCATTTACTAATATAGTGAAATGCTTTCCGCCCTGCTTCACTGCCTGCCTGCGCTCTTACAGGACGACCATACTCAAAGTAGATTTCCCCGCGCTCTCTGCTTCCTTCTCGAACTTGCTCGATCTGGAGTAACCCTGTTCGTTTCTGGCTTTCAATAGATCTGAACATCTGGGCCAGCGGCTCCATAAAATAAATGTGTGGCATAATTTATTCTCCTCCTAAACAACACTTAGAACCAAGAACCACCATTTTACAATTTGTGTTGACTTTGCATTGATCTGCTGAGTGCTACCTCTTCCTACTATACTCAGCGAATATTAATTTATCACTAAGAAGCAGTTCTTCAGTGTGAAAAACATGTGAAAATAAACAAGCATAAATGTACCGGTGATGTGAATGAGGAGAGAGAGATGGAGCGTTTTTCTTTAAGGGATCTCGGTCCAATCGATTGGACCACTTGTGCTCAATCGATCTAGCTGGAGAGAGGTGTTGTGGGTGATATCCACCAGATAGATACCAGGGGTTGTATCGCTCAGAGCAACGACAAGCTGTGGTGCTCCGGTGGGTGACCAGGAGAAGGTGGTTACTGTCCCGTGCAGATGGAGTTGTTGCGGTTGACCGGTGCCATTGGCATCGATGATCTTGATCTGATTGCCAGCGCTATAGGCCAGTACAGAGGCATCAGGTGACCAGACTGGCATAGGACTGGCTGAGACGTTACTGGCGAAAAATTGGTCGGTACCAGTCACGCTGTTGACGATGTGTCCGTTGCTGATGCCATTCGTCTGAGTGTCCAGGTAGAAGATAAAGGTGCCATTAGATGACCAGCTGGCCAGGCTGACCTGTTTCCCTATGCTTAGCCGAATCAGACCTGCATCGGATGTAAGATCGATGCGCCAGATGTCTCCGGCCTGGCCGCTCTCTGCCAGAACCAGGAGCCAGCTCCCTGAGCCATTGCCGCCATGAGCGCTGTAGAGAGCTTGAACATATGAGCCTTTCACCAGTAGTTGTGGATAGGCCGTATTGTTAGCTCCCACACGGTGTATCCATAGAGAACTCACGTTACCAATAACTCCCAGGCTCCATGTCACGGCTGGATCGCTAACAATTGGAGACCAGGCCAGCGTCAGGATAATATTTGTGCCGTTGCCTCTCGATTCAGCAAGATTAGTGAGTTCGACCGATTCTCGCGTCTGGGTATTATAATCGAAGATGCTGGTTATGCCCTCGTTCGTCATTGTAAAGGCCAGACGTGTTCCGTCTGGCGACCAGATTGGACGTGCGATGGCTCCTGTACTATTCAACTCAACTGTTTGCACTGTATTCGTCTCTAACGAGTAAATGAAGAGATTTGTTTGGCCATTGCCTGTGGGATCACCCACGAAAGCCAGCAGATTGCCATCGTTGGACCATGCCGGGCTACTCAAAATAGTCCCACCTCGCTGCGTTTTCCAGGTTGAGGCGGAGATGGAAGCTTTTGGAAGGAGATCCTGTGAGATCATCCTATCTTGCTGACCATCGCTACGAATAACATGAATCTTTGCGCTCCGCAAATCGATATACGTCAGCATATTTCCAGCGCTATGTCCCTTCATGGGTGAATTTACTGACCAATGAGGTGCAACAGTCACGTCTGGGGGAGTTAATCGCTCTACCTGGTGAGATTTCCCATCGGCCAGTGTGCTCCAAAGAGTTCCATCTCTCAGAAAGATAAAGCGCATCCCCGCAGCCAGTGGCTCTCCCTGAGACAAGCCAGGTCCGGCTGGAGGCGTAATGGCACCGCTTATGTTTGTTGTTGTGGAAGCTGAGTGGCGCAGGCTGAGACCAATCAAACTGGCTGTAGCCAGTCCTACAATGATCACTGCTGCCAGGGCTATTTGCAATGGTGTTGGGTATCTTTTTTCAGCGCGGACGGAGCGTCGATGATAAGCACTTCTTGCCTCTGTCGTGGGAGTAGGAGCTATTTTTGGCAGTGGATATCTTTGCTCAAAGGAGGAGCTGTGGACGCCAGGGGCAGAAACGAGCTGTGGACCTTTGACTGTCTCACGGCTATTTTGCGCACGCGCATCTCGCGTATAGGCCTGAGTAAAATTCTGTGAAGCAGAAGATACCGTACTAACTGTTCCCGTAAGCTCAAACATTTCGGGAGAGGCAAAGAGCCGCTCACGCAGAGCAACGCCTGGTCTTATTCGTGGCAACTGGGCCAATAAAGTATCATTCTGGCGCAATTCAGCCAGATAAATGGTACAGCCAGGGCAGGTCTGCAAATGAATCGCGATTGCTCTTCGCTCGTCAGGAGCGAGCATATTGTCAAGGTAGGTGCTTAAGGACTCCTCGACGTGCTCGCAATTCATTTATTGCCTCCCTGTTCTAATGCTCGATAATGCTCTCGAAACGATTGGCGTGCGCGAGAAAGGTACATCTTGACACCGCTCTCAGCAATATTCAGCGTGTGAGCGATTTCACTGTAGGAAAAGCCCTCCTGAGTATACAGAAGCAGAGCTGCTCGATACTGCTGAGGCATACGGCGAAGCGCAGCACGCACTAACTCCGTAGTTCCATAGATTTCTTGGGGATCTGCACTATCCGCGTCAGCCGGTTCGTGATCAAGGTCTTGCCAGGGCAGCCATGCAATCAGTTTTCGACGGCGCAACGCATCATAGGCAGTATTTGTCGCGATACGATAAAGCCAGGCCGATAATTTGAGATTGGCATCCATTTTTGGCAGCGCTCTAAACGCCTTCAAAAAAGTATCTTGTGTCAAATCGTCTGCCTGCTCACGATCCCCTACCAAATGATAGACATAATTATAAATAGGTGTTTTGTACTCGTCGTAAATCTGGTCGAAAGACCAGGTACTTTCCTTGGTTTCCACCCTGGCCATGCGTTACGTCCCTTCCGGTGGCTAGAGCTATCAACCTGTCCGTTCCACGCAGGCGATAGGGAGCCACCTTTTCGGCTTGCATGACCCTGCTCACCCTTGGAGAGCACCGGTGCGAAAAGGCTTTTCTTCCTTCTGTGTAGTGGAACGGACAATCAACGCTTTCGGTAACATTGTGGTGTAGGCTTAAACAACGGCTTCGCGTGATTTATTGTTTACCATGGTAGCATATTTGGCCAATTCCCTGAAATGACCGGCCTATGAGTTAGTACTATTTGGGGGGAATTCAATAGCCTGACCCTGGCTATCGTATGATACAATAGGTCTGGCGTAAGGGAGGATCCCTTCCACGGGCGCAAGAGAAATGGTCTGTTTCTCCTATTCTTTTATCCTATTCTTAACGAGGAGTTGTTTTTGCATAGTGGCCGATGCCTGCACACAACACTCTTCCAACATACAGTTGGTTTGTTGCAAAACAGATCTTACTACATCTGAAGAGGTTTGACATCGATGGAGTCAGAAGTCATACAGGCGGTTGCGGAATACACCGAGTCTATCATGGGCCAGGAGGGGTTTCGCTATATCAGCGCTGTGGTGGCAACATGCAAGATGCTGGCCCTGGAACTGGAAGGACTGGATGAGGAGGAGAGCGCCGTTGATATGGATACTCTCATTCTCTCCGCCTATTTACATAATATTTCTACAATAGAGTTTGGTTTTCAGGATCATCATCTGAAGTCGGCAGAGATGGCGGATGCGTTTTTGCGTCAACAGCAACTCCCTGAGGAGTTGATTGTGCGAGTTGAGCAGATACTCAAGGCGCATACGACCGTTCTGCCCACTGAGGAGCGTGCCACTATCCCTTTGGAAGCCCGCATCGTCTATGACGCTGATAAGCTTGGCCGTCTGAGTGGCCTGGCTGTGGTGACCTCGCTGATCGAGTTTGGTGCCCGCTATCCCAATCGTGCCGTAAATGGCGAGGTGCTTTGTGCTATCTTGCGCCATATCGAGGAGCGTTTTGTGGATCTCTTCCAATCGTTGAATACTGCTCCGGCGCGGGATATGGCGCGTGCAAAATTTGGCAATACATTGGCTTTTCTTGATGGGGTTATCGAACATCTCAGCGATGCAACTCCTATTTAATATTTTTGAAAGTGAGGGTGGAGGTTTGTCTATTCTGGTTGTTGGTTCTGTAGCTCTTGATACTGTAGAAACTCCTTTTGATAGAGTTGAAGAGGTTCTTGGAGGTGCAGCGTCTTACTTTGTGACGGCTGCCTCTCTTTACAATCAGGTCAATCTGGTTGCGGTAGTTGGCTCGGATTTTCCTCAAGAACATCTCGATTTCTGGCGTAGCCGTTCTGTTGACCTTACAGGTCTGCAAATACATGATGGCCGTACATTTCGCTGGGTGGCTCGCTATCATATGGATATGAATGCACGCGATACGCTGGATACACAGCTTGGAGTCTATGCTGGTTTCCATCCCCTTCTTCCTGATGCATATCTGACCAGTCCTTTGCTTTTCCTGGCCAATATTCAGCCTGAACTCCAGATGGAGGTTCTTCAGGCTATGCCTCGTGCACGCCTGACCGTTCTCGATACAATGGAACTCTGGATTGTGACCGGACGCCCTCAACTGACCGAGGTCATCAAACGAGTAGATATTTTGCTGATGAGCGAGGAAGAGGTGCGCCAGTATACGGAGTGTGCCAGTATCTTTGCTGGTGTTCGTGAACTTTTCACGTTGGGCTTAAAATATGTCATCGTGAAGCAAGGGAGCTATGGTGCACTGCTCTTTGGGGCTGACGGCACGTATTTCAGCGCTCCAACCTATCCTCTTGAGGAGGTGGTTGATCCTACTGGTGCAGGTGATGCCTTTGCGGGTGGCTTTCTTGGCTACCTCTCAACTGTCGCTCCTCAGACCGAAAATAGCTATGCTGTAAGTGATCTGAAACGGGCCATAGTTCACGGCAATCTGATCGGTTCATTTGCCTGTGAGTCTTTCAGTACTGACCGTCTGCGTAGCCTGACTATGAACGATGTGCTTGAGCGCTATCGACTTCTTGTGAGCTACACACATTTTGATCCAAACTGGCAAATGTCAGACTAAAATGTGTCCATGGCTATTCCTCTCAGTCAGATGTACAATTACAATATGCGTGATAGTGACTGCTTCGGTGAACTGATGAAACAAAAAATACTGTAATTTTCTCTGAATTAATGGTGGTAAGTGTTCTGAAAACGGGATAGATATCCTGTAGGAAAGGAAATTTTATGACTATTTCAGCTAAAGGAGATGTCAAGGACATTTCACTTGCTGTTCGCGGGAAGGACCGCATCGAGTGGGCGGCAAAAGATATGCCGGTTTTGCGTATCATTCGTGAGCGGTTTCTAAAAGATCAACCATTAAAGGGTATACGCATGGCGGGTTGCCTGCATATTACGACTGAGACTGAGAACCTG
>DAOTTL010000233.1:0-12014 GCA_034438135.1 Ktedonobacteraceae bacterium | reverse complement strand
GTATGGGAGGGTTTATGAGTTAGTAAATGCTCTCATTCTCTATCATATCTTACGTACTAAGAAACCTTACAGTAACCTGGGATATGACTATTTTGATTACCAGGATCGAACGCGCATCGAGCGTCACCATCTCCATCGCCTTGAACAACTCGGTTACACTGTGACGCTCGTGCCAAAGGAGGCAGCATAATACCTCTGACGCCAGGCACAACTCATTTGTTCAGCTTATGTAGAACAAACTGCGTTTGCAGAATAAACACCTTTACCTAGGTAATATTTCACGAGAAGGTGTTATCGTCGTCTATATGCTTCCAGGCAAAATATGCGGAGTTATGATACAGTAGGGCAGCGTCTGGTTGAAGCACCGGGGACAATAGGAAGGTCTATGGTTTTGGTCTGGTGGATTGGCGTGATGACTGGTTTGATGGGTGCATTGCTACGGGACGCGCCGCAGATGTCTTATGTGAGCAAGTGCGAAGCGCTGTGGCTCGTTCTCAGCAACGAGGACGGGCTGCCATCGTGATTGCAGACAATCTCAGGACCCATACTTCAGTCAGCAACGCTTCTCCTGGCACTCATGTGATCTCCTGCGTTTGGGTAGCACGAACTGGTTCCCGAACATGTGCTATACTGTTTGGGAACCAGTGTATTGTATACGAAACATTTGAGAGTAAGTATGAGGAACAAAGACGATGGTATAGCGGTGGTACACGGTGAAACGCTGCTCTATCAGCAAGATGGACACGAAGAACAGCTGTTGGTAGGAACTCCAGACTGGTATGCCTGGTTATACACAGCACGCACCTTTGCCTTTCGGGGTGTGTTCGGGACCTTCACGGCTCGCAAAGAGCAAGCGAGCAATAAACGTGGAGGTTGGTATTGGCGTGCCTATCGCAAGCGCGAGGGAAAACTCCACCGGGTCTATCTTGGCAAATCTGAGGAGCTGACCCTCGACCATCTGAGCGTTGTGGCCGTGAGGCTGGCCAGACAGCATACAACCATTGAAGACGAGCGTGAGCCGGGCCAGGATGTACAACCATGGCAATCGACAGCCCCACGCGACCCAGAGCGTTTCCCGCGCCCGGCTACAGATGACTCCCGGTCCTCCATCAGACATTTCTCTCCTCTCCCGTTGCCACTTACCTCGCTCCTTGGGCGGGAGCGGGAGATCGCAACGGCCTGTACTCTGCTCACGCGTCCTGAGGTGCGTTTCCTGACCCTCACCGGGACCGGAGGAGTGGGCAAAACGCGCCTGGCGCTGGCAATTGCCGCTGAGATGCAAGGAAGCTTTGCGGATGGCGTCTGCTTTGTCTCGCTGGCCCCCATTACCGATGCTGCGTTCGTTCTTCCCACCATAGTACAGGCCTTCGGTCTACAAGGCAGCAGTATCCTGGAGCCATTGGAACTGTTGAAAGCGATGCTGCGTGAGCGTCATCTGCTATTATTACTCGACAACTTCGAGCAGGTGATCGCAGCAGCACCATTGCTGGGAAAGCTTTTAGCTGCCTGTCCGCACCTGACGCTGCTGGTGACGAGCCGTGAAGTGCTGCATGTGCGCGGTGAACGTGAGTTTTCCGTGCCGCCGTTGTCGCTCCCTGATCCGCAGCATCTCCCTGATGCAGAGACCCTGGAGCTCTATGGCGCGGTGGCTCTCTTCCTTGTGCGAGCGCGGGAAGTCCAGCCCACCTTCGCGCTCACTCCTGGCAATGCCCAACTTGTCGCTGAGATCAGCATTCGTCTCGATGGCTTGCCCCTGGCAATTGAACTCGCTGCCGCTCGGTTAAAGCTGCTTTCCCTACCGTCCCTCCTGGAGCGATTGGAACACCGATTGGTCGTCTTGACGGGTGGATCACGCGATTTGCCTGAGCGCCAGCGCACCTTGCGTGCGACCATTGCCTGGAGCTACGAATTACTCTCGCAAGAGGACCAGCAGCTTTTTCGGCGGCTTTCGATCTTCGTCGGTGGCTTCACTCTGGAGGCAGGAGAAGCGGTCTATGGTGCTCTTGGAGGTGAGAGTGCACAGGTGCTGGATGGAGTGATATCATTGCTCGATAAGCACCTGCTGCAAAAGCTGGAACAGGAAGGTCCTGGGCAGGGTAACCGACGTCTCCTGATGCTGGAGACGATCCGCGAGTATGCTCTTGAGCAATTGGTGATATGTGGCGAGTTGGAAGAGACCAGGCAAGTTCATGCTGCGCAGTATCTGCGGCTTGCGGAGGAGGCCGAAGTACATCTGTTCGGGGCGCGTCAGGAGCAGTGGTTTAATTGGCTGGAGCGGGAGTATGATAACCTGCGCACTGCACTGCGATGGGCAGTAGAACAAGCGGAAAGTGAAGAGGCAAGCCAGAAAGGGGAGACGGCTTTGCGATTAACCGGAGCACTGGTCCGCTACTGGGCAACGCGTGAGTTGCTCAGTGAAGGGCTTGCCTGGCTGGAGAGAGCGCTGGCGGCGACTGCTTGTGTTTCAGAACCCATGCGGATCAGGGCGCTCAGCGGAGCAGCGTGGCTAGCCTTTTTCCTGGGCAACGTCGAGCGAGCTGTTGTCCTCTGTGAGGAGTGCCTGCGGCTGTATCGAGTAGCCAGAGAGACGAAGGAGGCACACGATCTAGCGGCATCCTTGCTCTGGCTCGGCTGGCTTCCCCTGAGACAGGGCAACGATGACCAGGTGCGCTTCTTGCTGGAGGAGAGTCGTACACTTGCCAGAGACGTGGGAGACACAAGAAACCTGGCCTACGTGCTCCACTTCCTCGGTATGGCGGCCATCAACCAGGGCAACTATGCGGAAGCTCGTGCACTCCTGGAAGAGAGTCAGCAGTATTATAGAGCGATGGAGAATAAGGGGGATCTGGTCTGGTCGTTCCTCTGCTTGGGACAAGTTTGCTTTGCGCAGGGCAACGCTGTGCGTGCCAACGCACTCGTCGAAGAAGGGCTGGAGCAGGCCCGCACGACGCATTTCCAGGTGGGTGTTGCCTGCTCGCTGTATGTGTTAGGACGATTGGCCCTCGCTCAGGGTGAGGCGACCAAAGCGCGTGCCTTCCTCGAAGAGAGTTTCACTATCTATGAAGCATTGTGGCTGCAAGCGAACAGCACGCAGGTCCTTTCCTGGCTAGCAGGCATCGATCTTATGCAGGGAGAGAGAGCAAAAGCGACCACATTATGCGAGAGAACAATCGTACGCTTCCAGCAGATGGATGATCAGGACAGTCTGGCTCTCTGCCTGCAACGGTGGGGATGCATGGTCGCGCGGCGAGGAGATACCATATGGGCAGCACAACTCTGGGGAATTGCCGAAACGCTCGGTGAGGCGACGTGCAGCTTGCAGCCATTCGATCTCTTCACTCTCTGTAACGCACTTGGCGAACGGGCCAACTACGAGCGTATGAAAACGATTGTTCACGCTGAACTCGGAGAGCAGGCCTTTCGTCAGGCCTGGAACCAGGGACGAGCGATAACGCCGGAGCAAGTCATCGCAGCCCAAGCGCAATCACTGATTCCCGACCGAATGCAGACGAAAGCCAGGACGAACATGCAGAAGAACTCTGCACCTTCCTATCCAGCTGGTCTGACCGAGCGCGAAGTCGAGGTACTGCGGCTAGTGGCACGTGGCCTCTCCGATGCCGCGGTTGCTGAACTCCTGGTCATCAGCCCGCGCACCGTCAATGCTCACCTGCGCTCCATCTATGGCAAGCTGGACATTACCTCACGGAATGCCGCGACCCACTTTGCCCTCGATCAGCATCTCATCTAGTTCGTATTCATACTCTTTTCCAGCCTTCTTCTACGCTCTTTCCCTTCCTATCAGTTATGCTAACACCTTTGCCTAGGTAACACTTCACCATGAGACAGCCCGTCCCTTGCATCACTTTTAGACTAGGCAAGACGAATATGTTGCTTTACCGATGTAGAGGCCTGTCCACTACACTACATTACTCAAGTGGCAGATGTCAGATGGGCCAATCGTGGCCCATACAAGAGAAAGAGAGAGATACACAGAAAGCGATGATTTCCCTGTTTTTAGGCTACGGCTATGGCCTCTAATACCGGTACTTTTCATTGGGATGTTGCCTGCTTTCTCACTTCTGCTTCAGAAACCAATGGATGGCTGCATTTCCCTCTGTGTTCCATTGTGGGACGTAGTCGGCTCAGCCGTCCGCGTTAGATATTCTTGACCAGTGGTGCTCAGGCGGTGAGATCAATGCGCTCAGCTATGAACAGATGGTAAGCAATTCTCTCACACCGACATGCCGAGAAAGTAGCAGCACCCCTGGCGACAGGTGTTCAGGAAACGTTTCAAAAACGAGAGACAGGCTAATCAGAAGGTAAATTGAGTGAGTGCGATGCCAGTCTTGTATTGGCCCGCTTGAACCTTCAAGGCCTGATTAGAAAGAAATGAAAAGGAGTTATGCTCATGACTACAACACGTATCATTCAAGTGATCGCGGGGATTGCTGGACTGGGAGCAGTGACGCTTGGGTTGTTGATCTGGATCGGCCAGATAGACGCCCTCAGAAACGTGCATATGCTTTTTGGCTTCATCGTGGTCCTCTCTCTTCTGGTTCTTGGAATTATGGGAATATTCACCAGAGGGATGAGGGTGCTCGGAGCCATCGGGGTGGTTTATGCGCTCATCGTGCCGATTTTTGGCTTGACGCAAGAGATGTTGTTGGTTGATAGTCTGCACTGGCTGATCCAGGCGGCTCATCTGCTAGTGGGACTTGGTGCCCTGATATTCATTGGAGTGATTGGTACACGGTACCTGCGCCTCAAGCGGGGAACCATCAAAGCTTCTGCGCTCCAAGTGGAGAGATAACCCATGGAATTCAAGATTGTGAATGGAAACCCCAAATACGCTGCCGTAGTGTCGTGCTCATCGAGACAACCGAACCTGCAAGTATATACCAGGTGCAGACAACTCCCAACGTACGAGGCACTTGTGCATGCCTTGAAAAGCGACGCCAGGCAGATGCGTCCTGGTCGTTCGCAATGCCAGGCGGATTGGCGATATCAGCACAAGAAACAAGGGAGTTTTCCTCTCTAACTACTTCGTGGCCGACCAGACACAGGTGGCCCTTGTCTTTCTGAAGCTTGAAAACCATGATTTATCTTAAACCTGACTCATAAAATCATGTTGATCATTGTAAAAGGAGAGCAGAATGATGAGTGTAACGGGTAACGACTTTGATTCCTTCGGGACACTCCTTCACGCTTCTCGCAAGCAGGCAAAGCTGACACAGCATCAGCTTGCTCTTGCTGTGGGTATGAATCGCCACGAGATTAGTCGTTGGGAACAAGGGGCAGTGCTTCCTGGGAGTAAGTCCATTGTGCTCGAACTTGCTCGTCATTTGCACCTGAGTGACCAGCAAGCTCGACAGTTGCTAGAAGCAAGCCTCACAGCCCCAAAACCTCTTTGGGGGGTGCCGTTCCCTCGCAATCACTTGTTTACCGGGCGCGAGCACCTTCTAGAAACGATGCACTCCTCTCTTTCCGTGAAGCAAGGGGTGGTGTCTGCACCATTCTATGTCTTACAAGGTTTAGGAGGCATAGGCAAAACACAGACAGCCCTGGAGTATGCCTATCGGCACGCCCTGGAGTATCGCGCCGTTTGTTGGGTCGAGGCTGAAAATCTCGAACAGGCGCTGCTGAGCTTTCGGCGTATTGCTGAACTGCTTCGATTAGCAGAGCAGGAGACCACCGAAGCCCAACAGGTGCTTGAGGCGGTTCAGTACTGGTTCTCCACCCACGATCAGTGGTTACTGATCTGGGATAATCTGGAAGATCTCGAACTGCCATACCGTTTGCTGCCTCTGGTTCCTCGTGGCTCTTTCCTGGCCACCACACGCCGACAGGCTCTCGGAATACTCGCACGGGGGAGTGTTCTGGTACCCATGCAACAAGAAGAAGGGATGCTCTTGTTCCTTCGTCGCGCCAAACTACTGGAACCGGAAGCGACACCGCAGCAAATGCAGCACCTGGCAACACGAATGCCCACTGAATATGAGGCAGCAGTGGAGCTGGTGACGGCGTTGGGAGGACTTCCCCTGGCGCTCGACCAGGCTGGCGCGTACCTGGAAGAAACAGGGTGTCGCCCGAGTGACTATCTCCATCGCTACACGTTGCAACGAGCCCTCTTATTGGATCGGCGTGGCAGTCTGGGAAGTGGTCACCCACAGTCGGTAGCCACCACCTTCAAGCTTTCTCAAGAACGCGTGGAGTACGAGCAGCAAGAAGTAGCCGATTTGTTGCGGGTATGTGCATTTTTGCACGCGGAAGCCATTCCAGAGGACCTGTTTCACGGGGTCGCTCATTACCTGGGACCAACCCTTGCATCCATTGATGACGACCCGGTCCAGTTGGACCTGATGCTTGCCGCTTTGCGCAACCTGTCGCTGATTCAACGACAAGCAGAGACGCGCACGTTTTCTCTCCATCGGCTGTTGCAGGTGGTTGTGCGAGAGCAAATGGACCCGACCGAGGAGCGCCTTTGGGGCGAGCGGGTGATCCGCTTCATGAATGCTCTGTTTCCCGCGGGAGATTATCTCTTCTGGGCTCAGAGTGAGCGCTATCTAGCACAGGCGCTGGCTTGCGTGCCATTGATAGCTGCCTGGGGTCAAGACCTTCCCGAAGCAGGAGCTTTGCTCTCCAGAGTTGGGCGCTATATGCTGGGTCACAGGCGACTTGAAGAAGCTGAGCGTTTGTTGGGCCAGGCAGTCATCCTGGGAGAACGACAGTGTGGGCAAGACCATCCAGTCCTCATTCCTCGGTTGACAGACATGATAGAACTGTTGTGGAGACAGGGCAAATATGAGTGTGCCGTGGCGCTGTCATCTCGTTTGCTGGCCATTGAGAAACAGCACCTGGAGCCTACTCATGCCCGCATTGGAGAAACATTAAATAATCTGGCGACAATCTACGCGGACCAGGGCAACTATGAGCAGGCAGAGCTGCTCTTCCAGCAAGCGTTGCACATTCGCGAACAGAGTCTAGGTCCTGAACACCCTGATGTCGCTCTCTCGCTGAGTCATCTGGCGGCTCTGTATGGAGAGCAGGGGGAATATGAGAAGGCCGAAGGCTTTTTCCGACGGGCTTTATCTCTTCAAGAGCGGTCGATTGGACTCAAACATCCTGACGCAGCCCTGACACTGCATGGTTTAGCGACGCTGTGTCAAGAGCAGGGGAACTATGCTCAAGCAGAAGCGCTTTACCAACAAGCCCTGTCTATTCGCCAGCGTGTTTTAGGATCTGAGCATCCCGATGTGGTGAAGTCGCTTCATAGTTTGGCGCAGTTGTACGAAGAGCAAGGGCAATTTGAATCTGCGGAAGCGCTGCATCAACAGGTTCTGTCAGTGCAGAAAAGCCGCTCATGCTCATAATAATTTTAAGTATTAACTTAAATAGTATTTTATTTGTAGTGAGTACTGGATAGCCAGTCAAGTTGACATAAAAAGCAAGATATTTTCACCAATTACTGGAAACGCCCGGAAAATGCCATTAGTACTGGTAAAAGAGCGGCTATGCCATTGGTGGATCATCCTTCTGCATTGTTTGAGTCATGTTCTTGCTGAGATTGAGTCGTTTCTCACGCGGTAAATTGTTGAGCTATTCATGCCAGGATCAAGGAAAAGAAAGAGCAAAATGCTTTTCTCCTCAATACAATCTGAGAGTTGACGACCAGAATTCAGGTTTCAGCAAACGCAATTGCTTGAAGAGGCTGAACAAGCCAAAGCCAGGGAGAGACCGGAAGGACACTTATGATCGACGACACAATCGCCTTTGGAGCACTTCTCAACGAATTTCGCAAACGTCAGCACATTACTCAGCAGCAACTCGCCGAAGCTATAGGCAGGCAGCGTCGAGCGATCAGTCGCTGGGAACAGGGAGAGGGGCTTCCTGGCAATAAGGCCGTGGTACTCGAACTGGCCCGACATTTGTATCTGGACGACGAAGAAGCTCGACAACTTTTGGAGGCGAGCTTGACCTCGCCCGCCCCGCTCTGGGGGGTTACCTTACCTCGTAATGAGTTCTTCACCGGGCGGGAAGACATCCTGGGAATCCTTCATCGATGTCTCTGTATTGAGCAGACCAGGGCATTTCCCAGGGCCATTGCTCTTACTGGGTTGGGAGGCATTGGGAAAACGCAGACGGCGTTAGAGTATGCTTATCAACATGCTTTGGAGTATCGTGCTATCTTCTGGATTGAAGCCGAGAGCCTGGAACATATATTGTTTAGCTTACAACGCATCGCCGAGCTTTTACAATTGCCAGAACGCTTGGCCACGGAGCAGCGACGGATTATTGACGCAGTTCAGCGCTGGTTCGCTACCCATGACCACTGGTTAGTAATCTGGGATAATCTAGAAGATCTGGAATTGCCATTTTGCTTGTTGCCTGTGCTTCGCCAGGGCGCTCTTCTATTCACCACGCGCCAACAGGCCCTCGGAACGTTCGCTCAGAGCTTCAACTTGCGTCCATTGATGCATGAGGAAGGCACCTCATTGTTATTGCGACGAGCGAAACGGCGTGAGCTAGAAATGGCTCAGGAGCAGATGCTCCACCAGGCAGAGACGCCATCTGCGGAATATAGCGCGGCATCTAAACTGGTTACTCTGCTGGGCGGCCTTCCATTGGCCCTGGATCAGGTCGGAGCTTACATCGAAGACAATGGTTGCAGTCTCGTTGATTATCTCCAGCGCTATGAAATGCGACAGGTAGACTTGCTGGATCGACGGGGCGAAGCCGGAAGCTATCATCCTCAGCCTGTAACCACAACATTTCTGCTCGCCTGCGCTCAGGTGGAGCAGACATACAAAGAGGCAGCAGACCTGCTCCGTGTGTGTGCGTTTCTTTACGCCGAAGCGATTCCAGCAGAGATCTTTCGCCTGGGATCTGTTCACCTGGAACCTACTCTCGCTGCTCTTGTTAGCGATCCCATTCAGTTTGATCTGATGCTCGCTGCGCTGCGCAGGCTTTCGCTCATCCAGCGCCATGCTGAGACGAACACGCTGTCGCTGCATCGGCTGCTCCAGGTAGTGGTGCGCGAACAAATGGACTCCGCTGAGGAACGCCTGTGGTGTAAATGCATTGTGCAAATGATGAATACCATTTTTCCTGCTGGAGATGACATTGCTACCTGGGATAAATGCGAACGATATCTGTCGCAAGCTCTGGCCTGCGTGCCACTCATTGAAAAGGCTGAGAATGCTCTCTTAGAAGCGGTGGAACTGCTCTCCAAGATAGGAAGGTATCTGACACATCGGGGACGCTTGGAGGAGGCTGAGCCTTTGATCGCGCGGGCGGTCTCCCTGAATGAACAACAATACAACTCCGATCATCCAACGCTCATTCTTCCTCTCATGGTCCAGGCAGAGTTCGCCTGGCGTCAAGGAAATTTTGCGTTTGCAGAAGAGTCATTGTGGCGTGTGTTAGCCCTTGAGGAGAGGCAAGAGGATTCGGCTGCTATCTCGATAGCAAATACAGTGAACCTTCTGGCGCTCTATTGCTGGGAACAGGGAAAATATGGGCAAGCGGAGCAACTTTATCAACAAGCGCTACGCACATGGGAGCAACAAACATCCCCCGATCATCCTGATACCGCTTTGCTGCTCCATCACCTGGCTCTGCTCTATTGGAAACAAGGCCAATATAAGCAGGCGAGAACTCTGTACGAGCAAGCATTAGACATTTTTGAAAGGGTCATGAGTGTTGATCATCCTCATATAGCTTTTCCGCTTATTGGGCTGGCGGCACTCTATGAGGAGTTGGGGGAATACACGCAAGCCAGATCACTTTTCCAGCAAACGCTGCGCATTCGCGAACAGGCTTTTGGACCTGATCACCCGGTTGTTGCTTACTCACTCAATGGTTTAGCGCGTATCGGGACAAGGCAAGGGGAATATGCTCAAGCCGAACTTCTCTATCAGCGCTCATTACGTATTCGTAAGCAGGCTCTCGGTTTCGACCATCCTGAGATTTCCTATACACTGAGCGGTATGGCGAAGTTGTATGTACAACAGGGCGCATGCACGCAGGCCGAATCACTTTTTCAGCAGGCGCTTTGTATTCGCGAACAGGCGTTGGGTTCTGATCATCCCGAGATCGCTTCCCTTCTCAATAATCTAGCCAGGCTCTATGGTGATCAGGGCTATTATGCACGGGCAATGCCTCTTTTCCAACGGACACTTCAGATCCGCGAACAGCGTCTGGGGGCATCTCATCTCAAAACAGCACGCACTCTGGTGGCATTGGCCAGCCTTTATGAGAAACAAGGAGAAGAAAAGCAGGCCGAATCGTCGTTGCAGCGAGCATATTCTATTTTTACACATCATCTAGGCTGTGAACACCCCGAAGCAGTAAAAACCCGAAACAGCTATCACGCACTGATCGAGAAAAGAAAGGCACCAGGAGTATCCTCGTATCCTCCGTATAAAAGAAACAATGGTACATTCAGTGGCACATGCTAGTACGAGTATGTCCTGCGAATCAGAATGGAACGCCAAATGGAACATCCCCTCATATATACTAGCATTAATTACTCATCCTTGAGTGCATCGTCGGGGTTGAAACTGCAAATATGGTTGTTTTGATAGCTTCTTAAAGAAAGGGAGCGTTTACGCTCCTTGCTGCTCGCCGTTCCTGGTTTCTCTTTACACTTTACCTTTATAGGATATAAACAACGAAAGGATAATGAATTATGTTTAAGAAATTTTTTGCCACTTTCCTGATGTTATCATGTGCTATCATCGTTATTGCCTGTGGCAATACCAATACCGCTGGTTCCTCTCATGGCAGCGCAAGCACTGGAAATGAAGTCCATATGAATGCCACAAACTTCACTCAAGCTTCTATCACCATTAAGAAAGGGCAAAGCATCACGCTTGTCGATGATGATGCGATGACACCACACATCATTGCGAATGGTACCTGGGAGAATGGCACACCCAAATCGGCAAAGGAGGCTGGCGCTCCAGAGGTCAACAATGTGCAAATCGATGGGAGCGCGTCTCAGGTTATTGGACCTTTCAATACGTCTGGCACATTTTATCTCTACTGCACAATCCATTCCGGTATGCAGTTGGCTGTTATCGTGCGATGACCGGAGAGAGGCCCAAGTTATGTGAGCGAGCAACGCATATTATTCTGAGAAACGACAGAGACGGTGTGCTACGTGGCCAGAAAAGCAGAGCCATGTGTCGCAGAAAACGACCGATTTTGCTACTCATCAATCAGCCTCATGTAACGGCTGGGAAATATTACCAGTAAAGTATGAAAGGTATAGCACATGAATATCATCCCAAAAGAAAAAATTCAGATCAATGAAACCGCATATCGGTTTCAAGGAGGCGAGTATGGCGACATCCCTGCTTCCTTTTTCTGGCTCTTTACTTTGCCTGGGCGTGGTCCAGGCTTGCACGTTCATCCATATGAAGAGGTTTTTGTTCTCCAGCAGGGCCATGCGACCTTTACCATCGGTGGGGAGACGCATGAGGTGCAGGGTGGATCGATTGTGATCGCGCCTGCCAATACGCCCCACAAATTCAGAAATTCGGGCGAAGAGTCCTTGCAAATGATTTCCATCCATCCCAGCAAAGAGGTCATTCAGGAATGGCTTGAAGAGTAAGTGCATAGCTTTGCCGGTTTTGGGTTCAGCTATAAGGAGGTACACCCTCCTTATAGCTGAATGATGATGAGGGCGATGGGGACGTTCAGCTTGAGTCTGTCACCCGAGCAAGTGTGCATAAGGGAGGGACAAGCCCTTGACGAACAGGTGCAGGAAGGCAAGTTGTTTGATCATCTTTTGTCTTCTGGCGGGAAGACGATCACACGCTCTGGCGGGAAGACGATCACGACGCGCTCCTCTGCTGACCCTTTCTCTTCGGCGGTCGCATTCCGGTTGAGGAATGAGTCGCCTCCGGGTTCATTCTTCAAGCCACTCGGTGATGAAGCGCTTACTCAGGTGAATATCAACCTGCCTCAGCGGTCCCTCACCGCTATTGACGAATTTGTGGGGGGCGTTTGCC
>DAOTTL010000232.1:0-7163 GCA_034438135.1 Ktedonobacteraceae bacterium | reverse complement strand
TCTTAGAGAGAAAGGGAATAAATGTTTCCAAGGCTTAGAAATATTAAACAAGCAGGAGCATAAACCATCTTTTGGGTTTTATGCATGTGGATTTGCAACTAGAAAGCACTTTTGCTGCTTTCGCAAATGTGTATTCTCAACGAAAATTAACCTGAACGTGATAAGATGAAGAGAAATTTTACTGGAGGAGAGATGAATGCCCGTTGAGATACGAGTAGGGCCGCCCATAATTACCATCAGCCAGGGACGAACATTTATGGTTTCCGACTTGAATGGAGAAGTCGATCCTCATACGGCTCAGGGAGTGTACAAAGATGATACGCGTTTCATCAGCAGCTATCAGCTGTATATCAATAACAATCCGTTACAAGTTGTCAATTCAAGCCAGTTGACCTTTTACTCCTCGCGTTTCCATCTGACCAATCCACCCATTAATCTGGAGAGCGGTACTCTGGAAGAACAGACGATCCATGTGATCATTAATCGAAGAGTGGGCGAGGGTATCCATGAAGATCTTGATGTTGCCAATTATACAGGGAAGAGAGTTGTGCTTCAGCTTGAATTGTCCATCTCAGCCGATTTCGCGGACATTTTTGAGGTTCGTGAACAACGTATTGTGCGTCGTGGTCAAATGTTGACCAATTGGGACATTCAGCAGAAGCAGCTGCTTACTTCCTACAATCATGACGATTTTCAGCAATCACTGTCTTATCGAGTGTTGGATGATGTGCAGGTGAGCTATTCTAATGGGCAGATTTGTTTTGAGATTGCCCTTGAACCAAATCAACGCTGGCATACCTGTGGTGAAATACTTTTAGGGCACAGCCATGATGCGCCTTCCTCTCTACCTTCGGTCTGCTGTCATCGGGAGGTTTCGTCGAAACCGTCAGAGGGACTACAGGTGGGCGCTCACTTTGAGAGAATCCAGGGGCAATGGGAGGCCGATTGTACTGGTATCTCCACTACCAGCAATAATCTTTACCGTATGTATCAGCAGGCGGTGGATGATATGCGGGCGCTACGCATCTACGATATGGATATCTCGGAAGATGTCTGGGTGCCTGCTGCCGGAGTGCCCTGGTTTGTAACGCTCTTTGGACGAGATAGTCTGACGGTCTCGTACCAGAGTGTGCTGGTAACGACTGGCTTAGCGCGTGGTGCGCTCCAACGTCTGTCCGAGTATCAGGCAACTGAGCGCGATGATTGGAGAGATGCTCAACCGGGGAAAATTCTCCATGAGATTCGCTTTGGCGAACTGGCCTATTTTCGCCGTATTCCCTTCACTCCCTACTATGGAACGGCTGATGCGACGATTCTCTATCTGATCGTGCTCTCAGAGACCTATCGCTGGACCGGTGATCGTGCTCTGCTGACAACGTATCGTGAGGTTGCTGAGAAATGTCTGCACTGGATCGATGCATATGGTGATCTGGACAACGATGGTTTTCAGGAATATAAAACGTTCTCGACTCCTGGCTATGAGAATCTTGGCTGGAAGGATGCGAAAGATGCTGTAGTCTATGCCGATGGCACACAGGTAAAACAGCCCAAGGCATTATGTGAACTCCAGGGATACGTCTATGATGCCAGGATACGACTGGCGGAGATCTTTCGGGCTTTAGGCGAAGAAGAACGTGCTCAGGATCTTCTTCGCCAGGCAACCGATCTCAAACAACGGTTTAATCAGGTTTTCTGGATGGAATCTGAAGGTTGCATTGCCTTTGGTCTTGATCCTGCGAAACAGCAAATCACCGCTATTGCATCAAATGCTGGCCAATGTTTATGGAGTGGCATTGTTGATTCTGAGAAGGCTGCGAGTACAGCCCGGCGCTTGTTGCAGGAGGATATGTGGAGCGGTTGGGGCATTCGGACGCTCTCAGAACTGAATCCGGCCTACAATCCATTTTCCTATCAGCGTGGCTCTGTCTGGCCGCAGGATAATGGGATTATCGCGGAGGGTTTCAAGCGCTATGGCTTAATTGACGAGATGCATCAGGTGATTAGAGGTGTGTTTGATGCGATCGAACATTTTGAATCGTATCGACCGCCAGAAGTATTCGCGGGAGTGAAACGTGAGGGCCCTGTCGATTTTCCGGTCCTCTATCCGAGTGGCGCGAACATTCCGCAAGCCTGGGCTACTGGAACCATTTTTCATATGTTGCGTATTATGCTGGGTTTACGAGCCGATGCTCCCAATGGGCACCTCTACGTAGATCCAACGTTGCCCGAATGGTTACCGGATATCGAACTCCAGCGTCTGCGTGTTGGCAATTGTTCATTGCATCTACGTTTCTGGCGTGAAGGGGGAAAGACGCTCTGGCGGGTACTGGATGCCCAGGCTACCACTCCTGATGAGCTGATTCAAGTGTTGAACGGGCCAGCTTTCATTTAAATAAAGTAGATATGTAAATAAAGTAGATAGGGGTCATCCCTCATTTTGGCAAAATGAGTAGACGCTCTTTCTGGCGGCGCAGCCGCCAGCTTTTCAGGGAGAAATGGCTGAGTTTGACAGCAGCGAAGCCGCTGTCAAACTCAGCCATTTCTCCCTTTTCTCGGGAGGAGGGGCGGCTTTGCAAGCCCCAGAAAAGTTAGGGATGACTCTTGCTAGAAAGGGAACCTTTTTCCTGGTGGAGACCGTAGTTCTTCATAGGAGAAAGGAGTATTCGCGTTGACTTGCGAAGATGCGCTAATTGAAAGAGCCAGACAAGGAGACCAGGAGGCATTTCGTCAGCTCTGGGAGGAGCACCATACCGTAGCCATGGCTGCGGCCCTGCGCTTTTGTCATCAGGCTAGTCTGGCTGAGGACATTACCCAGGGAGCGTTTTTGCTGGCCTGGCGTGGGCTAGGGCGTTTCCAGGTGGGATTGCCATTTCGTCCCTGGCTCATGCGTATCTTGTATCGCCATGCCTTGGATGTTATGGAACGTCAGCGCATCTATCTCCAACCGCTCTCTCAGTTTGCCCTGGTTTCTGCGGAGATCCCGCGAGGTTTCTATGAGCCGGATCCGCAGGAACTGATCGCGCAGCGCGAGGAATTGAGTCGGGCACTGGTCCAACTGAACGCTCATCAGAGGCGAGTTATTGCACTGCGCTATGGAGCGGATCTCACCGAGAAAGAGATAGCCGATGTTCTCGGCTGGCCGCAGGGTACAGTTAAGTCACGTTTAAATCGTGCTCGCGATCGATTACGCATATTTTTGCTGGCTGAAAGGGGATAGTTGTTTGTTATGCTTCATGAAAATTCGCACGAAAGCTCTCAGGAGAAGAGTGAGCCGGATTTGGAAAAGCGTCTGACTGAGTACTATGGACCTCTATTGCCTCCCCATCATTTGCCAGAGTCTGCGTGGTTTCGTCTGAAGGAGCAAATGCATCAGGAGCATCCAATCTTCCCGTGCCGCAGGATCCACCTTAGTCGTTTGCACCGTCCTGCCTCTCAGCGAGCGATACCTTTTGAGGTTCAGGAGACCTTTGTTGCTTTGCTCCAGAGGGTGCAGTATAGATCTCCTTATCCAAAGTTGCGCTGCACATCCAGTTCTAGCCGTAGCCGACCACGAGTTTCTGTCTCGCCTCTTGGTCGTGGACAGGTGAAACTGAGGCTCCCTTCTCAGGCTGGTGGCTTGCTACGACAGGAGGAATTGGATGTACTGATCGCTGCGGGACTTGCTCGTTGTTCAGGTATGTTGTGGCCGCTTTATCTGCTGCCACGTGTTTTTTTTGCCTGTGCGCTTTTGCTAACAGGTGCCTCATTTTCTCTCACGATCTGGGATCGACGCTTTATCTGGCTGCTCTTTGCTGCGGCTGGTTGCTGTCTGGCTGTTAGCTGGTTGCTCTGCTGGCGTGGACGAGTGAGGGTTTTCCAGGGTGATAGGCAGGCGGTCTACTGGTTAGGACGTGAGCGAGTGTGTAGGGGATTGCATTTGTTGGCCGAGCGAGAGCGTTCTCAGCATCTTTCTGTCTGGGGTGAACCGTCACTGACCGAACGAATTTCACGGGTCTGCGGGACAGGTGTTGTCTCTGAAGACAGGCATTTGACCATGGTTCGTTAGAAAAGAAGGAAGAGGGATACAATGGCTATCAAGACATCTCCTGAGATCGAGTCTCCTGAAAAGACCAGTTCAAAGCGTTCAGGTGGCTGGTTTACACGCGTTTGGTATCGGATAAAGTTGGCTCTGGCTGGTGATGATGAGACGTTGTTAGTGGAGAACAGAACCGCTATCTCCTGGAAAATCTATCATGATTACCATATGCTAGGGATTATTGATGGAAGTGAGACGCGGGTTTTTCGTTTGCAAAAGCATGGAAATTTCAATGTGCGCCCTGGTGGAGAGAGTGACGCTGTGGAGTATCTGGTACTGAACCTCAATGAGCGTATGAAGCGTGTCGAGATTTATCGTCGGCATATGGGGTCAGCTGTGGAGGTCTACGAGATGCGTGCTGCTTGAGAGGAGGCAATCAGGATATAGGATACAATGGTGAGCAGAAGTACTGAATCTCTTGAAAAGCATTGGAGAAGAAATGGATATGCTTGCCAGGTTGCAGGAACGTCTGAATGCCAGGGTTGTCATTGATCCCGCCCTTCTGGAGGCGCATGGACAGGATCGGAATTATCCGATGATCTGTCCTCCGTTGGCGATTGTTTTCGCCGAGTCGGTCGCTGATATTCAGGAGGCATTGCGTTGGGCGCATGAAGAGAAGATACCAGTTATCCCATATGGAGCTGGAAGTAGTTTTGAGGGTCAACTGACCCCCCAGGGGGCCGCTCTGAGTCTGGACCTTTCGCGGATGAAGCGCATTCTCGCCGTGAGTCCAGCAGATTTTCTCGTTGAAGTTGAGCCGGGTCTGACCCGCGAAGAGTTAAATGCAGCCATTCAAGAGACAGGTCTTTTTTTTCCGGTTGACCCGGGCGCGAATGCCACTCTGGGGGGGATGGCCGCCACAAACGCCAGTGGAACCACGACGGTGCGCTATGGAGGGATGCGTCAGAACATTGCTCAGCTAGACGTTGTTCTGGCGAACGGAGAGGTGCTAACCCTGGGTAGAGCGGTGCGTAAGAGCAGCAGTGGCTACGACCTCAAAGATCTCTTTATTGGATCAGCAGGTACATTAGGGATTATTACTCGCCTGGTTGTGCGAGTTTATCCACAGCCAGTCTTTGTCCATACTATGCGCGTCTTTTTTCCAGGCCTGCGCGAGACCAGCGATGCTGCCTATCGTATCATGGCCAGTACTCTGCCAGTGGCGCGTCTGGAATTAATTGATGAGCAGGGGATAGAGTTCATCAACCGCGATCTGGGTCAAAATTATCCAGAGAGGCCAGCTCTTTTTCTGGAATTTCACTCCTCTACGGCTGAGGCCAGCCATAAAGAGACGCAGTTAGCAGAGAGTTTGATGCGTGAGTCAGGAGCGTTGGACATTGCCACCGCCCACAGTGCGGAGGAGCGTCTGACTCAATGGGAGGCGCGTCACAACTATTATTGGGCCGCCGTCCACTGCAATCCAGGCTGTGTGCCCTATATCACCGACACCGCCGTACCTCTTTCACGCGTCACCGAACTCTTGCTCTATGCGCAGCAACTGCTCAAAGAGATGGACCTGCCAGGAAGTATTGTAGGACATGTGGGGGATGGCAATTTTCACACGCTGGTTGCCATTCAGCCAGAACAGTTGAAATTGGCCGAACTCTACGCCGAACGCCTGACCTCGCGATCTCTAGAACTGGGAGGGACGTCCACTGGTGAGCATGGAGTTGGTCTGGCCAAAAAGAAGTTTATGAGCGACGAGCATGGAGCCGCGTTAGAGTGGATGAGGCAGGTGAAACAGCTCTTTGATCCACAGAACATCCTGAATCCGGGGAAGATCTTTTAAAACTTGCACTGCATAAAGCCCTAGTGTACTAATTTGCTGCGTTTACTTTGGATAAGGTGGGCGGACAGTCACGCAAGCAATCTCTGCTTTTCTGACAGAGACTGCTTCGAGGGGGAGACTGCCCGTCCCCGTTTGTCTTAGTGATCACTATCTTGCATTGATCTATAGAAACCAGGCGGTCATAAATAGGAAAAAGTGGCTGTTTTGGCCAGAAAAGTATGGTTGGATGGGAAAAGCAGGCTATACTAACACAAGTCACGTATTTGTTACAGGGAGGTAAATGTGTATGTCGTCTGCCATTGTCACGCTGCTTTTGCTCATTGTGACGCTCCTGATCATTGGCAGTTTCGTCTATAGCGCATGGCGGGCACATCAGAGCCATATGCGTGAAATTGGGGCGAATCAGGAAGAATTGTCGAGTACAACGGGTCAAATGTTGCTTGTGGTTCAGCTTATGGATGGTTCGATGGTAGGGCTTGATCGGACAGGTCCTTTAAATACATCAAGGCATCTGCCGAAAGTAGTGCCTTCGGCCCACCTTCCACATCACTGGTACAATCGGCGTCGTTCGATAGTCTCGCTGGGGTTGTTCGCTATGCTGGCGATTGGTCTGTTGATTCAGACTGGTGTTGCAGGCGATGCGTTCCACAGCCTTACCAGTGGACTGACCCTTACTGGTTCGCAGATCTCCGGTCTGAGCTTTCAGACGGCCCTGCGATCTGCACCTGCCAGTGCCAGTTCTCGGATCATTCGAGTTGACTCTGCGCTACGAAATCAGTACTATACCGATTACCAATATCAGGTCTGGTCCTACTCTTCGTGTTCTGGCATTTCACTGGAAGAGGTTATGAACTCTTACGGACATAATTTTGTTGCATCCGATGTTTTGCAGGTAGAATCAGATATGGGTATCTGGGATACTTACGATGGTCTGACGGGTGGTGAGCCTGGTATGGCGAAAGCGGCAGATCATTTCGGTTTTAGCGCCAGTGCCCATCCACCGCGAACGCTACAAGATCTCATTCTGACAGCCAACAAGGGATTTCCAGTAATTATCGGTAGTTTAGGTCACATCATGGTCGTTAAGGGTGGTGATGCCAATTTTGTGTACGTCGTCGATTCCTCACCAGCCAATCGTCAGGTAATGACTCACGATCAGTTTATGAATTTCTGGGATGGCTTTAGCGTGCTGATTACACCAAAGCCGTAGATAGAGATGGAAATATGGGTCATTTCTGCTTTTGCGAAAGCAGGAAAAAAGGCTTTCGGCCACCTATGCAGGCCGTCCCACCGTCTTTC
>DAOTTL010000231.1:0-2246 GCA_034438135.1 Ktedonobacteraceae bacterium | reverse complement strand
ACGCCACCTGGTTATGCCTGAGGATATCTCTGGAACCCGCGAAGTTCTCCGCTGGATCGCCACAGAACTGGGACCCGATACACCCGTCAGCGTGATGGACCAGTATTTTCCAGCCTGGAAAGCAGTCAACGATCCACTACTCAATCGCCGTCTAACCGGGGAAGAGTATAGCGGCGCTATGGATGCTCTGGATGAACTAAATATGACTGCTGGCTATGTTCAGGAAGATCTTATGGAAACGGCACCATAAGATCTGCAAATCTTACCTATATTCTAATTCGTTCTGAACTGCCGGGTTCGGGGTTGGTATGTCCCGACTCCCCAATTATAGCTGTAATACCGAAAAATTCGATTGTGTCCCGCTTGTCTTTGTACTTTGGCACATAGAAATCCCTAACGCTCGGAGTTGTCCCTGGAAAACTTCACGGCTTACTCCTTTTCGTCCTGGACCACGATCCAATACATCCAGGCAGAGCACATCAAATTCACGGCGTTCAGCCATACGGAGAATATCATTCAATGCTGCACAATAGCGGTACTATAGGTCGGTATCGGTATCATGGATTACATGCCGCTCTTCGTCCAGACGTAACCCTGGCGGCACCATAAGCTTTTCACGGATGATTCGTTCTTGTGCATCGTGGTTATGGCCAGAAGGAGACACAAGTGTCAGCAGTAAGGCAAGCATGCCCAGGTATGATTCATAATTGGGATGCGGTAAGTTATGGTTTATCATCGTGTTTCATCCTTTCGGCAATAAAGTATAGAATAGGGTGCGCTTATTTGCCGCAACGATGTAAACAGAATAGAGCATACCTTTCGTTTAGTGTTTGAAGGTGATGCATGATGCATCACTTTGTTGTTTGTCAAGGTACTGATAGCATTCGCGTGGCTTCTTGTGCCTGTCGCGCTTCGTACTCTGCTAAAATTGGCGGTCCTCTTCCTGAAAAGCACTCATGTTCTGCTTGCGTCAAGGGGAACTGTTGCACGATCAGTTAGCCGAGCATAAAGTCAATCGTGCTTTGTGCATCCTTGTAATATGGTTCTTCGATTTCCAGTTCTTGAAGACATTCCATGAGGTCACTATCAGTGAACTGGCGCTCCAAGTTTTCTTGCGCCAATTCTATGGCTGAGTTGTGCTATAATTTATCTTAGAGACGAAAGATTGCGCAGCCACAATCCTGGAAGCCGGCACGCGCTTCCACTTTTAAAAATGCCCGAATGGAGAGCTTTATGAATGACACGGCCACTTTGAGCCACCTGTTCGCCAGCATCGAGCCGGACCTGGATCAGATAGATATTACCTTTAAAGAGCGAGCAACTTCTGGACTCGAAATTCTGCATTCAGCGTCCATGCACGCTCTAGGATCTCCCGGCAAACGCCTCAGAACCGCTCTCACACTGCTCTCGGGCAAATTACGAGAATATCGCTTTGAAAAGCTCCTCTTTCTGAGTGTGGCATTTGAAATGACCCATCTCGCCACCCTGATTCATGATGATATTATCGACAAAGCCCAGACCAGACGCGGCAATCCCACCGTCAACGCACTCTGGGGTGACCATATCGCTATCCTACTCGGCGACTACTACTTTGCCAAAACCGCCGGACTGATCGCGGACATAGAAGATCCACGCATCGATCGCCTTTTCTCCGATACAGTCGCGACAGTCTGTGAAGGCACCATCCTGGAGCTGATGACCGCTGGCCAGGCCAATCTAACTCTCCAGAATTACTATGAAAAAATTAGCAATAAAACTGCCTGCCTCATTGCAGCCTGCTGCAAGGGCGGAGCGCTGGTTAGCGGAGCTACAGACCGGGAAGTTGAACTGATGTATAACTATGGTCTGAATCTGGGAATCGCATTCCAGATTATCGATGATATCCTGGACTATACTGAAGATCAGAGCACCATCGGCAAGCCTGCGGGCAACGACCTGCGCCAGGGACTGGTCACCCTGCCTCTGATTTATGCACTCCAAACATCATCGCCAAACGGACATCAGCAACAGGTGCAGAGACTGCTAAACGAAGCAGAGCACGACGAAACAGAGATCAGAGCCGTTATTGCCTGGGTTCTCTCGGGAGAAAACATCGAACGTGCCCTATTAGACGCCCATTCCTATGCGGACAAAGCTCGCGAGGCGCTTCACCAGATCCAATCCTCACCTCATCGCGATGTCCTGGACGAACTGATCGATTTCGTGGTCCAGCGCAAGCGCTAGCATACATGAGTCATCCCTCATTT
>DAOTTL010000230.1:0-8458 GCA_034438135.1 Ktedonobacteraceae bacterium | reverse complement strand
GCGGAACAGAGTCTGGATACTGATGATCCAAATGGAGCGAATCCACGCTTCAATCTGGCCAATCTTTACAGCGATCAGGGCAAATATGTGGAGGCTGAGTCCTTCTACAAACAAGTAGCGCATAGCTGGGAACAACGTTTTGGTCCTGAGCATCCCGATGTAGCGTCTGTACTCAATGAATTAGGCAGTCTTTATAGAGAGCAGGGTAGGTACGCGGAGGCCGAAGAACTCTACAAACGAGCGTTACATATTCGAGAGCGGAGCCTGGCTCCCGAGCACCTTGATATAGCCTCTTCATTTCACAATCTGGCCAATCTTTATCGCAAGCAGGGCAGGTACGCGGAGGCCGAAGAACTCTACAGACGAGCCTTGCATATTCGAGAGCAGAGCCTGGGTCCTGAGCATCCTCATATACTCTCCTTAATTCACAATCTGGCTCTGATTTCCCATGAGCAAGGTCGGGAGAGAGAATCTGAGCTGCTTTATCAGCGAGCATTGCAGGCTTATGAGCGGACACTGGGACCTGAGCATCCCGATCTAGCACTCGCTATGAGTGGTCTGGCTACTCTTTACAATGATCAGGGTAGGTATACAGAAGCCGAGTCGCTCTATCAGCGAGTGTTACACCTTCGGCAACAAAGCCTGGGTTCCAGGCATCCTGATGTAGCATCATTGTTGTACAACCTGGCTCTCCTCTGTAAGCGTCAGCGCAGGTATACAGAGGCTGAGACATGTTATCAACAATCGCTGCATATCTGGGAGCAGATATTGGGTCCTGACCAGTTTGATCTAACATATCCGCTCATTGGCCTGGCTGACCTCTATCAATCTCAGGGCAAATATGCTGAGGCTGAGCCACTTTATCAGCGAGTATTGCACATCCAGGAGCAGGTGTTGGGTCCTGAGCATCCCGATGTCGCCGACTCATTGCATAACCTGGCTCTCCTCTACATCGATCAGAAAAAATATGAAGAGGCCGAAACCTCTGGTCAGCGGGCTCTGAATATTCGAGAGCAACACTCAGGTGCTACCCACCCTGATACGGCTGCTTCACTTGATGTACTGGCCATCCTTTATAGTAACCAGGGGAAGTATCAACAGGCCGAGCCACTTTATCAGAGGGCCCTGGATATTCTGACGCAATACTTGGGAGTACAGCATCCAGATACGTTAGTTGTTGTGCATGATATTGCGGTCTTTCAGGAAGCACAGGGAAACAGGGATGAGGCTTTAGCTTCCTATAAAAGTGTCCTGGCACTTCGGGAGCACGTTCTCGGCCTTTCTCATCCCCAAACGAACGAAACCCGTGATCGCTATCAGAGCTTATTGCAAGAGATAGGCCCATTTGATGAACCTCCACCTTCTTAAAGGTGAAAGGCGTAGAGATAGCTATCGTGTGAACCCACATAGACCACTCCGTTGTCAATCGCTGGTGAAGAAGCAATGGGGCCATAGTTGCCGGAGGAAGTCCAGAGTGGCGGTTCATTGGTCGTTGCATTGCTTGCAGCATTGAACGCATAGAGTTTTCCATTATCGGAGCCTATATACACCACCCCATTGGCTATGGTTGGTGATGAGCGAATTTTGTCGCCGGTTTGAACGGTCCAGCGTGGCAGCTTCTTTGTGGTTGGGTTGCTCGAAGCATCGAATGCATAGAGTTTTCTATCATCAGAGCATATATACACAACGCCATAAGCCACCGCTGGCGACGAGTAGATCGGTCCACCTGTTTGGAAAAGCCAGAGTTGCTGACCATTTACTGCACCATAAGCATAAAATGTGCCATTAAGAGTACCGAAGTACACGGCATGATTGACTACTGCGGGCGAAGACTCTATATCACCTGAGACATGAGCTTTCCAGACGGGTTGACAGACCTGTTGATTGCATCCTTGTGTACTGAACGCGTAGAGATTGTCAGTAGAGGTACCATTGCTCTCTGACCTGGAAGCTGCCGAACCCACATACACCATTCCATCAGCTACTGCTGGCGACGAATACGTAGGAGTGCCAAGGAACCCTTTCCAGAGATATTGTCCATTTGTTGCAGCAAATGCGTAGAGATAGCTGTTCGTTGAACCAATGTAAACCACATTATTTGCTACCGTAGGTGAGGAATAAAGAGCACCCATAGGAGTATCGGTTGACCACAGAGGTTTGCAGAGAGATGCAGGCGCTTGAGCACATGCAGCAATCTTGAAGGCGTAGAGATGACCATCGTAGGAACCTACGTAAATGATACCATGAGATTCCGCCGGGGAGGAGTCATTTGGTGTGTTTGTAAAGTGACCTGTAGAAGCTTTCCAGACGGGTCGGCAGGTCGTCTCATTGCTACAGCTTGTCGATGAAAAAGCAGCCAGCGTTCCGTCCTCCGAACTGGTATAGATCATGCCATTCACGACAATGGGTGAAGACCCGATGCCAGCACTTGTGGAACCTTTCCATGCTTGTTTGAGATGCAGAACAGTGAGCGCCGAAAGTCGCTGTTCGTATGGATTGTATCCGCTATGACTGGCATCAAAACGGAACTGCGGTTCAAGTTGAGCGGATGCCTGGGGCGTTGGAGTTTTTGCATCAAACAGAGCAAGGGCTGCAGCGAGTCCGATGCCTCCTACAATGCAAATGATCAGTATCGTTAGTATGAAAAATCGCCTCCTTCTTTGGGGACGACGTGAGCGAAGCTGTTGCGGCTGCGGTGCTCTCTCCACTACGCCTGGAAGAATTGGGCGCTGTTGCGGCTGCGGTGCTCTCTCTCCTGTGCCTGGGAGAAAGAGGTGCGGCTGCGGCATTCGCTCCATGGCGTTTGGAGGAGGTGAGTAAGAGTGAGCAATAGGAGCAGGCCGCGTCTCATCTCCCCTGCTTTGCATGGCTGTTTGCAACGCCTGCGTAAATGTAGCCACTGAGGAAAATCGCTGCTCCGGGCTTTTTGCTAGAGCGCGTTGTAGTACGACATCGACATTTAGAGGCAGGAGAGGATTGCTCTCGTAAATTGGCTTTGGCTGCTCATGAACGTGGGCGTACATCACCTGCATGAGTGTTCCCTGAAAAGGTGGCTTACCAGCGAGCAATTCATAGACCATAATTGCCAGGGCGTATTGGTCGCTGGCAAATGTTGGTTTGTCATTCCACTGCTCTGGGGCCATATAGATGGGCGTCCCACTCATATTCAGACTGATGGAACTGATGCTCACATCTGTCAGGCGTGCAATGCCAAAATCGCAGAGCATAAGGTCAGGATATTCGCCGGTTCCAGATCGATCACGGATCAGGAAATTGGCTGGTTTGACATCCAGGTGCATGACCTGACAGTCATGAGCATACTGCAAGGCCTGACCCGCCTGCTGAATCAAGTGGACAATCTGTTTCGTCGTAAGCGACCTGGTTGGCTGGTTCTGGTCTCTTTGCTCTAGCCAGGTGAGCAACGAGCCATGCTGACGATAGGGAGTGATGAGATAGGCAAAAGAAGATCCGTCAATATCAGCTTCACCAGAATCATAGAGTGGCAGGATGTTAGGATGGTCAAGTCTGGCAATAGAGATCGTCTCACGCCGAATGAGGCGGAGCGCGTTGGCAACTGTATCCTTACTGGATTTCGTCATTTCGATTTCGATGAGTTTGGCCGCAACCTGTCGTTGAACTTTGATGTCCTCAACGAGGTAGACTGTGCCCATACCACCTCTACCGATGAGTCGGAGAATGCGATAGTGACTGAATTGTTTCCCTTCTAAAGTCATAGACTTCCCTTTATGTTAAAAGCTGAAAATGAACTTCTATCACTACAGAAGGTAAATTATTTCAAAGAATGAATTGGTATAAGATGCCTCTTTCACCTGCTTCATTTCCTCAAGCATCAGGCTTTTCCATCGTGCCAGGAGAGAAGTATGAACCGTTTGTGCTGCATCTGTGAGTTTCTGATTCTTCAGATAAAAGTATAGCAGTCTTTATCTCTCAATGCAAGAGAAGCTGGTTGCTTTCCAGGGCGTTCCAATTCTAGCTCAGGGGGTGCAAAAGAAGAGTTTTCCATGTAGCAAGGTTTTCCAATCAATGCGCTCTTGAAATCCCTCCTGCTCACCATTTGCATGAATTGCCACTGCTTAGCGTGAAGAGAAGCACGAAAAAATGGTATGACTCCGCATCCAAAGCGCACCACGGTTACTCCTAATCACAACTTACGTTGGATCAAGCGAGAAATCTGGCGGATCTCTGAAAAGTAGAGCGAGCGTTACAGAGCTGGTTCTGGCGAAGGTGTTCTCCGTTACCCTTGCTTGAACGGCATCCAATCTTGTCACCCCAAGGCTTGCATCACGGCACAATCTCTGGTATCTTAAGTCAGTAACCCAACTATTCTCTTTGAGAAAGGAGGACGCACACGATGGTTTTCTATGATCGAAACAAGTGTGGCGTAGGCACGAAAATTGGCATTTCCGCTTCCCTATCCAGGAGTGCGTCCTCAAAAGGGTAGCTTTTTCGGCTTTTCCCGCGAAAATTGCACCCGAGGCGCACTTACGGCTCGTGGTTTTTTGTGGCGTTTTTCACATTTACCCTCCCCCTCAGACCACGAGCTACCTCGTGGTTGTTTGTTGCCCAGCATCAAAGCGTCCACACGCTCTCATGGGATCGACGTTCGAGAAGATTTGTAGAGACATCAATGCAGAAAATCCCGGCAAATCCCTCCACCTCTACGAAAGCGTGGGCTACCAGGTGGTACGACGCATGCCGAGGTATTGCAAGCCCATGTAAGCCAGCCATGAAAAACGAGGAAGCCTTGCTGCTTCTCTGTAAATTTGGGAATTAAACGGTTGATTTTTTGGTAATTACTCTGTTGATTTCGCCTCTTTGACATGTCGATAAAGCGTAGCACGAGAGATCCCAAGTGCTGCACAGATTTCAGGAATGGAATTACGCTGGTCAGCAAACATCTGTCGAACCAGTGCCACTTTCCCATTGGTCTTCAGTTTTCTGGGTCGTCCACCTCTGCGCCCTCTGGCTCTGGCCGCTACAAGTCCCGCATTCGTGCGCTCTCGAATGAGATCGCGTTCAAACTCGGCCAGCACTCCCATCATATGAAAAATCAGTTTTCCGCCTGGTGTGGTGGTATCAATCTGCTCTGTTAGGCTCATAAATCCAATGCCGCGTTCATTGAGGCGCTTGAGCAATTCAATCAAATGGGTTAACGAGCGCCCTGCTCGATCCAACTTCCATACAACGAAGATGTCCCCTGGCCGTACATATGCCAGTGCCTCGTCAAGTCCTTTGCGCTCTGCTTTTGATCCAGTCATCTTGTCCAGAAACCATTTGTCACACTCTGCTTCTTTGAGGGCATCGATCTGCAATGCCTCATTTTGCTCCTGTTTTGAGATGCGCACATAGCCAATCTTCATAAACTCTTCCTTTTGTCTCACGTTTCCCGTCAACTACCTGACTGTGTGAGACTTTGATTATGAGATGAGTTATGAGATGAGTCAAGGAAAATCCTACTCATGCGGAAGAAGTGCGACAGCGCGTAAAAAGGCTCATCAGATTGTCGCAAAAAACGGTCGTTTTTGAGACTCATTAAACGGCTGATTTCGAGCATCGGAAAATGGGCGTTTCTTGAAATTGGCTTAAACTGTTTGACTTGATGTGCTAAAATTAACATCTAGAGGAGCAGAAGCTTTTCTTAAAAAGAACTCGAAAGCAATACATCCCTTATCTTCTTTATGAAAGAAAGAAATATTTCTATCATTTCAACGAGAAAACTGATCCTTGAGATTGTCTTTCTCGTTGCATACATCTTGCTCGTTTACATAGCAGATATAGTGGAATATTCTGCTATAACGCCTTTCATCACTCATCATTTCGGCGTAATTGCTGGTCTATTCACCGCTCCGATTTGCAAACTGCTCTTTTGGATAATACCAGCGTTCCTCTATATCATATACATTGAAAAAAGGCCTCCCTTCATTTACCTCAAACTTACTACGAATGTACTCAAAGGTGTAATCTGGGGATGCTTGATCTCGCTATTATATGTCGTCGTACCTTTCTATAAGTATTTTATACTAAGGTATACATTACATCTCAATGCGGGGATCGACGAATGGGTGAACGTTGTACTCTTGGTAGGCATTATAGAAGAAATTCCTTTTCGCGGGCTGCTCTTCCAGAAGCTTCAGCAACTTATGGATTCCTGGCGTGCCAGCCTACTCTCATCTCTGCTCTTTCTTGGAGTGCATATCCCTTATTGGATAAGCCTTGGACAAGTGCTCTTTCCCAACATGCTTTACACTATGGCATATCTCTTTATTTTTGCGTTTGTTCTTTGTTTTATCTTAAGGCGTTCGGGATCACTTTGGAGTTGTATCATCATCCACTCTGTCAACGATCTGGCAAGCCTTTTTCATTAAAGACAGTAATTACTCTCTGTTAGCAGATAATGATCTGTACAAGATATTGAACACTTAAGCAAACTGTCGCAAGAACCGAACGGTTTTGAGACACCTGATTGGGAAGCGTCGATCAATCGGACCCCATGATAAGATTCTTCCGTGCGGTTTCCACCACATCTTTGGTGACGACGGTGATTTGGTTGGCAACCAAGACATGTTCAACTTGCATCATCAGGCGTTCAATCACACGAATATTGCCCCTGACGATGCGAAGAATGGTGGTGACGGCCTCCTGGTCCGTAAGGGCGGACACTCGATGAACTCCAGCGTTGATCTAGAAAAAAACGTGTCTCCTCCTCAGATAACGCCTCCATTTCATGGTTGAACCCAATTCGCGAGTAGAGCTGTGGTGCACGCGCTACGCGCTTCTCCAGTCCAGGCATCCCCAACAAGACGAGGCCAATCTTCCCACGGTCCGCAATATCACGAATCTGCTCCAGCCCTCCGTCCTTGAGTCGATTGGCTTCATCGACCACCAACAGTTCAATGAGACGCGTATAACGGCGCGTCACCAGAAACGCTTCGTTGCCCTGATAACGCTGATTGGCAGCTTCCACCAGATAGGAAAATGCCGCAAACAAGGTGAATACTTCTTTTTCGATGCGCCCAGGAGCCCCTGTCACCGGAGGTGTATAGAACACCGTTCGGCACTCTCGGATGGAAGCGTCTAAGGGAACAGAGGTGAGGGCCAGGGGTCGGTAGGGATAGAGGCCATCTACGGCATTACGTCCTGTGAATGTGATCAAAGGTTCTGGTAAAAATGGCTCAATCAGGTTCCATTGAGTATAATACGTCGCAGATTCGGTTTTTCCAGTGCCAGGAGACCCATATCCCAGACCAACCACACGAGCGCGCCGACATGCATCGCACATCTCAGCAAAGCGCCGATAGTTTTTGTCACCACAAAACCTTGAGACGGTTCCTTGTCGTGATTAGTCATTAATGTACCTTTTGAGTCGTGGACGCGCTTCGACAGGCGCAGTTTCAGCTACTAGTGTCTTGGGTTGCTGTGTTGGTTTCTGATGCATTTCTACATATCGATCCACCATCGCGGCCTGCGTTGAGCGTCCATCTCGGACCTGTTTGCGGCGCTCGGATCTGGCCTTTTCGATCGCTTTTAAACTGATGGTTGATTCGGCCAGCTCTTGGCAAATGGCACGGCACACAAAGCGATCTTGGTGAAATACTCGGATGACAGCCAAGTCAGCAGGATCATATCGAATCACGACCTCCTCTTTGATGTAGCCAGCCAGCGTCGGATCAAGGTAGCGATACCCTTGAAAACGGATGCCATCCTGTTGCACACGGCGCGTTTTGGCCACCAGTAAGAGCAGGAGATCCAGTTGTTCGAGCGACTTGGGCATCCGTGGCAGAAATCTGCCTGCTTCCCATCGCTCCTGGGGCTGGTATTTGGTTTCTTCGTGAAGACGCTGATGATAATCTTCGAGCAACCAGGTCCGAAAGCGGTGCTCAAAAGCGGGTAACGTCAAGGTTGCCTTTATCCCGGTTGATCCTTTTGGGGCATATCCTGGCAGATCTTGCAGCAGGAGCTGCTCCACGCTTCGAAAAAAGCGTTCGACTTTGCCACGGCCGCGAGGCATCCCGACTTTTGAGAAAACCAGTTCCATTGGCAGGTCAACCGCCACCTGCTCCATGTGTTTGCTCGTGAAATCGGAGCCGTGGTCGGTGTAAAAGACCGTCGGAATGCCGTAGGCATGCCAACGAGGATCTTCTTTATGACAAATCGCTTGACGAAGCGCCAACGCAGTCGTCAATGCGGTCGATTGCTGAAAGCTGAATCGATAGCCGACGATCATACGGCTGTAGTCATCCTCGATGGCAGTAAGATAAGGCTTATCCGCTTTGCCAGTTTCATCAAGCAGGAGGATGGGAAGCTCACAGTGATCGGCTTGCCACATCGCATTGGCGTGGGGTGATTCTCGCCGATACAGAAGGTCAAACTCCTCACGGTAAGCAGCCGCTCCCTGATGCGCAAAGGTGACGAGTGCAGGCTCAAGCCCTTTGATGAT